>JALEMK010000019.1 GCA_022768265.1 Erysipelotrichaceae bacterium
GTTTTAACCTTTTCTTCAAAAGCTAAAATTTCTTCTAAGCTTTTGAAACTTAAACGTTTCATGTAATTGATGATATCGGCATCACTAGTGTTGACCCAGAATTGATAGAATTCGTATGGGCTTGTTCTTTCTTTGCTTAACCATACGGTACCAGTTTCGGTCTTACCAAACTTACCGCCATCACTTTTAGTTAGCAATGGTGAAGTAATACCGTACACCTTAGTTTCATGGCCACAAACTTTACGAATTAGATCGGTACCACTGACTAGATTGCCCCATTGGTCACTACCACCTAATTGAATCGTACAATTGTAGGTTTGATATAGTTTTAAAAAGTCAATAGCTTGTAAGATGGTATAGGTAAATTCAGTAAAGCTGATACCACTTTCCAAACGCTTAGCAATAGTATCTTTATTGATCATGTAATTAACATTAAAATATTTACCATAGTCACGTAAAAAATCAATCAAAGACATATTACCTAACCAATCGTAGTTATCAACTAAACGAGCCGTGCCACTTTCGAAATCTAAGAACTTACCTAGTTGTACCTTGATGGCTTCAACGTTGTGTTTGATTTCCTGCGCACTTAATAAGCGACGTTCTTGGGTAGGCTTAGGATCGCCGATCATTCCTGTAGCTCCACCTGCTACCGCAATAACATTGTGTCCTGCCATTTGCCAACGTTTCAAGATACAAATTTGTTGTAAATGTCCTACGTGTAAGCAGTCTGCTGTTGGGTCAAAACCAATGTACACCGTACATGGGCTTTCCATGTGTTTTTTTAAGTTTTCTTCGTCGATCATATCTTTGATCAAACCTCTTGCTTGTAAATCTTCAAAAAATGTCATAACTTTCTCCTTTTCCATAAAAAAACGTCCTTAAATCTAAGGACGTTAAATAACGCGGTACCACCTTAGTTCACATCTTAACGATATGCCCTTTTATCTCTTAACGCGAGAACACGGTTTATTTTATAAACAGCTTTTGGAGTGTATTCTTATCCTGATGATAGATCTTTTGCACCACCCAAGATCTCTCTATGTATCCCCAATGATAATACTATTTTCCAATCAAATGCTTTTTTTATTTAGTCGATTGACGAGGACTGTATAAATAACTTAATTCAATTTCCTGATCATCTACGGCTTCATCATGTAACATTTTGGTCATGATCCGCATTGATACAGCTCCAAGATCATATGATGGAATAGCAAAACTAGAAATTTGCGGACGCATCATTGAATTGTACTTGGTATCAATAACACAAACGACTTCGATATCATTTGGAACATCATAACCATTTTCTTTTGCTGCATTGATCGTTGCCATCGCTTGAGAATCGCGATGAGCAATGATCAGATCATGACGATGATCTTTCAAATATTTGCTCATAAATTTATAAGATGTGCGACTAGAAGCATCCATCTCTAAATAGTTTTTAAATTCTTTGCCATGTTGGGCAAAAGCTCTGGAAGCTCCCTTTACCATTTGTTCAACCGCACATGGATTTTTTCTATCTTGAATGATAGCAATATCATCAATACCCTTTTCTAGATATTCATTCACCAATTCAAAGATAGCTTTTTCGATATCCACAAATACGCTGCTTACCATATGTCCGCTTGTACGATTACCTACGATAACAATTGGAATATTGTAACTAGAAATTTCATCGATTCGATCAATTACTAATTTATCATTATAAACGATGACCCCATCTACGCGTGATCGAATGATCGTTTCAATGATATCATTTAAATCCGTTATGCCTTCGGTAATCGTATGCAAGATGATGTTGTAATTGTACATTTTAGCAACATCGATCAAGCCATTGATGATTTGGCCAATGTAAGTATAGCTTGCTTCCGGAATAACTAGACCAATCGTAGTAGTTTTTGATAAAGCTAAGCCTTGTGCAATAGCATTTGGTTTATATCCCAATCTTTCGATAGCAGCCTCAACTTTATTTTTAGTTGGAGCTTTAACAACATCCGAACGATTGATTACTCTGGAGACAGTAGCTAAACTAACTCCTGCTTCTTTGGCTACATCATATATTGTAACACGCTTCATCAAAACTCCTCCTTTTTATTTCTCGTTATTTTCTGGTCTTAACCAATTTTTCAATGCTGCAGTTGACTTTTCTGCCAAATCGATTGCAACATCTTTCGCTTTTTCAATCTTTTCATTCACTTCAGGTCTACTAGTAAATTCATTGATCTTTTCATTGGCATAATTTACCCCTTTATCGATCGTTTGATTTAATTCATTGACCTTTTGCATAAATTCTTCATTATCTTTTAATTTTTGAATTTGAACGCTTGCATAATCTTGCATTTTTTCATATAAGGTAAAAGCTTGTTCTTTAACTTCCTGATATGAATTTTGGACTTTTGGATCATTGACAAAATCATGATATTGTTTTTTCAGATTTTCAATGCTTTCCTCAGTAATTTTTTTGATATTATCGATAACCTTTTTTAATTCTTCGTCATCTTTGATTTTTTGCGATTTATCTTTAATTTGATCAATTGCTGCATTTACTACTTTACTAGCATTTTCTTTATAGTTTTTATCAGCTTCTTTGGCTACATCTAGCTCTATATCTTTATTTTCAATATCTAAAGGCGTTTCTTGACTGATCTGATCAATCTTAGCCTTTAATTCTTCAACAGTTTGATCGATATCATCAACTGCGCTTGTTTTCTTTTCTTGTTCACTCATCTTGCTTCTCCTTACTAATCTTACCATTGATATAATTTTTTACATTATCCATATTATCATGAATATATTCTTGAGCTTTTTTGACATTTTCTACAGTTGAGTCGTGTACATTGTCAACGGTATGACTAACCTTGACCGCCGTATCAAGCGGGGTTTGTACCTTTTCTAATGAAGTATCTACCAACTTGATCGTAGATTCTAAATTATCTACGGTCTTAGTTAGCGAAGTAACAAATTTAATCAAACGATTTATTAATAAGCATAGCATGATCAAAACAACGGTACCTACAATTGGTAACAATTGCTGACATACTATTTCAAGATCTTTAAGCAATGCATCCATAGTTTCACCTTCCAAGGTTGATTATACACCATAATGAAAATATTTTCAATATTTTTGATAACGCTTTACCATGTTTGCTAAACCATAAATATCTTTACTAGACATAAATAAATAACAACAAGGTTCTTCTAAGGCTAATTGACTAGCACCATTTTCATTTTCTTCCAAGATCACGCTACCAGGAATCAGCTTCTGTAAATAACTGATATCGATATCGATGCCATCCTCTTTATCATCAATGCTGGTGAAATCACATAAATATACCTTATCTGCCCCTTTTAAGGCATCAGCAAATTCTTGAGCAAAATAATATACGCGCGATACACGATGCGGTTTGAAAATGGCGACAAGTTTCTTATCTGGAAAACGTTTTTTAGCGGCTGCAATGGTGATCTTAACTTCTGTTGGATGATGAGCATAATCATCTACAAAGACATTATCACCATGTTTTTCAATTACAAAACGTCTTTTGACCCCAGTAAATTTGCTTAAACCTGCCTCAATGACAGTTGGATCCATTTCTTCAAGGATTCCAATTGCGATCGTTCCTAGCGCATTCCATAACAAATGACGACCAACAAATGGCAGATTAAAACGATATATGAAATTACCTTTAAAATAAAGGTCAAAGCTCATATCTTCACTAGTTTCAACGATATTATCGGCGTAAAAATCATTACGATGATCGATACCATACCAATAATGTTCTTGCGAAATCTTTAATTTTCGCGCTTCTTCATCATCACCAAAAATTACCAATGCTTTGGTGACATTTTGACTAAATTGTTCATAAGCCAAACGATAATCTTCTTTTGATTTAAAATAATCAACATGATCTATTTCTACATTAGTAATGATCGCGTATTCAGGATGATAAGCTAAAAAATGGCGACGGTACTCGCATGCTTCAACACAAAGATACTTTGTTTCTTTGGTTACATAGCCACTCCCATCACCTATAAGATAACCACTAGGAAAGCTTTCGTTCATCATGCTTGAAAGCATTCCTGTCGTCGTGGTCTTACCGTGACTGCCAGCAACACAAACAGAACGATAATCATTCATGAACTTACCTAAGAATTCATGATAGCGATAGCATTGACAAGTAGGATTATTTCTAGCTGCCACTACCTCGCAAAAATCTTCTTTAAATGCATTACCGATGATCACGATCATATGATCTTTAATATTTTTTTCATCAAACTCATCGATTCTGATATGACGCGAAATTAAAGGTTCTTCTGTGAAGAAATGTTTCTTGAGATCACTACCTGCTACTTCATATCCTAGATCGTTTAGGATACAAGCTAGAGCCGACATACCGGTTCCTTTAATTCCTATCATATAGATCATAAGTTAATCCTCATCGTCAAATAGACTATAATTACGGTTGTTTACAACTCGGGTTTGGTTTTCTCTTACATCTTTTTTGCTAAACTTTTGATCTTGTTCATCACGGCTAGCTAAAATATCATCTAAAGAGAATAATGGAACATTATCAATTTCTGGTTCTTCTTTAACTGTTTCTTTATTTTTGATCAATTGGCTATAATCATTTGCTTCTACTTCTTTAACTGGTTGATCATAGCTTTCTTTGGTTTCTGTTTGATATGATGTTCTGATCGCATTACCATAGATTGGTGAAATAATATCATCTTTTTCTACTTCTTTAGTGCCATTTCTTGGTACTAAGGTCGAATTCATTGATGATTGAACATCCTTTTCGCTCAAACCAAAAATTGGACTGATAACTGGTCTTCTTTCATAAGTTGAATTGGTCTCAACTTTAGCAATATTTCGCGTATTTTTGGTGATCGTCGTGGTCGTTGATTTAGGACGAGCTGTTCTTTGCGCTGCCATCGTTGCTTTTTGTGCACTGGTATTGCTAGGTTTAAATGTTTCTACATCATCGACCTGAATCCCCAAACTTGATTTTGGTTGAGCAACTGGCTGTGCAGCTGGTTTAGCTGCTGGTGTTTCACTAGGTGCGCTATAGGTACGAAGGTTATCCAATTTAACATTGTCAATTTGTTGTTTAACGACAGGTTTGCTTTTTGGTACATATGTTTCTGTTGGTTCTGCAACAGGAGCTTGTTTTACAGGTTTGCTAACTGGTTTAGCTTCTTCATAATAATTATCTTCAATAATAGGTTTTTCTACTTTTTTTGTTACCTTAGGTTTAGAAGTTTTAACGACAGGTGCGCTTTCATAACTATCTTCAAGCGTATCTTCGTCATCTTCAATAATATCTTCTTCTTCAAAAATCAAATTTTTTAGTTTATTAAACATATATTTTCTCCTTTACCCTTAATATATTTTATTATACTTTACTGATTTTGTAACTATTAAATTACAATTAACCTGCTTATTCAAAGCTATCGGTACGATATTCTCCATCATCTTCTAAGTTTTCTTCTTCATTTTCTTCTGGTTTTGGCAAGATATTTCCTTCATCAATATTATCACCACCGGTAATATCCGTGGGCTTTTCAAGCATATCGCTAACCTTACCTTCTACAGGAATGATCTGATCATATAAACTTAGTTCTTCCCCTTCAAAGATGATTCGTTCTTTGGCCGAATATGCGATCATGATTTCTTCATCATCGATCGATACAGATTTAGCTATCTTTAACATTTGATCGGCAACTTCAAGCACTTGATATTCATTGCCTATCGCACTGAAAAAAACATATTGTGTATCCATGGTCAAATAATAATCCCCATTTGGTAAATGATAGATATAACTTTGATATGGATAAGAAGTTCCGTCATAGTCCGTATAATTACCAATCGATTGTGCTACAAGATATTGATCATCTGGTTTGGTAATATCAGGGATGATATCTCCATAACTTTGAGCATTGACGATCTTGCTGATATTTAAATTCATCGTGAATTTCGTATCTTTATATTTTAAGATCGAGCTGGTTTGATTGGCTTGCAAACGGCCAATATCTGGCTCTAGATAAAAACTATAGAATTTTTTATTATTGTTTGCTACCGCACTAGGTAAAGCATTAGCTTTCGCTAAATTACTATCTAAAGCTTGTTGTATATCTAATTGGCTTTGACATCCGCTTAAGCAAAGCACCAACAAAAATAAAATGATCTTTTTCAAATTAATCACCACATTTACATTATAACACTACTTTGGCAAAAATCGCGCGATAAATTGGTTGTCCAAGGCCCATAAACTTAGCTTCATATTCACTTATAGCATCCTCATCATGAACATCTCTTCGAAAATCAACCCATACCTGTACTAACTCAAAATTTGCGTGCGTAAACTCAACCAACGAAAATTCAAAAAACTTTTGATTATCCGTTTTTAAAATGATCTGACCTTCATCACTCAAAATTTTATGATACTGTTGCAAAAAATTACTATGAGATAAACGACGTTTAGAATTTTTGGACTTAGGCCATGGATCGCTAAAATTCAAATGAATGACATCAACTTCTTTATCAGCAAACCAATTTGCGATATCTTGCGCATCTTTAGTAACCAATAAAGCATTATCATTAATATCTTCTAAAGCCTTTTTAGCCGCTACGGCAGCACAATTATAGTCCTTTTCTATTGCTAGCCATGCTTCGTCTTGATACATTTTAGACATTTGGATAAAGTAGTCCCCTTTACCGCAACCAATTTCAATATGTAATTTATCTTTTTTAAATACTTCTTTCCATCTGCCTTTATTAATTTCGGGTTCAAAGATAACAAACTCCGGATGTTCTTGCAAAAATGGCATTGCCCATTTTTTCTTTCGCATGCGCATGATATATACCTCCATCAATAACTTAAATATTCTAGCAAATATTTTTCAAAAAATAAAATTAAACTTTCTCCATCACAAAATTTTCTAACCAACATCCTCTTCTTTCAACACGTTGATTTGTGATGATGCTATATCCACGCTTTTTGAAAAAATTAATAGCAGTTAGTGATGCATGTACGGTTATTCGTCCTTCATGATGCCTTTCTAGTTCATCACACAATCTTGTCGCAATACCTTGTCTAAGATATAAATGATGAACGTACAACCTATCTAAATAACCATCGTCGTTTATATCGCCAAAACCTACGATCTTACCAGCGATCGTAGCTACCAAGCTATAGTTAGCAAGCAATGACTGATTCCATGCAATAATATCTATTTCCTTTGGGGCCCAAGCCTCCACTTGCTTTTGATCATAATCCAAAATATTCACATTATGAACCGTATCATAAAATAATTTAACAACGTCATCTATATCACTTGATTGATATGATCTAATATGAATTTCCCCTTCTAAAAAAGGGGATATCATCCCCTTAGTCTTGTTTCTTGAATACACGTTTTTCACCTTGTGGTTTACTGTGTTTTTCTTTTTTAGCTTTTTGTTGTTCGTCCCAACCTTCTGGTTTTTCTAAAAGATCACGATGGGAAACATTGATACGACCTTTATCATCAATATCAGTTACGATTACTTTGATGATATCACCTAATTTAAGAACATCTTCGACTTTTTCTACTCGATCATATGAGATCTTGCTAACATGTAATAAAGCATCGGTATTTGTAAACAACTCTACAAAAGCTCCAAATTTTTCCATGCGTACGACCTTAGCATCGTAGATTTCACCTACTTTTGCTTCTTTGATGATCGTTTCGATCATAGCCTTAGCTTTGTTGATCATTTCGCGATCCATATGATAGATTACGCAGTTACCATCATCATCGATATCGATCTTAACTTGGTCACATTCCGCAATGATCTGATTGATCATCTTACCACCAGTACCGATAACTTCACGGATCTTATCTACTGGAACCTTGATCGAATCTAATTTTGGTGCATATTTGCTAACATCTGCACGTGGTTTATCAATACAAGCCATCATATTTTCTAAGATTTCTAAACGACCTTTATGAGCTTGTGCCAATGCTTCACGCAAGATTTCTTCATTGATACCATCAATCTTGATATCCATTTGCAATGCCGTGATACCATCTTTAGTACCAGCTACCTTGAAGTCCATATCGCCATAATGATCTTCCATACCTTGAATATCGGTCAAGATCGAATAATGATCGCCATAAGTGATCAAGCCCATTGCTACCCCAGCTACTGGTGCTTTGATAGGTACACCTGCAGCCATCAAGCTCATGGTACCAGCACAGATACTAGCTTGTGAGCTGCTTCCGTTAGATTCTAATACTTCTGCTACGGTACGGATACAATATGGGAATTCTTCAGCACTAGGTAATACTTGCAATAATGCTCTTTCTCCTAAAGCACCATGACCGATCTCTCTTCTTCCAGGATTGCCCATACGGCCAGTTTCCCCAACTGAATAAGGTGGGAAGTTATAGTGATGCATGAAACGCTTTTCTTCAACTTCTGTCAAATCATCAATGATCTGATTATCCCCTAATGCTCCTAAAGTAGTAACTGATAATACTTGGGTTTCTCCACGCGTAAACAAGGCACTACCATGAACTCGTGGCAATAAATCTACTTGTGAATTTAGCGGACGAATTTCATCCAATTTACGACCATCAGGTCTGATCTTATCAACACTGATCAAACGACGTACTTCTTCGGCTTCGATTTGCACACAATATTCACGACATTGTTTGACAGCTTTATCTTGTTCTTTTTCACTTGCATAAGAAAGATTAGCAACCATATCGCACATTTTAGCGATCAATTCATCGATCTTGCCATAACGTTCTAGTTTTCCTTTGATACTTACAGCTTCTTCGATATCTTTCTTACCATTTTCATCAACTAATTGTTTGATTGCAGGATCAATCTCATATAGTACTACTTCCATTTTTTCTTTTGCGCATTTAGCGATGATCTCTTCTTGGAAAGCACATAATGTCTTGATATTTTCATGCCCAAACAACAAAGCTTGCAACATATCTTCTTCGCTAACTTCTTTAGCACCAGCTTCAACCATGTTGATCGCATCTTTGGTACCTGCAACGGTTAGATTGATGTCTGATTTTTCCATTTCTTCGACACTAGGATTGATGATGAATTTGCCATCAACCCTACCTACGATAACCCCAGCAATAGGGCCATTAAATGGAATATCCGAAACACATAAAGCCAAGCTAGCACCAAACATTGCTGCCATTTCACTTGAACAATCAGGATCAACCGATAATACTGTATTAACTACTTGCACTTCATTTCTAAAACCTTCCGCAAATAAGGGACGGATAGGTCTATCGATCAAACGTGCAGTTAAGGTAGCATGTTCGCTTGGTCTTCCTTCACGACGTAAAAATCCACCAGGTATCTTACCTGCCGAATACAATTTTTCTTCATAACTTACTGTAAGCGGGAAAAAGTCTGTATCTTTAGGTTCATGATTAGCAGTCGCACAAGATAGGACCACTGTATCATTATATCTAACTAAAACAGAACCACCTGCTTGTTTGGCAATTTCGCCAGTTTCAATTTTTAGAGTTCTCCCATGGAAATCTAAACTAAATTCTTGTTTTGTCATCTTACTTATTTTCCTCTTTAATATTTAACCTCTATATATTAACACACAAATTCAAAAAAAAGAATAAATCATTAGCTTTTTACTGCCTGCAAAGTGCTATTATAATCGAAGTTTTATTTAAGATGTTGATTATAAGCGATAAACCAAAGCCTTGAACCCTTAAAATAACTACTTTATCTTACCTAGTTTTATTCATCAGCAAGCTTTTGATCGTTTTGTTTTAAGGATTCTCAACCTTAGACAAAAAATATTGATTTTATTAAATCTACTAAAGATGACCAAGGTATTATTATTGCTAATGTTATTCCTATCAGCATTCTTAACTATTGTCCTTTTTGCGGTTCAAACAATATCATGTCTAAAGGTTATTGCAACATAGCTTTAAACAATCCTTCAATTAATTTGGAAAACTGTAATTTTTTGTTCTATCAAACGTTATCAATGCAGATATTGTTATAAATCTTTTTCTGATAATTTTAATCCATTATATCAAATTGTTATGATTTTTTTTGATAATTACTGTAAGCAAACATGTTAATTTACCTGAAATAATATGTATTGATGAGATATAAAAAGAATAATGATTTTGATAACTCTAAATACTTTTGTATAATTAATTCGAATAGACCATCATTGATAATTACGCCAACGCGTAAAAAAGCATTTCTTTTAAATTATTTAGAATCAACTTATAGTAAAGCTGAAAGAGATCATGTTATATTTATTTGCATAGATATGTATAAACCTTACAAAGATATCATCATGCTTAGATTTAAAAACGCAACCATTTGTGCAGATAATTTTCATGTGATCAAAACACAAAATGATTTCGCCAATCTTGTTAGGATGCGTATCCTTTGCTTATACGATGCATCATCAATCGAATATTATCTATCAAAATAATGGAAATTTCTATTGTTTTCTTCAAACATTGATCTTGATAATAAAACAAAATTCAAAAAAAATATCATTAACTATTAGAACTTATCTTTAAGATTTATCTAGATATTGAAAAAGCTTATAATATAAAAAAGATTAGATTACAATGAAGTAACCTAATCTTTTTTTAAAACAATACCATAAAAATATAATTGTCCTAACTATTGTTGTAATGACCCCACACTTATAGTTAGAAATCCATTATTGTTGATCTAATGTTGATTGCTTGGATCAACTTTATTAAGAATTATTTGTTTGGCTTTTTTAAATGCTTGTTTTCCACAAACCATGCAAATTGCAATATGCATATACTGCAATCACTGGTTCATCACTATAGAATTCTACGGTTGGTTCATCAGTTGGTTTTAAATAAGCAACTCTAAATCCACTAGCTGTTTCTAATACGATGAATTCAATATAATGAGCTTCAGTCATTGGATGTATTTCGCTACCAACGCTTACTTTGATGATGTTATTTTCTCTTGTTACAACTGGCACATGTTTTTCTTGAGAAGCATCCGTAGTATTAGCTACCAATTCTTTCATTGGTGATCCACAACAAACCACTGGAACTTGAGAATCGCTCACTTTAACAATAACATTTTTACAATGTTCACAAATATAGAATTTTAATTCTTTTGACATTAACTTAGTCCTCCTGATGATATTATCAAACAAATATCTTAATTATGCAAGCAAAACGCTTATTCAACGCTTTTCAAAGATTCCACCATTGGAATTTCACGTAGCTTCTTCTTCATTACTTGATTAACGATAATGGCAAATAATAAAGTAATTACTACGGCATACACGTAACTTATATTATTGATGACCCTGCCAAACATGATGTAATCTAGCTCAACGACCACCATGATCGTTAAATGCAAGATCTTTCCTAAGCCAAGACCAACGATGCTGCCGATAAAGGTCAACAAGATATTTTCATTATAGATATAACGATTAACCTCTTTGTTATTGAAGCCTAAGACCATCAGCGTAGCAATTTCGCGCGTACGTTCAGAAATATTCACATTGGTTAGATTGTACAAGACAACAAACGCTAACGCTCCTGCTGAAATGATCAATACGATCACGATATAATCCAAGCTCTTGATCATATCTTGAAAGTTATTTTTAATTGCCGTATAAAAGTTCATGGTTTCTACACCATCAAGCTGATTTAATTCTTTAGCAATCATGGCATCATTATCTTGATATGTTTCATTGGTTTCGATCAGGATCGAATTATTTACAGCGCGAATGCCATAGCTATTTTTATAAGCTGCATTGGTCATATATACATAATGATTAACATAGTTTTCACTGATGCCATCCACCGCAAAACTTCTGATCATACCATCATTATTTTTAAGGTTTATTTCATCACCAACCTTGATATTTAAAGCGTTTGCCATTCTTTCGGTGATGATGATACCATTGGCGCTTAGACTTAGCGGTTGCTTGCTTTCTCTTTCATGAAGATCCACAAAATCATTGAAGGTTTCAGTATCGTCAATGACACATATCGTGACATCACGGTCCTTATTATCATAGCTTAAGCTACCATTTTCCATATAAGTTAAATAGGCTCTATCAATGGATGATGTATTGACAATATCTTCAACTAACGCTGCTTTCTCGCTATTGGTCATCTTATCGTCGATCGATACGATCCCATTATACATAAACACTTCTTCAAACTGTTTATCTACGATCGTATTAATGGAATCTTTGATTCCAAAACCAGCTACGATCAAAGCTGTACATCCTGATATCCCTACGACAGTCATGAAGAAGCGTTTTTTATATCTAAAGATATTTCTAAAAGTTACTTTCGAAGTAAATGATAATCGGCGCCAAATCGCATCAATACGTTCTAAAATGATCTTTTTACCTAATTTAGGAGCTTTAGGTCGCATCAATGAACTAGGCACTTCAATTAATGATTTATAACAAGAACTAAATGAAGCTAAGGTCGTGATGACAACCGATAAGGCCATAGCAATGATCATGATATCCCATTGCATTTCAAATTTCATCGTTGAAGGCAAAAGATACATCATATTCCATGCCATATAAATGATATATGGGAAGGAGAAGGCTCCAATCGCCAGTCCGATGATCGAACCTAAGATACTAGCGATTGCTGCATAGGCCACGTATTTAAAGGCAATTTGCGAATTACGATAACCTAAAGCTTTTAAAGTTCCGATCTCATTCCGTTCTTCATCGACCATTCTGGTCATCGTTGTAAGACAAACCAAAGCTGCCACGAAATAGAAAAATACTGGGAAAACTTTTGCAATGGCAGCAATACGATCAGCTGCTCCTTTATAATCCACATAACTATAATGACTATTACGATCTAGGATATACCAATTAGCTTGCGCAATTTGATCGATCTCATCTTGAGCTTTGACTAGCTCATCATAGGCATCTTCTAGTTCTTCCTTACCTTTTTCTTCTTGCTTAGCTAATTCTATTTCACCTTTGGCTAAAGATGTCGTAGCATTGCTTAACTCTTGTTCTGCTTTGGCAAATTCGATTGCTGCTTGCGCTTTTTGAGCTTCTAACTGTGCTTGACCATCAGCTATTTTTTGATTATAATCATTGATTTTTTGTTGAAGATCATCAATGACTTTTTTTGCTGCCGCTTGTCCTTGATCAATGGTGGATATCGTTTTTTGTAACAATTCAACTTGAGCATGGAAAGCTTCATATTCTGTTTGCAACTGTGCTAGTTTTACTGAGGCATCTACTAGATCTTGTTCAAGGTTTGGATATTGCGTATCAATTTCATTGATTCGCGCTTCCTTTTGTGCAATAAGTTCATCATTTTGCTTAATTTTTTCTTGCGCTTGTGCGATCTTTGCTTCATACTCTTCGATCTTTGCCGGATCTGTTTCACTTGCAAGCAAGCCTTGATAAAAATCGATTTCTTGTTGTTGAAGTTGGTTATCTAGCTTGGCAGTTTCTAATTCTATCTGACAATTGCTTTTTTCTTCATTAACGGCATTGAGATTATCATAAAAGCTTTTTTGTTCATCATAAGCTGCTTTAGCCGTTTGCTCTTGTTGTAAAGCTTCATCTAATTGTTTCTGAGCTTCTTCTTTTTGCTTGTTTAATTCAGCATTTTGGATATCGTATTCTTTTACAGCATTATCAAGCTCCCCTTGGATCATGGCAACTTGTTCTTTATTTGTATCGATCTGCATTTGGGCCGATATAAATTGTGCTTGCGCAACATCCTGTTTGGATTGTAAGCTTAATCGTCCTTCTAAAAGCTTTAACTTACCAGCTTCTAGATCTTTTTTGGCTTTGGCAATTTCTTCTTCATACTTTTGCTTGCCTTCTTCATACTCCTTAGTATATTTATCTAATTCTGCTTGGGCTTTATCTAAGATATCATTTCTTCTAATTTCTGATCTATCGATTCCTAAGCTTTCTAATTGATTGGTTGTATCTTCAAGATAATCAAAATAACTATCATCGTAACTATTATATTCTTTAGCATTTTCGATAGTTACAAATGCTTCGGTATACACCTCCATATTAAAGTCGCTTTCCGGCACATACATATAATAATCGACATTCCCACTACCAATATTCGTAGAACCTTTTTCATACGAAAGATAGTAAGGCGTATGCATGATACCTACTACCTCATAGCTAGTGGTATTAAAACTATCTTCAATGGGATCATCATCTCCCGCCTTGATGGTGATCTTATCTCCAATTTTGATCGCATCTTCCATGATCGTTGACTGTTCGACGATACATTCTCCACTTTTGGCAGGTAATCTACCATCTAAAACAATGATCTGATTGATATAGTTTTTATTAGTGGGATCAGTATTATCAACGTCTAAAGAATGGATTCGAAAGACACTTTCTTTTTCGTTGATCATGGCAATGACATCTTTACTATAGGCTGGCATTACCCCTTCAACTTTATCAATGGCTTCAATGCTGCGAATATCTTCATTGGTCAACCCAAAATTAGACAATATGCGATAATCCATCAAATTATACTGATCAAAATATAAATCAGCATTATATTTCATATTAGGGGCACATGCTAAGATACCCGAGAAAAAAGCTACACCTACCGCTACGATCGCCAAGATCGAGAAGAACTTACCTTTGGTCTTGCGAATCGTTTTAAAGGTGTTTTTAATCATCATGCTTTTCATAGGCTTACCATTCGATGCTTTCTACATCTTGGGGATTTTCATTGATTTCGATTGCAGCGATCTTTCCGCTTTTAACGTGGATGACCTTGTCACCCATTGGACATAATGCTAAGTTATGAGTGATGACCACTACCGTCATATCTCTTTGGCGACAAGTATCCTGCAACAGTTTAAGCACCTGCTTCCCTGTTTGATAATCCAAAGCGCCTGTAGGTTCATCACATAATAATAACTTAGGATTTTTTGCCAAGGCCCTAGCAATAGCGACCCGTTGTTGTTCTCCACCAGATAATTGTGATGGAAAATTATTTTTACGCGCTTTAAGCCCTACCGCGTCAATCGTTTCATCGATATTCAAAGGATTTTTACAAATCTGGGTAGCTAATTCTACATTTTCTTTAGCTGTCAAATTTTGGACTAAATTGTAAAATTGGAAAACAAAGCCAATATCGTAACGACGATAATCGCAAAGTTGTTTATTATCCATCTTGCTTACTTCTACATCGTCCACGATAATAGTACCGCTAGTGCAGTTATCCATGCCCCCTAAGATATTTAAGATCGTGCTTTTACCAGCACCTGATTGCCCAGCAATGACCACAAACTCACCTTTTTCAATCGTGAAATCAACACCAGCTAATGCTTCAATTTCGACTTCACCCATCTTATATATTTTCTTAACATTTTCAAACTCTATAAAACTCATATTCATGCTCCTAATACTTGTACGATTTGTTTTAGATATAATTTAAAGTTAACCGCCAGCTGCTCACGATCTTCAATGTTGCCAAAAGCATAGCTAATACCAGCAATGATCGAAGTTGCTAACATATAATAATAGCTTTCATCTTTCGCTTGACCTTCCCATGAATTATTCAAGGTAGACATCAAGGTAACAAGCCACAGCGTTATCCTTTGGCTAACAATTTCATTTTTCATGATGATCTTCATAACCAAAGGATTTTCATCGTAGATTGCTATCAGTTCATTAGCTAGATTTTCAATAGCTTCATTAACATCTTTAGCGCTAATAGCACAACTTTGAACATCCAAAAAATGGATCTTATCATTACTAGCATTTTTGATTGCTTGATCGATCTTATTGATGATCGGTTCTACGATGCTAGCAACCAAAGCATCTTTGCTTGCGAAATAGCGATAAAGATTGCCCACGGTCATATTAGCGTTTTTCGCAATATTTCGCATGCTAAGCTTCTTTAAGCCATTTGCATATATTTCTTGAATAGCTGATTGTACAATTTGATTACGTACGCTATCTTTTAAGATCTGAGCCATACCATCACCTTCTATACCAATAATATACACTAGTTCATTTTTAAATAAAAGAAAAATCATGCAAATGCATGATTTTATTTTCTTAATCCTAATCTAGAAACTAAATCACGATATCTGTTGATATCTTTTTCTTTTAGGTAGTTCAAGAAATTTTTACGACGACCAACCATTTTCATCAATCCTCTTGTTGAATGGTAGTCTTTCTTATGTTCTTTTAAGTGTTCAGTCAAACGGTTGATTTGAGCAGTTAATACAGCTACTTGTACTTCAACGCTTCCTGTATCACCTTCAAAACGAGCATAATCTTTGATAATTTGAGTTTTTTCTGCTTTAGTTAACATTTTTTCTTCCTCCAATGATATTAGTCCTTTTAATCCGCGTATAGCGTCTAGAGGTAACAGCTAACCCAGATTAAAAGCTTTTAAAGTCTACCATATCTTGATGATTAAATCAAGCCTTTCTAAGTATTTCCTTTCATTTTAATAAAATAAATATTACTTTTATTTATGACAAATTTATTTTCTTATCTGCTTATATTTTTTGTTAAAATATAAGCAAGTAAGGAGTATATAAAATGAAAATTGGATTTATCGGAACTGGAGTCATGGGTCAAGGCATGATCAAAAATTTAATCAAAAATGGTCATAGCGTAAAAGTATATAATCGTACTTACGCTAAAGCTAAAGCGCTTGAAGCTTTTGGGGCAATCGTGACGGAAGATATAGCACATTGTGTAGAAGATGTTGAAATCGTGATCTCCATCGTTGGCATGCCAAAAGATGTCGAGGAAGTATATCAGCTTATTTTTAAACATTTCAAAGGTCATCTTGCAATCGATATGACCACTAGCTCCCCTACTTTGGCTAGAGCATTGGCCAACCAAGCTAAGGCCCACAATATCAAACTATTGGACGCTCCCGTATCAGGAGGAGATGTAGGTGCTGCAAATGGCACATTATCTATCATGGTTGGCGGTGAGAAAGAAGCATTTATGCAGGCTAGACCTATCTTTGAAGCAATGGGCAAGACCATTAATTACATCGGTCCTGCCGGCAGTGGTCAGCATTGCAAGATGGCTAACCAAATTGCCATTGCAGGTTGTATCGCTAGCGTTAGCGAAGCATTAAACTATGCAGCTACCATGGGACTAGATCAGCAAGTGGTCTTTGACGCTATTGCACAAGGTGCAGCTGGTAGTTGGCAAATGAGCAATAACGGTCAAAAAATGATCAACAAAGATTTTGCCCCAGGTTTTTTTATCAAACACTTCATCAAAGATATGAAATTAGCTCAAGCTGAAGCCCAACAACAAAAACTAGATTTGACTATTTTAAAAGATGTCTTAGCTGCATATGAAAAGCTCGTCGAAGAATACAGTGACGAGCTAGGAACACAAGCGATATATCAATTATATGCTCATAAAAAATAAGTTAAGATCGTATTTAAAAGCGGAAAACCTTCTTTGGTACAACGAAGATATAAACCTTCTTTGATAAGAAGGTTTTTTCTTATCAATTCATCAATGATCTTTTCATAATGTATAAATAGATCCACACCGTAGCATTGTTTAAAGTTTTGACTATCGATGCCTTTGACCAATCTTAAATTCATCATGATATGTTCAAACATTTCTTCTTCCTTATCTTTAAAAGGCGTTGCTTCATGTAAGAAAGGATCATTGATATATTTTCTGATATCTTTGGTATTGTCATATAAGACATGATCGATCTTGCCGCTTGCACCAGGACCAAGACCATAAAAATCATCAAAATACCAATAATGCAGATTATGTTGGCTTTCATACCCTTCCTTGGCAAAATTACTTACTTCATATTGTTTAAAACCAGAAGCATGCAATTTATCTATAGCTAATAGATACATATCTGCTTCGATCTCTTCATCGGGATTGATAAACCCTTGCTTACCTAGAAAGGTATTCTCCTCAATGGTCAAGGCATAGATCGAAACATGTTTGATCGGTAATGCTACGATCAGATCTAAATCTTTCGCAAGATCTTCAAGGTGTTGAAATGGTAAAGAATACATTAGATCAACAGAGATATTATCGATGCCATGTTTGATAAATTTTTCTATGCATTGTTTTACATCTTCAAAAGTTGCCTTGCGATTTAATAGTCGCAAAAAGTTATGATCGGTAGTTTGTAATCCGATACTAACACGATTGATTCCATGTTTTTTAAACAGCTTATACTTTATTTCATCCATGGCTTCGGCATTGATTTCCATCGTATATTCTTTAACTGAGGAAACATAAGGATCTAATAGCGTCAATAAACGATCTAATTGTGCATGATCTAAACAATTAGGGGTTCCGCCACCTATATATATCGTATCAATATCTTCAATCTTGGTTTGCTCTAATTGTTTAGCTAAAGCAGATAACCAATCATCACAAGATGATTGGTTATAACCTACATGACAAAAATCACAGTAAAAACAAATGGTCTTACAAAAAGGTACATGTATATATAAACCTTTGCTCATGATTATCTACTGCTATCTTCATCCATTGATAACACGGCCATGAATGCTTCCTGCGGAATTTCTACCGAACCTACTGCCTTCATACGTTTTTTACCTTCTTTTTGTTTTTCTAATAATTTTTTCTTACGCGTGATATCACCACCATAACATTTGGCTAAGACATTCTTACGTAATGATTTGATATTGGTACGCGCAATTACTTTGCCATTGATAGCTGCTTGTACAGGGATTTCAAATTGTTGCTTAGGGATCAAATCTTTTAATTTAACGCAAATAGCGTTACCACGATGATAAGCAAAATCTTTAAAGACGATGATCGACAAAGCATCGATGATATCTCCATTTAATAAGATATCCATCTTCACTAGCTTGCCTTCACGATATCCGATCATTTCATAGTCTAAGCTAGCATAGCCCTTTGTACACGATTTTAAACGATCAAAGAAATCAAAGATAATTTCCCCTAAAGGCAATTCATAAACGATTTGATAACGATTATCATCGATAACATGCATATCTTGATAAACTCCACGTTTATTTTGACATAATTCCATCACACTACCAACATAATCATTAGGGACCATGATGCTAGCTTTAACATATGGTTCTTCGATATGATCGATTTTTTGGGTTTCAGGCAACATGCTTGGATTATCTACTTTGATCATTGAGCCATCGGTTAAATAACAATGATATATTACCGATGGTGCTGTCGCAATCAGGTTTAAGTTATATTCTCTTTCTAAACGCTCTTGGATGACATCCATATGCAACAAACCTAAAAAGCCACATCTAAAGCCAAAGCCCAATGCTTGCGAGGTTTCCGCTTCAAAATGCAATGAAGCATCATTTAATTGAAGTTTTTCCAATGCTTCACGTAGATCATTATATTTATCGCTGTCAGTTGGATATAACCCACAATAAACCATCGGATTCATTTGACGATATCCAGGTAATGGTTCACTAGCAGCATTATCAACACATGTCAAAGTATCCCCAACTCGAACATCTTTAACAGATTTGATACTAGCAGCTACCCAACCAACTTCACCACATTCTAAACGATCTTTCTTGACTTCCTTTGGCGTACGCACACCACATTCAACTACTTCATAGACTGCATTAGTTGCCATGAAGCGAATTTTATCGCCTACTTTAATTGAACCTTCTTTTACTCTAATAAAAGCGATGACCCCGCGATATGCATCATAGAAAGAATCAAATACTAACGCCTTCAAAGGACCATGAGGATCGCCTTTGGGTGAAGGAACTTCTTTTACGATCTTTTCTAATACTTGATCGATATTGATTCCATTCTTAGCTGAAATAAGTGGAGCATCATGACAATCTAAACCTATGACATCTTCAACTTCTTTTTTGACGTGATCTGGTTGCGCGCTGGGAAGATCGATCTTATTGATGACCGGAATAATTTCTAAGTTATTATCTAATGCAAGATATACATTAGCTAAAGTTTGAGCTTCAATTCCTTGAGCTGCATCTACTACAAGGATCGCTCCTTCACACGCTGCCAAAGAACGACTGACTTCATAAGTAAAGTCTACATGCCCTGGTGTATCGATCAAATGAAAGATATATTCTTGACCATCATTTGCTGTATATTTTAGCTGGACCGCATTTAGCTTGATCGTAATGCCTCTTTCTCTTTCTAATTCTAATGAATCTAAGATCTGCGCTTGCATTTCTCGTTGTTCAACCGTCTTAGTAAGTTCTAAGATTCGATCAGCCAAGGTTGATTTACCATGGTCGATATGTGCAATAATTGAAAAATTTCGTATGTTCTTTTGTTCCATGTATTACCTCTAATCAAAAATATTGTTAGTAATTAATTCTTTATTTCCATTATAAAAGTCTTTAGCTAGCATTTTTTTCTTACCTGCAAGCTGAACTTCTTTTAGACCGATATAGCCATTTTTACAAGCTACCATGATCATATCATCCTGCATCTTAGCTTTTCCTAATTCTACTTGATGATTTGTTACGATCTTACAAGCTTGATAGATCTTTAAGCGTTGACCATCGATCATCCCATAACCTACAGGCCAATCGATCAAGCCTCTGATATGATCATATACTTTATGGACATCTTCTTTAAAACTAATAAATTCTTCCTCTTTGGCGATATTATAAGCGAAGGTTGCTTCTGCTTCATCCTGAGGAATTCCAACGATCTTATGAGCTAAATAATCTGGTAACATCGTTTTTAGCAATTGCGAACCAGCTGCCATTAATTTATCATGCAAGATCGAAGTCGTATCATCTTCTTCAATGACTACTTCTTTTTTGGCATACATCAATCCTGCATCCATTTTAGGGATCATCTGCATGATGGTAATGCCTGTTACTTTATCACCATTGATGATGGCTTTATGGATTGGCGCCCCTCCTCTTAGTTTAGGTAATAAGGAAGCATGCACGTTGATACAACCGTATTGCGGATAATCTAAGATACATTTAGGGATGAATTGACCATAAGCACAAGTTACGATCAAATCTGGTTTATAAGCTAAGACATCCGCATATTCTTCTTTGATATTATCTGGCTGTAAAACTGGAAGATCATATTGTTTAGCTAATTGTTTGACTGGTGTTTCTTGCACGATTTGTTTTCGGCCTACCTTTTTATCTGGCTGGCTAACAACTGCAACAACTTGATACTTTTCATCGATCAATGATTGTAAGATACTGCACGCAAATTGTGGAGTACCCATAAAAATTACCCTAATATTTTCCATTTTATACCCAACTTTCATTTATTAACTATATGATTATATCATATTCTTGCAAAAAATAACTAAGTTTGCTATAATCTAAAGGCAATTATAGGAGGTGTACTTGTGGCAAATATTAAATCTCAAAAAAAGCGTGCTATCACTAACCTTAAAAAACAAAACGCAAAACAAGGTGAAAAAACAGCATTAAAGACTGCTATCAAAAACGTATTAGTAGCTGTTGAAGCTAACGATAAAGAAGCAGCTGTTAAAGCATTTGATAACGCTAATAAATTATTAGACAAAGCTGTTGCTAATAACATCAAACAT
>JALEMK010000029.1 GCA_022768265.1 Erysipelotrichaceae bacterium
CGCTCTGTCTCTCTTCAAAAATAGCTTGCTGAATTAAAATCAGAAACATATATCCACTATCATAAATCGCACTAATAAAAACAACGACTAGATAATGTCACAGAGTTGAAAGAACAGTTACAAAAGGCCCATTTAGCTTTCCAACAAGCTCAAAATGATGCTAAATATGAAGAGGCAGCTAAGCTTCAATATCAAACGATCCCAATGCTGGAAAAACAAATCAATGAAGCTAAGCAACAATCAACTAAAGATAAGGTCATTCAAGAAATTGTCGATCAAGAGCTAATCGCTAAAGTAGTTTCTAGATGGACACATATCGAAGTAAGCAAGCTAATGGCTACGCAACGTCAAAAGATCTTGAATCTAGATAAGGTCTTAAAAGAAAGGGTCATGGGCCAAGATGAAGCTCTTGAACTAGTACAAGCAGCGATCATGCGTTCGAAAGCACAGATTCAAGATGAAAATCGTCCTTTAGGATCATTCTTGTTCTTAGGTCCGACTGGGGTTGGTAAAACGGAAGTTGCGAAAGCTTTGGCTGAACAATTATTCGACGATGAAACCAAGATCATCCGTATCGATATGAGTGAATATATGGAAAAACATGCAGTTTCGCGTTTAGTAGGTGCCCCTCCAGGATATGTAGGATATGATGAAGGAGGACAATTGACCGAAGCGGTAAGAAGAAATCCATATTCTATCGTTTTATTCGATGAGGTTGAAAAAGCACATCCAGATGTCTTTAATGTATTACTACAAATTCTTGATGATGGTAGGATTACTGATGCTAAAGGGGTCACAGTTGATTTCAAGAATACCTTGATCATCATGACCAGCAATCTAGGTTCACGTTATGCATTTGAAGAAGACATTACTAAACGTAATGCTTATTACGAACAAGAAGTACATAATTTCTTTAAACCAGAATTTATCAACCGTATCGATGAGATCGTAGTCTTTAATGCTTTAGATGAAACAGTTTTACCAAAGATCGCAAATAAATTTATCAGCTTGCTTGCTAATCGTCTAGCTCAACGTGGCATCAAATTAGAAGTTACGCCACAAGCCATTAAACGAATCGTTGAATTAGGCAGTGACGCTACTTTTGGAGCAAGACCGATGAAAAGACATATCCAAAAAGAAATTGAGACGAAGGTTGCTAGATGTATCTTAGAAAATGCCGATATTGAAGGTAGAACGATCATCGTAGATTGTGATGAAAATGGTTATATTACACTAGTTAAATAAGGAACGATCAAGCGTTCCTTATTTAATGGTTATCATCAAATTAAGCTTTAATTTTGTGAAAATTTGTAATATAATTACAAATGGTGATTTACCAATATAGGAGGAAAGAAAATGAAAAAAATCGTAATTTGCTTATTAGCAATGCTAATGTTGGCTGGTTGCTCTTCAAATACGCAAAATGCTACTACTGAAACTACGACACCAACAACAGCTGAAGCAACTGAAACAGCTGCAGCAGTAGAAGTTAATGATGAAATGTATGCAACTTTTGTAGAAAGCTATTATAGTGGAGAACATAAAAGCGATTATACTTCATCAAGCAATCCTTATGTCTTCAAAGATGGTGCCGAAGCAGATCTTGCTTTGATCAAAGCGCATTTTGAATGTGATGCTATCACTGAAGATGAAGCAGTATTAACATCAATTCAAGAATTCCAAACTGAACAAGTAGCTGCTTTTGAAGAATTACTACGTTCTTTCAAACCAGTTTTAGATGAAGCATCATATGATAATGCTAAAACGATCATTATGTTCAAAGATGCTCAAGGTAACTTGATGTATATCAATAGTGATGGTTTGGCTAAGATCGTTATGGGGGAAGCTCGTGGTAACTTTAGATTAAGTGCTGATGAATTAGAAGCATTGACTACTTTCTTAACAGACAACGTAGCTTTCTATGAAACATTAGAAGTTTGTGGCGTAGCTGCTGAATAATAAAAAAAGTTTTGGCTATCAACTTATTGTTGAAAGATGCCAAAACTTTTTTATTTTGTCAAAATGTATTTTTGGATAAATTTAGCTAGCCCATCTTCTAGATTGGTGCCAATTTGTTGGCGTGCTGCCTGAATGGTTTTAGGCATGGCGTTGCCCATGGCACAGCTATAACCGCATGCTTCTAATAGTTCAATATCATTTTCTCCATCGCCAAAGCCAATTACTTGAGCTAAGCTTAAGTTTTCATGCATCAATACTTGTTTTAAGCCATTGCCTTTGCTGATGGAATGGTCTAAGACCTCTAGCCAATTACTGCTTACACAAAGGCATTTATATTGTGGTAAGCTTTGATTTAGTTCTTTGATCAATGCCCTTATCTGTTTTTGCGGACCAGCAAAGCAAATTTTGCCTACTTCCTTGATAGGGCATTTTTGGATGTTAAGATAATAACTTTTTTTAAAGCCTTTCTTTTGCTTACCGATCCAGCGAAAATATTCCAAGATGTTATAAGCTAATCCATAGAGAAGATTACGATAGCTAAAGATCGCAACCGATTGTTTATCATCGTGGATATTACATACGACCCGATATTTTTTAGCAATTGCATATATTTGGTAAATATCACTTGCGTATAAAGGCTTATTGGTAATGATCTGCTTAGTCTTAGCGTTTAGGATCATCTGACCATTCATGCCAATGGCCCAATCATAAGGAATATCTTTACAAGTCTTGGCAATAGAACCTAAGGGTCTACCAGAATTGATGACGATGAGATATCCTTGTTGATGTAATTGATTAAAAGTTTCGATCGTTAATTTTGATGGCTTGCCAGTAGGTAAAAATAAAGTACCATCTAAATCAGTTGCAATCATCTTAATTTGGCTAAAATCATAATTTTTCATGCAATAATTTTATCATAAAAATAAAAATAAGCTATAATAAAAATAGGAGATGAAAATATGGATAATATAGAAATTTGTGCGCAAAAATTAGAAGAAAATCGCTTTGGTGTCAAAATATTTGATACTGCCCAAGAGGTATTAGCATACCTACAGTCACAATTACATGGAAGCGTGGGAACTGGTGGTTCAGTGAGCTTGGAGCAAATTGGTTTGATTGATTGGTTAAGACAAGCTGATCTAACTTTTTATGATCGTCAAGGCTGTGAAGATCTAGAGGCATTGTTTGCAAAAATGGCTAGTGCTGATTGTTATGTCACCAGCACAAATGCCGTTACCATGGAAGGTGGTTTATATAATGTTGATGGTCGCGGTAATAGAGTAGCCGCTTTGACCCATGGACCTAAAAAGGTATATGTCGTTGCTGGAAAGAATAAAATAACCGCAGATCTTCCAGCAGCTATCAAAAGAGTAGAAGAAGTTGCAGCTGTTAAAAATTGCCAACGTCTAAACAAAAATGCCCCATGTGTCAAAATAGGGCATTGCGTCCATTGTAACTTTGATGATACAATTTGTAGCAGTTTCGTATATACAAGACGAAGCCATATTCCGATGCGAATAGAAGTATTGTTAGTAAGAGAGGAACTAGGGTATTAATGGAATTTTTAAATAATATTTTATTAGGTTTATTTATTGCGTTGGCAGTATATCTAACTTATGGTTATTTCAAGACCCATAAAGAAGTACAGATTGCCTGTAAGAATAAAGATAAGACCAAAATATTTTTGTATGGTAGCTTGATGATCATGAATATCTTGACCTTGATCGTAAATCACGGGGTGATGGATATTATCAGGACCATTATTGTATCTTATGTTATCTTATTGATGTTTCTTTTAAAAGATGGTATTGGCAAAAATGGAATCATCGCCAATTCAACATTTATCGTCTATCAAGATATCGAGATCTATGATCAAGAAACAACCAAGGATGGCTTTAAATTATATGTTGGTTATCGCAGCGCAAACGATCGTAAGAAACAAAGAGATATGAGTGAAACCAGCCTGGTCTTTGATGCAAAAGATGAAAAGGCTATCAAAGAATTATTGCAACAGAAATTACCAAAGAAGCAAAGAAGGATGAAAAAATCCTAAAAAGATATTTAAATAATTAGCAAATTATGGTAATATCTTTATGTGAAAGGGAAGGTTGAAAATGACAAACTATATATGCCCATTAACTTTTCGTTTCAATGTAAGTAATCAATAAAATGTTCATGGCATTTTTTTGCCATGTTTTTTATTTTGGGCATATCTATGCAATTTCAACCAGATCAAATATTAGGAGGGTCAAAATGAACAAAGTTGCAGTAGTGATGGGTAGCAAAAGTGATTTAGATAGCGTAAAACATACGATGGAAGTTTTAGATGAGTTCGCTATTGAGTATGAGGTCAAGATCTTAAGTGCTCATCGTACACCAGATGAAACAATCGCATATGCACGAGGATTATACGAACGAGGATTTAAAGTAGTAATCGCTGCTGCTGGTGGTGCAGCGCATTTGGCAGGGGTGATTGCGGGATGTCAAACATTGCCAGTAATCGGGATACCAATGCAAACCAAAACTTTAGATGGATTGGATAGCTTGTTATCAATCGTTCAAATGCCAGCAGGGGTACCGGTTGCAACGGTGGCAGTTGGTAAAGCTGGTTGTAAAAATGCGGCAGTTTTAGCTGCAACGATCATCGCAGCATTCGATGATGCAATGCATGATAAATTAGTGGCATACAAAGAAGATATGCGTAAAAAAGTATTGGAAACAACGATTGACTAAGGGTAGCTATTATGGGAAAGATCAATAAACGAATTTTTATAGAAAAAAGAACTGGTTTTCAAGTTGAAAAAACTGATTTGCTTAAAGAATTAAATGAGCAATTGCATTTGGATGTCCAAGATCTAAGATTGCTTTTGGTTTATGATATCTTTGATATCGAAGAAGAAGTTTTAGCTAAAGCTTGTCAGACCGTATTTAGCGAAAAAATGGTAGATGATATCGTTGAAGCTGATTTGGCCAACAGCCATTACTTAGCTATTGAAACATTGCCAGGACAATATGATCAAAGAGCAGATAGCGCTATGCAGTGTATAAAACTGTTAGATCCTTCTAGTCAATGTACGATCACATGTGGCAAAGTTTATTTGTTTGCGCAAGATGTTGATGTGATGAAGATCCAAAACTATCTAGTTAACCCGATCGAATCACGTGTCAAAGATATGAACGTCATGAAGATCGATCAAAACGTTGAAGTTACGCCATTAGAAAAATATGATGATTTTATCATGATGGATGATGAAAAGACCAAAGCTTTCTTAAAAGAAAAAGGACTAGCAATGTCTTTAGAAGATCTTGAATTAGTTAAGGCATACTTCAAAGATCAAGAAAAACGTAATCCAACCGAAACTGAAATTAAAGTTTTAGATACTTATTGGAGCGATCATTGTCGTCATACTACTTTTGAAACAGAGCTTATTAGCATCAAGTTTGAAAGCAAACGTTTCAATGATCAGATCCAAAAAGCCTATGAACGCTATCTTGCTTTACGTCAAGAAACCAAAAGAGAACATAAACCTATTACCTTGATGGATATGGCAACGATCAATAGCCGTTACATGCGCCAAAATCATTTGGCTGATGATGTTGAGATCAGTGATGAGATCAATGCTTGCAGCGTGTTTGTAGATGTTGATCATGATGGGCAAATGGAAAAATGGTTGCTGCAATTTAAGAATGAAACACATAACCACCCAACGGAAATTGAACCTTTTGGGGGAGCAAGCACCTGTATCGGCGGCGCAATTCGGGATCCACTAAGTGGCAGAAGCTATGTTTACCAAGCAATGCGTATCACAGGTAGCGGAGACATCTTCACACCATTAGATCAAACATTAGATGGTAAATTACCTCAACGTATCATTTCTAAGAAAAGTGCGCATGGTAACAGTAGCTATGGTAACCAAATTGGTTTAGCTACGACCTATGTTCAAGAAATATATCATGATAGCTATGTTGCTAAGCATTTAGAAGTAGGTGCTGTCGTAGGAGCGGTAAAAGCTGAAAATGTCCGCCGTGAAAAGCCAGTTAAGGGTGATGTTGTCATCCTGCTTGGTGGTAAAACTGGACGTGATGGAATTGGAGGAGCAACAGGATCTAGTAAAGAACATACGATCGGTTCATTAGAAAAATGTGCTTCTGAAGTTCAAAAGGGTAACGCTCCAGAAGAAAGAAAGATCCAACGTTTATTTAGAAATCCACAATGTACCAAATTGATCAAAAAATGTAATGACTTTGGAGCTGGTGGTGTCAGTGTCGCTATTGGTGAATTGGCGGAAGGTTTGTTGATCGATCTAGGTAAGGTACGTTGTAAATATGCTGGTTTAAATGCAACCGAAATTGCTATCAGTGAATCGCAAGAACGTATGGCAGTTGTTGTTGAAGCTAAAGATGCCCAACAGTTTATCGAATTAGCACATGAAGAAAACTTAGATGCTTATGAAGTAGCAGTAGTGACCGATGATGCTCGTTTGAAGATGGTATTAAATGGGCAAACGGTCGTAGATATTGCTAGAGAATTTGTTGACAGCGCGGGTGCTCGTCAAAAATGTTCAGTTGTGATCAGCGAAAGCGTGGATAATGATGTTTTTGCTGATGTAGCTTTAAATAAAGAAAATATCTTAGCAACCTTGGCTGATAAAAATGTTGCCAGCCAAAAAGGTTTGGTTGAAATGTTTGATGCTTCAATTGGTAGCTGCAGCGTCATGATGCCATTTGGTGGTAAATATCAATTAACGCCAACTCAGGTATCGGTTGAAAAATTACCGATCAAAGATGGTAAGACCAATGCATGTAGTATCTTAGCTTATGGTTTTGATCCATATTTGATGGAATATTCATGTTTTACTGGCGCAATGTATAGCGTATTGCTATCTATGGCGAAAACAGTAAGTGCTGGTGGTAATTTAGCAAATGTTTATTTCTCATTCCAAGAATATTTCGAAAGATTAAATAAAGATCCGCAAAAATGGGGCAAAGTAACAGAAAGTTTGTTAGGTGCCATCCATGTTCAAGATTACTTTGGTAAATGTGCCATCGGTGGTAAAGATAGCATGTCAGGAACTTTTAATGATCTAAATGTTTGTCCAACATTGATTTCTTTTGCTTGTTCCAAGGGCGATGTTGATAAGATCATTACGCCTGAATTGAAAAAAGCTGGATCAAAACTTGGAGTCTTTGTTCCTAAGATCGATCACGAAGGTTATCCAGATTTAGCTAGTTATAAACAAATATTTACCAAAGTAGAAGAACTAAGCAAAGACCACAAGATATTAAGTTCTTATGTTGTTGAAAAAGGTGGTATCTTAAGTGCATTATTTAAAATGAGCTTTGGTAATAAATTAGGTTTTGCGATCGATAGTGATCTACCATTGCTAAAACTAATTCCAGGGGCTATCGTTGTTGAAACCGCTATGGATATCGAGGCAGAAGATTATCATTGTCTAGGTTTGGTAAGCGAAGAAAATTATCGCATCAATGAGATCGAATTAACTTATGATGAAGCATTTGACGCTTGGTTCAAGGTGTTTACAAATATTTATCCAACATATCATGTCAATGCCAAACAAGATATCAAGGCTGCTGACTTTGTTACAGACAAAACGTTTAAAGCAAGTGAGCTAACTGATGAAGTTAAGGTATTGTTAGCGGTGTTCCCAGGAACAAACTGTGAATATGATACTAGTCGTGCTTTTGAAGAAGAAGGTGCAACTTGTACGACCTTCGTCTTTAAAAACTTAACTGAACAAGATGTTTTAACAAGCATCGATCAACTTGCTGCTTTGATTGAAAAGACCAATATCTTTGTGATTCCAGGTGGATTCTCAAGTGGGGATGAACCAGACGGCAGTGCAAAATTCATCGTTAACGTTTTACAAAACGCCAAGATCAAAGCTGCAATCGATAATTTACGTCAACGTGATGGATTGATCTTGGGTATCTGTAATGGTTTCCAAGCATTGATCAAATCAGGATTGCTACCATATGGTGAAATCAAAGCATTGGATAAAGATGATTGTACGTTATATCGTAATGATATCAACCGTCATATCAGCTGTGTAGCTAATACCCGTTGTACTTCTAATAATTCACCTTGGTTAGCAAGCAATGATGTTGGCACAGTTTATCAGATCCCAGTATCACATGGTGAAGGTAAATTTATCGTTAGCCCAGAAAAATTAGATGAATTATTAGCTAATGGACAAGTAGCGTTCCAATACTGTGATGTTGAAGGAAATGTTAATGATCTGCCACAAAATAATATCAATGGTAGTACTTATGCAATTGAAGGTATTGTTTCGAAAGATGGCCATGTCTTAGGGAAGATGGGACACTCAGAACGTTATGTGCAAGGAACATTTAAAAATATCTATGGTAATAAAAAACAAAACATCTTTAAAAATGGTGTAAATTACTTTCGAAAGGGGAAATAAAAATGTCAAATAATTATAAAGCAGCTGGTGTCGATTTAGAAGCTGGTTATGAAGTTGTTTCAAGAATCAAAAAACATGTAAAAAGGACCGATCGCCCTGGAGTCATGGGTTCGATCGGGGCCTTTGGCGGCTTGTTTGATCTTGCTAGTTTAAATTATAAAAATCCAGTTTTGGTTAGTGGAACAGATGGTGTTGGTACAAAATTAAAATTAGCGATGATGATGAACAAACACGATACTATTGGGATCGATGTGGTAGCTATGTGTGTTAATGATGTCTTGGCCCAAGGGGCAAAACCATTATTTTTCTTAGATTATGTGGCAGTAGGGAAAAATCATCCAGCCGTGATCGAAGATATCGTTAAAGGTGTAGCAGATGGTTGTGTCATGGCTAATTGTGCCTTGATCGGTGGCGAAACTGCTGAAATGCCAGATATGTATGATGAAGATGAATATGATGTAGCTGGCTTTACGGTTGGTGCAGTAGAAAAAGATATGATCATTGAACCATCTAGGGTCAAGGAAGGCGATGTGGTCATCGGTATTGCTAGTAGCGGGGTGCATTCTAATGGTTTCTCTTTGGTCAGAAAGATCGTTTTAAAAGATAACGCTATTGCTTTGGATACTTATTTTGAAGAACTAAATGGTACCATTGGGGAAGCATTATTGACCCCAACCAAGATCTATGTCAGAAGCGTTAGCGAAGTAATCGATAATGTCAATGTTCATGGTATCGCGCATATCACAGGTGGGGGCTTCTATGAAAACATGCCTCGTTGCTTACAAGAAGGTCAAGGTATTACCATCGATAAAAATAGTTTCGAAGTATTGCCTATTTTTAAAGTTTTACAAAAATTAAGCGGCATGGAAGAAAAAGAAATGTACAATGTATTCAATATGGGCATTGGTATGATCGTTATCGTTGATGCTAATGATGCTGATAAAACGTTAGAAATCTTAGCTAAACATGGAGAAAAGGCTAGTGTGATCGGCAAGGTTACAACAAAGCCAGGAATTGAGATCTTATGATAAAGATTGCGGTTTTTGCCAGCGGAACTGGCAGCAATTTCGATGCAATCTTAGAAAATATTCATCAAGGCAAGCTTCAAGCAGAGCTTGCTTTGATGGTTTGTGATAAACCAGCTGCTTTGGTAGTAGAAAAAGCTAAGAAGGCTAATATTCCATCTTTTGTATTTAATCCCAAAGACTATCCTAGTAAAGCTGCATATGATCAAGCTATCTTAGAAGCTTGTCGCAAAGCTGGGGTAGAAATGATCATCCTAGCAGGTTATATGCGCATCGTATCAGAAATCTTATTACGAGCTTATCCTAATAAGATCATTAATATCCATCCATCTTTATTACCAGCATTTAAAGGCAAAGATGCGATCAAACAAGCTTATGACTATGGCGTTAAGGTCATGGGCGTTAGCGTACATTATGTAAATGAAGATCTAGATGGCGGAGATATCATTGCCCAAAAAGCTTTTGCGTGTGATGGCATGAGCTTAAGTGAAGCAGAATGTAACATCCATGCTATTGAGCATCAGTTATATCCCCAAACCATTCAAAAACTAATTGAGGAGGAACGATAAATGAAAAGGGCGATTGTTAGTGTATCAGATAAGACCAATATTGTAGAGTTTTGTCAAGAATTGACAGCTTTAGGTTATGAGATCATTTCGACAGGCGGCACGAAAAAAACGCTAGATGAAAATGGCATCAAGACCATTGCTATCGATGAAGTTACAGGTTTTCCAGAAATGTTGGATGGTCGTGTTAAAACCTTACATCCTAAAGTGCATGGTGGTTTGCTAGGTGTTAGAGATAACGAAGAACATGTAGCACAAATGAAAGCCAACGAAATTGAAAACATTGATTTGGTATGTGTAAATCTATATCCATTTAAACAAACCATTGCTAAACCCGATTGTACCTTAGAACTGGCAATCGAAAATATCGATATTGGCGGACCAAGCATGCTTAGAAGTGCCGCTAAAAATCATAAATTTGTTACAGTTGTAACAGATGTATGTGATTATGATAAAGTTATCGCTGAAATTAAAGAACATGGAGATACGACCTTAGCAACTCGTCAATATCTAGCTGCTAAAGTTTTCCAATTAACTGCTAGTTATGATGCCATGATCGCAGCCTATCTAAGTGATAAATACGCAGTAGCAAATGAAAAGAGCATAACGATGACCTATGATCTAAAACAAAGTCTTCGTTATGGCGAAAATCCTCATCAAAAAGCTAATTTCTATGTTGATAACCATCAATATCGTTATTCTTTAGCAACAGCTAAACAATTACATGGAAAAGAGCTATCATACAATAATATCCAAGATGCTAATGCAACGTTGCAGATCCTAAAAGATTTTGAAGATGATTGCTGTGTAGTTGCAGTTAAACATATGAATCCATGTGGCGTAGGTATTGCTGATAACATTGATAAAGCATGGGATAAAGCTTATGAAGCTGATCCAGTTAGCATCTTCGGTGGTATCGTAGCTTTCAATAAAGAGGTAGATGTTTATTGTGCAACTGCAATGTCTAAGATGTTCTTAGAAATCATCTTAGCTCCGTCATTTGAACCAGAAGCTTTAGAAATTCTAAGCAAAAAGAAAAATATTCGTTTGATGACCTTTGATCTTGAAGGTGAAGAAGCAAAGCAAAAATGTGTAAGTGTCGTAGGCGGCTTGTTGGTCCAAGATGAAGATACTTATCAAGAAAAAGCTGAAGAGCTAACCGTAGTAACTGAAGCCAAACCAACTACTGAAGATATCGTTGATTGCTTGTTTGGGCAAAAAATCGTTAAGCATGTTAAATCAAACGCTATCGTTGTGGTAAAAGATGGTCAAACGCTTGGTATTGGCGCTGGTCAAATGAACCGTGTTGGTGCAGCAAGAATTGCTTTAGAACAAGCAAAAGAAAAAGCGCAAGGAGCTATCTTAGCATCTGATGCTTTCTTCCCAATGGATGATACAGTAGAATTAGCTAGCCAATATGGCATCAAGTGCATCATTCAGCCAGGTGGATCTATTAAGGACCAAGATTCCATTGATATGGCCAATAAACATAACATCGCCATGGTCTTCACTGGAAAGCGTCATTTTAAACATTAATCATGGCAAAAGTATTAGTTATAGGTAGTGGTGGCCGTGAGCATGCCATTGCCTATAAATTTAAAAATTCCCCATCAGTTGACGAAGTATATGTAGCACCAGGTAATCCTGGAATGGGCGATGTTGCTACGATCGTTGATATCAAGATGGATGATTATGATAAATTAGTAAGTTTTTGTAAAGAAAAAGCCATCGATCTAGTATTTGTGGGGCCAGAAATTCCTTTATGTGATGGTATCGTTGATGAACTTATGGTCAAAGGTATCAATGTCTTTGGTCCAACTAAGGCTGCGGCAAGACTTGAAGGCTCAAAAGTTTTTTCTAAGATGATGATGAAAAAATATGCTATACCTACGGCTAAGTATGAATCATTTGATGACTTTGAAAAGGCTAAAGCCTATTTATTAGCCCAAAGCTGTCCCATCGTTATTAAAGCTGATGGCTTAGCAGCCGGTAAAGGGGTCGTTATTCCCCAAACCCAAGAGGAAGCACTAAAAGATCTAGAAGATATGATGTGCAACCAATTATTCAAAGAAGCAGGTAAAAATGTCGTTATCGAAGAATATCTAGAAGGTGAAGAATTCTCATTACTAGCCTTTGTTAAAAATGATAAGGTCTATGGTATGCAATTAGCGCAAGATCATAAAAGAGCTTATGATAATGATGAAGGTTTAAATACGGGTGGTATGGGAGCTTATACCCCAGTAAACCATTTACCACAAAGTGCTTATGAAGAAGCGATGGAAAAAATCATGAAACCGATGGCCAAAGCCATGGTTGATGAAGGCTGTCCATTCACGGGTGTTTTATATGGTGGATGCATGTTGACTAAAGATGGTGTTAAGACCATTGAATTTAATGTCCGCTTTGGTGACCCTGAAACAGAAGTTATCTTGCTAGCCTTGCAAAATGACCTTTATACAACCATAATGGATATTTTAGCTGATAAAGAAGTAGAGTTAAAATTTGACGATCAAAAATATTTAGGGGTTGTCATGGCCAATAAAGGATATCCGCAAAGCTACGAAAAAGGAGCGATCATCAGTGGATTAAATGATGCTCAATTAGTATTCCATATGGGTACAGCTGTCGATCAAGATGGCAATACCATTGCAACTGGTGGTAGGGTATTATTTGTCGTTGGTAAAGGTGATACATTAAAACAAGCGAAAGAAAATGCCTATGCTAATGTATCGAAGATCAAATGCGATACTTTATTCTATCGTCATGATATCGGAGATAAAGGTCTAAAACATGAATAGAGAATTATCTTGCGGTGCTATCGTTATTCATGGCGATGATATCTTGCTGATCAAAAGTATATATGGTCACTGGGGTTTTCCTAAAGGTCATCAAGAAAATGGTGAAAATGATCAGCAGACGGCTATTAGAGAAGTTAAGGAAGAGACTAATATTGATATCAATATCTTAGCAGATACTTATTTTTCTAATGAATATAGTCCTAAAAAAGATGTCATCAAAGAAGTGAGATATTTTATCGCAACATGTTTGAATGATGTGATCAAGCATCAAGAAAGCGAACTAACTAATGCCAAATGGGTAAACATAGCTGATGTGCTAGATTATCTAACCTTTGACAATGATAAAGACATTTTTATCAAAGCAATGTTAGCTTTAGGAAAAGCTAAATAATTTGCATATTATTGAAGATAAAATTAGGATCAACACTCAAGTTGATCCTTTTATTATCGTTTTATGTTCATGATCTATTTAGCTTTATTTATGGGTAATTAAAAAAGCCACTTGATTAAAAGTGGCTTACATTTTATTTAATTGTAATTTTTTCTTGATGAGTTGCAAATAAGTATTCATCAATACAGTTTTTAACGCGATCTTTGATCAATTCTTCTGGATCATTTTTTAATAGTCCTTCACGAACCTTTGTGTATTGGATAGGCATGAATTGACTCATTAAATTCAATGGTACTTCATCAAGGGAGCGAAGATTATCGATCAAAGTTTTTAAAGCAGCTTGTACTTTTTCATTTGGTAGATAATAACGGCAACGATCTGAGAAAGAGAATTTACGTTTGATTCTTAAGGCGTTTTCATCTCCAGTGTAGTATTTTGCCCATTTATCTGGTTTTGCTAACATAGCTTCTTCTAAAACTTCGATGAAGTTACTTACTTTGGTATCAGTGTTTTTGAAAGCTTCATTTTCAATGTAAGCTAAAGCAAAGATGCCTTCTCGTAAAGCGAAGGTCAAAGCTGGACCAACTTTTAAGATACCTACACCATCTTCAACTAATTCTTTTAATTTATATTTAGTTTGGTAGTCAGTTGAATGTCCTTCAAAGACCATGGTTGGATATTCCTTGATTGAAGCCATCAAATCAACAGCTTTAGCGCGGTCGTATTCTGTGCAACCAGCATCTTTTTCTTCAACACCTGGTTGAACAACTACCCCGATAACATTATCCCATGCTTCTTGTAGATCTAGATTTTTAAAGGCATTTTCAAAAGTTTTAACTGTTTGTTTGAAATCTTCTACTTTGGTAACTTGGATACCTTGATCAACAGTAGCGCCAGTTGCCCCACCTGGAATAGGTACTTCAGAACCAACGATATAAACAGGTTGTAAGGCTTCTGGATTAGTCTTTAATAATTCATGATAAGTATCTTGGGCAACTTTAGCCAAGATAGATCCACGTCTAGCGATCGTTTCATCACTTAAACGCGTATTAGGATCATCATCAGCCACTTTCATAGAAGTATCGATATGAATTTTGGTAAAGCCAGCTGCTACATAGCTACGAATTAATTCTTTAGCATTTTCCATAGCTTTTTCTTCTGGAAGAGCAGTCCAAGTAAGTGGACCTAAATGGTCACCACCTAAGATAACTTGTTTCATGCTGATACCAACTTTATCAGCAATCTTTTCTACAAAGTGATGGAAGTCTTTGGGGGTCATATTGGTGTAGCCACCGAATTGGTCTACTTGGTTGCTTGTAGATTCGATCAAGCAATAAGTATTAGTAGCTTTGGCGCGTTCTAAAGCTGCTTCGATTACATATTCATTGGCACTACAGCATGAATAGATACCTACAGCTTCATTTTGCTTTTGCAATGTTACGATGTCCTTTAAAGGATGTTTGTTCATGTTATTCATCTCCTTTTATCTATACTTATTTTATAATAAAATGCTTGCATAATCTAATAATTAATTTGTCTTTTTGAAAAAAATCACTATTTAAATTACTATTTATCATAAATAAATAGGATTTTGAAGGATCTGGCATATATTTAACTAGAAGGAGGAAAACAGGATATGTTGATCAAAGATTTGCCAGAGTTAGAAAAACCTCGTGAAAAAGCTTTGAAATATGGGCTTGAACATTTAAGTAATAATGAACTTTTAGCGCTAATCATTCGCAATGGTTATCAAAATACTAGCAGTATTCAAATTGCCCAAGATTTGATCTTAAAAGCTAATGGAATTGCGAATATCAATAGTTTGTGCTTGAATGATCTATGTTCGATCAAAGGTATCAAAACGGTAAAGGCTTTAGAGCTGAAGGCTTGTTTTGAACTTGCAAGAAGAATGGCCTTGCATGAGGTAAGCGAACAAATCAATCTAGATCAGCCTAGTAAAATTGTCAAATGGTTGCAATTAGAACTAGGACACAAGTCACAAGAACATTTTCTTGTTATTTTTCTTAATGGCATGTGCCAATATATTGCTTATAAGGTGTTATTTGTAGGGACGATCAATAAAAGTAATATCTATTCACGAGATATCATTGATGAAGCCTTGAAAAATAAAGCGGTCAATATCATTTTGGTTCATAATCATCCAAGCAAGGTCTTAAGGCCATCACAAGCTGATAAAGAAGCTACGATGATGATCATGAAGGCCATGAGCGTAGTTAACATCATGGTATTAGATCATATCATCATTTCAAATAATGATTATTTTAGTTTTAAAGAACATTGTCTTATATGAAAAAGTACAAAATTATGGTATACTCTATGGTATGAAAAGAGGAATTACCATGAGAAAAAAAGTTGTTCAACTATTGATTGCCTTATTGATCATGTTGCAATTGACAGGATGTACTTCTTTAAATAACCAAGTTGCATATACTGTTTATCCAATTGGTTACATCATTCAAAGAATAACTCAAGATACCACAGGGTATCGTTCGATCCAAACAAATGAAATCGTTCAAAGAGCTACAGCTGTAGAAGACTATGAAGAAATTTTAGCAAATAGTGATGCTTTATTTGAAGTTGGGCAAGTGGAACCTTATAATACGATGTATCGTTCGATCATCAATGAAACAGTTGATGATATTCAATACTTATCTAGTTTGAATGCAATTTATCTATTTAAAAGATATACGCCAGTCTATAACGTAAATGAGGTAACTTATATCGAATCGCCTTATTATGATTCGGAATTATTTGCAAATGTTGATACTAATGAAAAAGATATGTATTTGTGGTTAGATCCGATCGCGATGTTAAGCATGGCAAAAGATGTATCTAAATGGTATGAAACCAAATATCCTGATAATGCCAATATGTATCGAGAAAATTATGAAAAGTTGGAAAATGAATTGGTTCAATTGGATGCTGCATATCAAAAGATGGCAACGACAAATTTACAACAAAACAAATCAATCAAATTTGTCAGCATGACCTCTAGTTTTGGATGCTGGCAGAAAACTTATAACATTGAAGTTTATCCCGTTATTTTAAGTAAATACGGTGCTTTACCAACTGATGAACAGTTAGAAGTCATTAAAAATCGTATAAGGGTTGATAATGTTAAATATATTGCTTATGAGCCAAATATGACTGATGATATGAAAGAGCTTTTCAATGAATTAGAGGAAGAGCTTGAGCTTACAAGGGTTGAACTTAATAATTTAAGCAGCCTTACGGAAGAACAACAAAGCCAAGGAAAAGATTATATCTCGATCATGTACGAAAATCTTCAAACTTTAGAAAGCATGGCTACAAGTATCATTCCGGAAGGACCTTTACAAAATGCAGATAATCTAGAATGATGAAGTAGATCGAGGTCTACTTCTTTTTTAAAAATACAGATATGAGGTACGAAAATGAAAAAAATGTTGATGGTTGATGGGAATTCCATGTTATTTAGAGCTTTTTACAGTAATTCGCATCAGATGTTAATGACTAGTAATGGGGTTTATACCAATGCCGTATATGGTTTTGCCATGATGTTCCAAAAAGCATTAGATATGATAGAACCGGATTATGTCTTTGTGGCTTTTGATGCTGGTAAACATACCTTTAGACATGATATGTTTGCCGATTATAAAGGTGGTAGAAAACAGGTTCCAGAAGAGCTAGTTGGTCAATTTCAATTGATCAGAGAATATCTAGATGCTTTTAATGTCAAATGGTTAGAAATGTCGAATATCGAAGCTGATGATCTTATCGGATCGATGGCAAAAAAATATCCGGATTGTCAAATGCATATCTTATCTAGTGATAAAGATTTATTACAACTAGTTGATCCAACAACCACCGTATGGCTGATGCGCAAAGGTGTAGGGCAAATGGAAAAGATGGATGAACAAGGAGTCTTGGAACGTTTTGATCTAAGGCCTTTGCAAATAATTGATTTAAAAGGGTTGATGGGTGATAGTTCAGATAATATTCCTGGGGTATTTGGCATAGGCGAAAAGACAGCGATCAAATTATTACATGAATATGATAGCGTAGAAAATCTGTTAGCTAATGTCGAGCAATTAAAAGGTAAATTAAAAGAGAAATTGATAGAAGGTCATGATAGTGCGATCTTAAGCAAGAAATTAGCAACTATCAAGACCGATGTTGAACTAACCTTACAATTGGAAGATTGTCAGTTTACCCCTAATTATCAAACCTTAGTGAACTTTTTACAAAGTCTAGAAATGAATAGCTTAAAAAATCGTTATGAGGAATTGTTAGGTAGTCAACAAATTCAGCCCCAAAATCAACAACCATATAAGGTCAACGAAATAACAGAAATCGATATAAATGATTTTAAAGATGGGATGGCGATCGTTTTAGATCAGTCAAGCAACGATTTTATGGCAGCTAAGATCTTAGGAGCGGGCATCTCTAATGGTCAAAAACATTTTTATATCAACTATGAAGATCTGATCTTGCAAATGGATAAATTAACTAAAATCAACTTGATCGGTTATGATGTGAAATATAACTATCATCTTTTAAGCAATAGCGGTATGAAGCTTGATTTTAGTTATGATGCCATGGTCGCATGTTTCTTGGTTAATTCTTTATTGAATAGTTGGGAAAAGATCGTTAATGAATATCACTTAGTACAAGAACATGATCATAAAGAAGTATATGGAACTAATGATAAACCCATGCTGCGTGATGATGAGCTAGCAAAAAGCTATTGTTCTTCAAAAGCAGCCAATATCTTTGAATTATATCTGCAAACCAAAGATAAATTAGCGACATATGAGCTAGAGCATTTATTCTATGATATCGAAATGCCGTTGACCAAAGTCTTATTTAAAATGGAACATGAGGGTATCAATGTTGATCTAAATACATTAGATGAGATAGCTCAAGATTGCAAAGCGAAGATCGATAATTTGAGTCAATTGATCTTTGAGCAAGTAAATCATGAATTCAATTTGAATTCTCCTAAACAGTTAGCTACGGTTTTATTTGATGAATTGCAATTACCAACTGGTAAAAAACGCAGTACTTCGCAAGAGGTTTTAGAAAAATTGCAAGGGATGCATCCGATAATAGAATGGATATTAGATTATCGGAAGTGGCAAAAAATATATTCTACC
>JALEMK010000092.1 GCA_022768265.1 Erysipelotrichaceae bacterium
AAGAAATGACCTTTAAGAATCCAGAATATGTTAATTTTGATCTGAATTATAATTATTTTGAAAATGACAAGAATGAATATTATTATATTGACAAAGCAGAAGGTAAATATGATGATATTTATGAAACAAAGTATATTCAGATGATCAATAAAATTCATGATGAGTTGTTAAACATCGATATTGATAGTAATGTTAAACAATATGATAATAGAATTAGAATAGGTTTAAATTATAATTTTAAATTTTGTAATTTAAAATATGATTATTATATCGATCAAGATAATTTTCAAAAGCTAAAAGGCATCATGGAATTATTATATAAAAATGGATATTGCTTATATGTAGAAAGGTATGATAATGATTATCAGCGTATCATGTTGAGCTTAGATGAAGCTTTTGATTTGTTGGATATAAAATAAAAGTGAACCGAGCGGTTCACTTTGTTATTTTTTCCATGCTACGCGTAGCAATGATATTTACCCCGGTATCTAAGATGTTAGCAATGATGATATCATTGATGTTGATCGGAGCTTCTACACAGATATGTCGTAGTTGTTTCATGATAGGGAAGATCATATCTTTTGGGACTGGTTTATCTGTTTGTACGCTTATCATCTTATGCATGGCATTGTTGATCTTTACTGTTGAAGTAAGCATTCTTGTCGGTGAAAATAATTCATCTTGAACATAGCTAGCACCTCGTTTACAAGAGTTTCCTTGGATGTTTTCAATCTTATCTTGATTGTATGTAACATCGATGATGCATCCTTTAGGACAGCATATACAAATAAATAGTTTATTCATTTATTGGCACCACCTTGATAGTTAGATTTGTAGAAATGGATGTTAGAACATTAGCTGGTATTAGATATGTAATCATTTCAGCAGGAAATAAATTTAACATTGTTTGTTCTTTTAATAATTTATTACCGTCAAGAAATTGTAGTTTGGCCTTAGGCATAGGAAGCTTTACTCTTAAGCTTAGTTTAAATCCTATGCTATCTTGGTGAAAAAATTGTGGGACGCAATAACTAACATTTTCACCTGGTATTATTTGGATCATTGACTTGTTAGAAAGCTTATTTTCTAGATATAAGCTAGCGTTAATACCAGCTTGTCTTGCTTCACTAGCAACATGGTCTACGAGATCATGTACATGTAGGCCATTACCTGCAGCAAATATTCCAGGTGATAATTGCAAAAATTCGTCAACGATAGGACCTTTGGTTTTTGTGTCTAAAGGGAGTCCTAATTGATATATCAAGGAATTTTCAGGTATCAAGCCAACTGATAATAATAACGTATCAACATTAAATCGTTTTGCTTGATCAGGGATGATCTGACGATTTTCATCAACAGGACTAATTTCAATAGCTTCAAGCTTATCTTTGCCAAATACATTTGAAACCGTGTGACTTAAATATAGAGGAATATCAAAGTCATCTAAACATTGAACGATATTGCGCTTTAAGCCATTTGAATAAGGCATGATCTCAGCTACGCCATATACTTTAGCCCCTTCTAGGCTCATGCGTCTTGCCATGATCAATCCAATATCACCAGAACCCAAGATGAAAACTTTTTTACCTACTAAATATCCATCTTGGTTGAGAAATTTTTGAGCTTGTCCAGCAGTATAGATGCCTTTAGGGCGATGACCAGGCATGGCAATGGCACCTTGGGAACGTTCATAACAACCTGCAGTGATGATGATAGCTTGAGCCTGAATGTGATGGATACCACTGATGTTTTGGCAGATGACCATTTTATCTTTTGTAATCTTGGTAACACAGGTATCAAGCCAAATGTCAATTGGTAATCGTGCAATTTCATCTTTTAAGCGTTGTGCAAAGGCCGGTCCAGTAAGCTCTTCTTTAAAAGTATGTAAACCAAAGCCATTGTGAATACATTGGTTCAATATTCCTCCCGTTTCCTGATCTTGTTCAATAAGCAAGATATCATGGATTCCGTGTTGATAGGCACTAATTGCTGCACATAATCCACCTGAGCCAGCCCCGATGATAACTAATTTTTTATGCATGATCATCACCTTTGCTTTCATGACATAAGATCTTTGAATCATAAGCGTCATAGCATACTTGATCTTCAGGGATGTTTAGCTCTTTTGCAATGATCTTGATGATCAATGGTGCACAGAATCCTCCTTGGCATCTACCCATTCCTGGGCGAATTCGTTTTTTGATCGCTTTTAAGGTTTTTGGAACCAATGGACGATGGATACAATCGATGATTTCCTGCTCGCTGATCTTTTCACATCGACAAATGATATGGCCAAATTTTGGATCTTGCTCGATTAGTCTTGTCTTGCTAGCTTCATCTAAGGTGTCAAAATGATAATATCCCCGTCTTTTGATCGTGTAGTTCTCTTTTAGCTGAAGATCATGAAAAAAATTGTTGATCACATAACGAGAAATAGCAGGGGCACTGGCAATTCCTGGAGAATCGATTCCTGCAACATTGATAAAATGTGCATGTTGTTTATTTTCGTAAATTATAAAATCATTAGTAGATCCTTTTGCTCTAAGCCCAGCAAAGGTACGAATGACAAGATCAAAAGGAATTT
>JALEMK010000096.1 GCA_022768265.1 Erysipelotrichaceae bacterium
TTGAATTTTTAGCTTGGTTTTGTATAATTAAAAGGGATGGATGGCAATATGACTAATAAATTAAATTTAGATATTCATACAATTTTAGATACGCAATTTAACATTGATTTCAAGGGCTATAGTCCCAAGGATGTCGATGCCTTTTTAGATTTGGTCATGGAAGATTATGAAACATACCAAAATATTAGTGCCCAATTGAATGAGCGAGTCAGCGAACTTGAAAGGACCAATGCTTCTTTAAGAGCGAAATTGATCGAACTAGAAGCAAAAGCCCGCTCATATGAAGAAAGTTCAAGTGCTAATATCAGCAACGTCGATATCTTGAAGCGCATTTCCCGTCTAGAACAGGAAGTCTACGGTAATAAACGTTAAGCACTTTGGCAATCGCTGGTGTAAAAGCTAGAGGAAAGTCCATGCTCGCACATCCTGTGATGGATGTAGTGTTTGTGCTAGCTTAATAAATAAGGCTAGGTATCATGCAAATGATAACGGCGGAAGATCATGCCTAAGTCAAAAAGATAGGGCATGATGTCCCTAAGGTGTCACAGTGACGAAGTTTTAAAGGAAACTTTAAAAGTGGAACGCGATAAACCCCGCAAGCGAGAAACCCAAATTTGGTAGGGGAATCTTTAAAGCCTAATTAAGAAGGCGATAAAGGACATGAAAGTGTAGATAAATGGTTGCCACCAATGCAAATTGGTACAGAACATGGCTTATAAAGTGCTTAATATTTATATTTGAGGAATCTTTGGATTCCTTTGTTTTTAAAGGAGAACTATCAATGAATTTACCGAATCGTTTAACTGTTATTAGAATCATCATGATTCCGATCATCGTTTTGATCTATCTTTTTCCATATAACCAATTTGGTATCGTCGTTCCAAGTTACGATGTGCGTTTTGTATCAATTTCTTTGGTTAACATCGTCGTGTTGATCTTGTTTGCTTTGACATCTTTTACTGATTTTTTAGATGGACAGATTGCTCGTAAGCGTAATTTGATCACGACTTTTGGAAAATTTGCCGATCCAATTGCAGATAAATTATTGGTAAATACAATGTTTATCTTATTTGTATCGCAAGGAATCATTCCAGTAGTACCAGTGCTTATCATGTTAGCACGAGATACGATCGTTGACGGATGTCGAATGATCGCTGCTAGCAATGGCAAGGTGGTTGCTGCAGGTTATCTAGGTAAGGTCAAGACCGTCAGCCAGATGCTTGCTATTATCTTGATCTTGGTTAATAATCTACCATTTGAATTATGGCGAGTACCAGCTAGCGATCTGATGCTTTGGTTTGCAGCTATCGTAAGCTTTGCTAGTGGGGCGGCATATTTTACCCAGATGAAGGAATTCATCTTCGAAAGCAAATAGGAAGATCAGCAAAAGTGGAATAAATTATATTGAGGAGATATATTTGATATGGCAGAAAAGAAAATCGAAAAAGATAGCAATAAAGATGCGCTATTACAAGATGCGCTAAAACAAATCGAGAAGCAATATGGTAAAGGTTCGATCATGAAATTAGGTGATCGTGCTAATGTTGATATTGATGCGATCAGTAGCGGATCATTGGCCATTGACTATGCTTTAGGTATTGGTGGCTACCCTAAAGGCAGGATCATTGAAGTATATGGTCCAGAATCAAGTGGGAAGACCACGTTAGCTTTGCATGCCATTGCTAGCTGTCAAAAAAGTGGTGGCAGAGCTGCGTTTATCGATGCAGAAAATGCGATCGATCCCCAATATGCGGCATCATTAGGGGTTAATATCGATGAACTTATCTTATCGCAACCAGATAGCGGGGAACAAGCGTTAGAAATTACCGAATTACTGATCAAATCTGGAGCAATTGATCTGATCGTCATTGACTCGGTTGCGGCTTTGGTACCTCAAGCAGAGCTAGATGGAGAAATGGGTGATGCTAGCGTTGGTTTGCAAGCTCGTTTGATGTCTAAGGCCATGCGTAAATTGGCTGGGGTCATGAACCGTAGTGAATGTACGGCAATCTTTATCAACCAATTACGTGAAAAGGTTGGTATCATGTTTGGCAATCCAGAAACAACCCCAGGAGGTAGAGCTTTAAAATTCTATAGTTCGGTTCGCTTGGATGTTCGTCGTGGCGAAGCTATCAAAAACGGCAGTGATGTCATTGGTAATAAAGTGACGGTAAAAGTGGTCAAAAACAAAGTGGCACCTCCATTTAAGGTTGCTAATGTCGAGATCATGTATGGCGAAGGTATCAGTCACTTAGGTGAATTGATCAATTTAGCCGTTGATTATGAGATCATCGATAAAGCGGGAGCTTGGTTTTCCTACAATGGTGAAAAGATTGGTCAAGGAAGAGAAGCAGTTAAATCTTATTTAACTGCTAATCCTAATATTGATGAAGAAATTACTAACAAAGTCAAAGAAAAGCTATTTAATAAATAACGCTATCGATCATGATAGCGTTTTTACTTGTGAAAAATTGTTGGTTGCTATATAATTAAAAAGCAAGGATTTTGCAGATATATTAAAGATAATGGAGGATTAGAAAATGCAAACTAACATTCTAATTTCCATTTTAATAGGTATATGTGGCATCGTTTTAGGGATCGTTTTGATGATGATCTTAGGCAAAGCTGGTGTAAGCAAATCTAAGATCCAAGCTCAAAACATCCTCGATGAAGCAAACTCTAAGGCTGATGGCATCATGCGTCAAGCTACATTAGACGGAAAACAACAAATTTATGAGTTAAAACTAGAAGCAGAAAAGGAAATAAAACAAAAGATGCAAGAAGTTAGCGATAGCGAGAACAAGCTATTGCGTCGCGAAGACAACTTGAATTTTCGTGATCAAACAATAACTCATAAAGAAAAAGAAATCGAAAATAAGAATAAAATTGTTTCTGAAAAAATTGCAAACCTAGATAAAATGGAACAAGAGCTTAAGGCTCAGATCGATAACCAGATTACGGTTTTAGAACGAGTATCGAATATGACAGAACAAGATGCTCGTAAAGAAATCATGAGCGTGGTTGAAAAGAAGATGGAAAAAGAAGTTTCCACATATATTAGGGAAAAGGAAGATGAAGCTAATCAAAAAGCTGCGGAAATTTCCCGTAATATTATTGCGACCGCAATTCAAAGATATGCGCAAGAAGAAACTATTGAACGTACAGTATCAACAGTTACCTTGCCAAATGAAGAAATGAAAGGTCGTATCATTGGTCGTGAAGGCCGAAATATAAGAACGATCGAACAGTTGACCGGTGTTGATTTGATCATCGATGATACACCAGATGCTTTGACTGTTAGCTGTTTTGATCCAATTAGAAGAGAAATCGCTCGTCAATCATTAGAAACATTGATGCGTGATGGTAGGATCCAACCGGCAAGAATTGAAGAAGTAGTTAATAAAGTGACCAAAGAAATGAATGAAACGATGATCAAGGTGGGAGATGAAGCGGTATTTAAATTAGGTATCGGCAAGATCCACCGTGAATTAGTGAAACTGATCGGTCGTTTAAAATATCGTTATTCATACGGTCAAAATGTTTTGCAACATTCAATGGAAGTTGCTTATTTTGCAGGTATCATGGCAGCTGAGCTAGGCTTAAACCAAGCCATTGCTAAACGTGCTGGTTTATTGCATGATATCGGTAAAGCTATCGACTTTGAACAAGATGGTAGCCATATCGAGCTAGGTAGCAAGGTAGCTAAGAAATATGGAGAAAATGCAGTCGTTATCAATGCGATCGAATCTCACCATGGTGAAGTTCCCCCAACTACCTTGATCGCTAATTTAGTAGCAGCAGCAGATGCTTTAAGTGCTGCAAGACCAGGAGCACGTTTTGAATCGATGGAAGGTTACATCCAACGTTTGGAACAATTAGAAAATATTGCGAATAGTTTTGAAGGCGTGGAAAGAACCTATGCGATCCAAGCAGGACGTGAAATTAGGGTCATGATCCAACCGGAAAAAGTTAATGATGCTAAGATGACCAAGATAGCTCATGATATTCGTGAAAAGATCGAAAATGAAATGACATATCCAGGTCAGATCAAAGTTACCTTGATTCGCGAAACCCGCGTTAGTGAAGTTGCGAAATAATGAAGATATTATTTATTGGTGATATCGTCGGTGAAGTTGGTCGAAATATGTTGAGCCAGCATTTGGCAAGTTTAAAACATGATCACGCGATCGATTTAACGATCGTTAATGGTGAAAATGCTGCTCACGGTAAAGGCATTACCCCAAAGATTGCCCAGCAATTTAAAGAATTAGGGGTTGATGTCATCACGCTTGGCAATCATGCTTTTAGCAAAAACGTCATCAAAGAAAAGATTGATGAATTAGACTATATGGTACGCCCTTGCAATATGGAACCTTTAGGTTATGGGCAAGGGTTTACCAAGCTTGAGGTTTTAGGGCTAAAGGTCATGATCATCAATGTCTGCGGAGCTGCTTTCATGGATAATATCGTATGTAGTCCATTTGTAGCTACTGACAAGATCTTAGCTAATAACCATGCTGATATCACCTTCGTTGATTTCCATGGTGAAGCTACTGCTGAAAAAAGATGCTATTTCGAATACTATAAAGATCAGATCCAATGTGTCGTAGGTACCCATACCCATGTACAAACGGCTGATGAAATGATATCTGAAGGTTCTTGTTTCATCAGTGATGTAGGGATGTGTGGAGCCATCGAAAGTATTTTAGGCCGTGATATTGAAGAAGTAATTGCTAGAAGCGTGCATCAACAAAAAACTTATTTCACCCCAGCTAAGGGCAAAGGAATGCTTTGTGGTGTCGTGATTGAAGTTGATAATCAAACAAAAAAAGTCGTAAAGATCGAAAGATTACAGGTAAAATAGGTCATAAGTTAAATTTTAAGTTGACTTAGTTGCTTATTTTGCTATAATTTAAAAGCATGAAAAGTAGGAGAGATTCGCTTGAAGTGGACAAAGAAAGAACTTATCAGTTTACAAGAAATAGAATTTGATGAAGATATCGAATTCGATAAAGAGGCATTAAAGAACAATCAGCTTTTATTAGATGTGCAAGATCTACATCTAGAGGGTGATGGTTATTTTAATGATTATGAAGATAAGTTTGAAGTAGATCTTCATATTACTGGGACGATGATATGCCCTTGTGCAATCAGCAATGAACCAGTTAATGTCGATCTAGATTCTTTGTATCATGAGACCTTCGTTTTTCATGAGGAAGATAACTTAGATGTTCATGTGGTAAAAAACGATATCGTTGAATTGCTGCCCATCGTTTTTCAGCTGATCAGTTTGGATGTTCCGCTGAGAGTAGTTAGCGATAAGCTTAAGGATTACCCATCGGGGGATGGATGGCGCGTATTAAGTGAAAGTGAATATCAAAAAGCCAAACATGATCAAGTTGATCCTCGTTTAGCAAAATTAAAAGAGTTCAAAGCTGAAGATTAGGAGGTGTCTTAAAGTGGCTGTACAACAAAGAAGAAATTCAAAAACTAGAAAAAACAAACGTAGAACACATTACAAGTTAACTGCACCTACATTGGTTAAGTGCCCTGCTTGTGGAGAATTCAAACTTCCACATCACGCTTGTTCAGCATGTGGTTCAAAATAAAAAGATGAAAATTATTTCATCTTTTTTTTTGTATTTTTTATTGCATAAAATCTCAATTAAGGTATAATTGATGGTAGAAAGTGGTAGAAAGTGGCGTAAAGTGGTGCAATATGTTTTTTGGTGAGTATCGACATACCTTAGATAGCAAAAATCGTATCATTGTTCCAGCAAAATTGCGTCAAGAATTGGGAGCCACTTTTACCTTGACCAAAGGTTTAGATGGTTGTTTAAATATTTACACTAATGAATCATGGGATGAAAGATTAGCAAAATTATTAAAATTGCCACAAACCAAAAAAGAAGTGCGGATGTATATTAGAAGTCTTACATCTAAAGCAACAGTTTGTGAATGCGATGGACAGGGTAGGATTCAAATCCCATCCTTTTTAAAAACAGAAGGTAGCTTACAAAAAAATTGTGTCATTGTCGGTGCGGGTGATCATGTTGAACTTTGGGCCGAAGAATTATGGGATGACTATTTAAGTGCTGCCAATGATTCTTTAGAAGATATAGCGGAAAGCTTGACGGAGTATATGTAATGGAACATTTTAGCGTAATGCTACAAGAAACGATCGATGGATTGCAAATAAAAGAAGATGGTATCTATGTGGATGGAACCCTTGGCAGAGCTGGTCATTCTAAGGCCATCGCCAAATGTTTAACTACTGGTCATCTATTTGCCTTTGACAAAGATCAAACCGCGATCGAACGTTCTAAAGAGGTCTTAGGTGATCAATTACCTAAAGTTACTTTGATCCATCAAGATTTTTCAACATTAAAAGAAACCTTAAATTCATTGGGGATAGAAAAGATCGATGGTTTTGTGTTAGACTTAGGTGTCAGCTCACCACAGTTTGATGATGCAACCAGAGGTTTTAGCTATCGCTTTGATGCTCGTTTAGATATGCGTATGGACCAAAGCCAAACATTAGATGCTTATAAGATCGTAAATACTTATAGTTATCAAGAACTGGTACGTATCTTGTTCCAATATGGTGAAGAGAAATATGCTAAACAAATAGCTCGCAAGATCGAAGCAATGCGTCAGATCAAACCAATCGAAACAACCTTTGAGCTAGTTGATGTTATCAAGATGGCTTTACCAGCTAAAGTTTTAAGCAAAAAAGGCCATCCAGCCAAACAAACCTTTCAAGCTTTACGCATTGAGGTCAATCAAGAATTAGCTAGTTTGCAAGCTGGCTTAAATCAAGCGTTAGATATGTTAGCTAGCGAAGGAATTGGTTGTGTCATTACTTTCCATTCTTTGGAAGATCGAATCGTCAAAGAAGAATTTAAAAAACGCAGCAGTGTTGCGCACGTGGATAAACGCATTCCTTTGACTCAAGAACAAATGGCCAAACCAGCATATGAATTAGTAAATCGCAAACCGATTTTAGCAAGTTCAAATGAACTTGAAGTAAATAATCGTTCACATAGTGCAAAATTAAGAATTATCAAGAGGGTATAGAAAATGGCAAAGATCGTAAGAAAAAGAAAAAAAAGAAGTATTAAGTTACAAGTTTTTAGTTTATTTATGTTATCATTATCATGTATCGCATATTTGTTAACTAGTTTGTTTTTACGTTCTTATAACAATTCACTAAGTACCCAAAAACAACAATTAGAAAGTCAAATTGCTGCATTGGAAGTTGAAAATGACGCTATTAAAGTAACGATCCAAAATCTAAGTACCAGAGATCGCGTTGTTTCGATTGCGAATGATGCAGGCTTGACGATGAATCAATCAAATATCGTGACAATAACAGAAGGTGAGTAAGATATGAAAAAAAGAAGCAACAATATGCTTCTATTTATATTCATCACAACATTAGTAGTTATGGCTGTCTTGATTGCTAATGTTTTTTTCGTATCGGTAATGAAGGTGCATTTACGTAGTGATACCGATCTTAGCGTATATGCGGATAGTGCAAACCAAGTTACCAAGGTTTTAGGAGCATCAAGAGGGACGATATATGATGCAAATGGGGTTGTCATTGCTCAAGATGTCCATACCTATGATATTATTTGTATCCTAGATAAAAATCGTCCAGCAATAGAAGGTACGGTGGCATACGTGGCTGATCCAGTATATACAGCTTCGATCTTGGCACCGATTTTAAAGATGCCTGAGGACCTTTGTTTGAAGTTTTTACAGACCGAAGGGCAATATCAGGTTGAATTAGGGACCTATGGGCGTAACTTATCTAAAG
>JALEMK010000138.1 GCA_022768265.1 Erysipelotrichaceae bacterium
TGCGATGATCATTGCTCGTATGTCAGATATAGCTGTTGAAATTAAATTCAATTTCACCTTTGCTTCTTTTCTTTGGACTAGTGCGATCTTTAGCGTTATTTACATGCTTTTTGTAATCAAAGGTTATGTTAATATCATTAGAAGTAGTGTTTTGGATATGGTTAGTGCTAATAAGCAAAATGAATTGGTCATTCAAAATAATTATTTCTTAGTGGTCAAAGCTATTTTAGGTATATTTTTATTAGGTAGTGGTTTGATTTTGGCTATAAAGGCCTCAGGAATGAAAACTATGGAAAATATCTTTATAGCTACGGTTTTGGTTATTGTGGGCATTTATTTATTATTTGGTGGTTTAGTGCCTTTTATCTTACAAACATTAGCCAAACATAAACCTTTCCTTTATCGTAAAGAGCGTATCTTATGGATCAATAATATGATCTTTAGGGTGAAGAAGAATTATCGTACCTATGCTATGGTTTGCGTATTGATGCTATGTTCTTTAACGGCATTAGCTTTTGGTTTCGCTATGAAGCAAAGAAGTGATAATATCAATCATTTTGAGAATACATACACTTATCAGATAATGGCAGACCAGGATGATTTACAGGATGAATTTACTACTTTGATTCAAAAACAAAATGAGATCGATTATTTTTCTAAAGTGGAAATGTTGTTGCTTAACGATGAATATACTGATAATAAATATAAGGATGAACCATATACTGTATTGTCATATACCCAAATAAAACAGTTGGCAGAAGATGTAGGGTTGGAGTTTAACTTGGATAATCCTGAAGATGATGAATATATAAAGCTGAATCAATTGTATCTAATGTCTTTTGCGGATATTGATGAGTATCGATATATCACGATCGATCAAAAAAAATATAGCTCCATTGCTACTTCAACTACTCCTTATTTAGGATATTATCAAGAAGTTGCTAATTATATGATCGTTAATGATAAGGTTTTTCAAGAATTGCAGGCTTTAGGACAAAGCGTATATTTATATAATTATCGTTTAAGTGATCCCTATAATTATGCAGCTTCTCTAGATGATATCAATAGCCATCCTCATTGTTTGGGATTGGTCAAGATTGATCCGGCAAGAAATGAGAATGCCTGGATCAACACCTTATTTAGTGTTTCCTTCTTTGTTTTTCTAGTCTTTGTATTTGCTAGTGGTTGTATCTTATTTATGAAGATCTATAATGATGCCGTTAGTGAAAAAGAACGTTATATTATCTTGCAGAAGATCGGGATAGATGGAAGGATCATTAAAAAGGCTATTGCAAGTGAGTTAAAGATTACCTTTTTATTACCCTTAATTGTTATGAGCATTGCTTCATTTTTCGCAGTTCAAGCTATCGCTAATGCGATGAGAAGTCAAACATTATGGTTTATTAATATATTAAGTTTAGTGATAATTTATCTTTTCTTCATTGTTTGCTATTTCTTGGTTAAGAAAATGTATCAAAGCAATGTTAAGCTATAGCTTTATTAACACAGCATGCATTTATATGCAGCTGTGTTTTTGCTTTGATATGTAATATTGCATAGAATTATTGCCAAAGGTATAATGGTAAAAAGGATAAGATATATATTATGAAAAAGCGTGCTGCTAAAAGCTTAGCCATCTTGCTAGGTGTCATTGCCGCAATCATGTGGGTAATGTTTTCAAAGATCATGGAAAATGTGGTAAATATCATTTTAAATGATGAGTTTAGATCGTTTATCATGGTGGTAGCCTTTTTTGTGGCTTATATCTTGATCACGCGCATGCTTTTTTATTTAGCTAAATATTTTAAAATTATTTATATTAATAAAGCGATAGAAGAGTTAAAAGCAGCATATTTAGAAAAAATGTATGCTAAAAATAGGATAAATGGTAGCGCAGATATCCTAGCAACTTTAACTAATGATATGCAGATCATCAAGCAGTATTTTTATGATAATGGGGTCAAGATCATTTGTGATGTGGTTACATTTATCTTGTCTTCTTATTTGATGTTAAAGATCAGCGTGACGATCACTTTGATATTATATCTCTTGATCATCTTGATGATCATTTTGCCATTTGTTTTTAAACAGCAAATAGAAATGGTGCAAAATGAACTAAGTCAGCGTAATAAAGCGTATGTGAACATCGTTAAAGATCAATTTACAGGTTTTAATGTTTTAAAGGATCATGGGGTAATTGAGCATTTTAAACCCCAACAAAGCATAGCCAATAAACAAGTGACGATGGCATATATCCATTTTGAGAAAATTAACACGCTATTTGAAGAATTAAGTCATTTTGTCATTACGATCATCGGTAGTGTTGGCTTTTTATTAGGATCATATTATGTTTTGTTAGGAAAAGTTAATTATGGGCAGATGATAGCTTTGGTACAATTGACTAATACGCTAACATCACCAGTAAGTAGCTTGATGAGCAATGTTGCTGGTTATTTAAGTGCTAAAAAATTATATACAACTATTAAACAAACTGTCGATGAACAAACCCATGAATCCATAAATGAACCATTAGAATTAGCAGATATCACTAGTTTGCAGTTAGTTGATGTTAGCTTTAGCTTGGAAGATAAAGTGATCTTAGATCATGTTGATCTAACTTTTGAAAAAGGTAAGAAATATTTGATCTTAGGGGAAACTGGTAGTGGAAAAAGTACGATCTTAAAATTGGTGATGAATTATCAACAAAATTATCAGGGAAAGATCTTGCTTAATGATGTGGATGTACGAAATGTGGAGATTTCGCAACTCGCAAGATATATCAATTACGTATCCCAAGATAAGTATTTATTTTTGACGAGCATAAAAGATAATATCAGCTTATATCGCGATAGTGATAATAATGTGGAAGATCTTATAGAAATGACCCATCTAGATAAATTGATCCAAAGTAATAAAGCAGGCTTGGACATGCTTATCAGAGAGAATCAAGATAATATTTCTGGTGGTGAAAAAGAACGGATTTGTTTGTGTCGAGCGCTGTATGTACCAAAGGATATCTTTTTAGCCGATGAGATAACCTCAGCCTTAGATGCTAAAACCGCAGGATATATCGATGATATCATCCTTAATCTGGATGCTAAGATCGTAATCAACGTATCACACAAGATTGCAGATGCATCATTGCAAAGATATGATGAGATCATCTTGATGCAAAAAGGTAAAGTGGCCTTTAAGGGTAGTTATGAAAACTATGTAAAATATCTAAATATCTCTACAAATGATAATCAATAAAAGCCAAAGCTGGATGTTAAGATACGTTGCTAGGTAAAGAAGGCTTTTTTTCGTAAGATGTTGACAGAAAATAAAAGGAGCATATTGAATATGTTGAATGAAAACATCAAAAAAATAAGAAAAGCCAAAGGTCTTTCACAAGAAGAACTGGCTGTCAAGCTAAATGTCGTCAGACAAACCGTTTCTAAATGGGAAAATGGTTTATCTATTCCTGATGCCGATCTTTTGATCAAACTAGCAAATGTCTTAGATGTTAAGGTAAGTGCCTTGCTAGATATTACTGAAGAAGATGATCGCTCAAAGCTTGCTCAAGAATTAGCACGGGTAAATGACATCTTGGCTCATAAACAACAAGAAGCAAAACTGTTGCAGGAAGCAAATAATAAAAGAAACAGCATGATCTTTTTGAACTTTGTAGCCTTGATCTTAGCTTTGATCATCAAAGATGAAATAATGGCAATTTTATTGATATCAGCGGCTATCTTAAGTGCAATTTATATTTTATATCGTAACCTAGCTTTATTAACTGCTCTTACCACAGATGATCTGCGTTTAGGTGTTTTACGTTTGACCACGTTATTTAATGTAGCCATTTTGATCGGGTGTATCATCATTTCTCTATTATTGAGCAGCAATACTTGGGTTATCAAGGAAAATGAAGGAAAGATCATCTCGCTGATGATCGTGGTGATGATCATGGTCTTTACCGGTAGCATAGCAGATAAATTGCCATTTAATCGACATACTGGACTACGTTTGCCTTGGACCGTGCGGGATGAGCAAACATGGCGGCTCGCCCATAAGATATTGAGTTATATTTCTTTGCCGATAGCTATCTTATATATCGCGGCAGCTTTTAGCTTTAAAGATTTTGAATTTGTTTCTTTGATAGCAATCGGGACATGGATCATTATTCCTGCTCTACTTTCATTGGTTTATTTTTACAAAAAATATAACAGTTATTGATTTGCTTGACCTGTACGTTACGTATAGGCTTAAACTTTAAGCAGGAGGACATTGAAGATGAAAATAAATGATCTAAGCAAGCAAATTGATCTTAGCAAACGAGCAATCAAATATTATGAAGAAGCTGGACTATTAACAGTTAAGCGGGATGAAAATGGTTATCGCGATTATTCCCCAGCCAATATCAAGACCCTAAAAGAAATCAGCGTTTATCGCAAATTAGGTTTATCGATCAAAGAGATCAAAGCCATTTTAAAAAATCATGATGATAAGATCTTATTAGTGGCCTTACAAAAGATGGAAATGGAATTAACAAGCAAAGAAAATGATGTTCAAGCCTTACGTACTTTTATCCAAGATCATGATATCGATAAAGTTTACGCGCAATTGGATTATCAAAATATTGCCCAAGCTATCCAAGAAGCTATTCCGGGATTTGTAGGCTACTATTTCATCAATCATTTTTTGCCATATCTACAAATTAAGATCGAAACCCAAGAACAACAACAGGCTTATGATAATATCATTGCCTATTGGGATGAAACAAATATCCACATACCTTTATTGATGAGGGCGATGGGTTATTTGTTGTATAAGTTGATGCCTAAACCATCTTTAGATAAGATGATCCAAAAGATGGACCAAAATATTATCTATTACACCCAAATGACCCCAGAAAAATATGCTGAATTAAAAAAGCAAGTATTAAAAGGCGTCAAGATCAAAAATAATCCTTTATATAAATATGGTATAGCCGGCTTTACTCAGCGTCGCTTCATGAAAGAATTACAAAACAAAGGATATAATGATATCTTTATTCCAAATATGATCAAGCTATCCCCTAAATATAAGGAATATCATGAGGCATTGGATAAGGTTAATGATCAGATATGTGCTGATCTAGGTCTATATTATGACAGCAATTATCAATTAGTGCTGAAAAAAAAGCATAATTAAATAACAAGTGCGCAATGTTAAAAAACAGTGCTTACGATCATAAGGCTTGTTTTATACAATGATGGTGATAACAAGGAGGTTATACCAATGTTAAGTGATCATATCAAAAAGTTACGCAACGCAAAGGGGCTTTCACAAACCGAAGTAGCCATCAAATTAAATGTCGTCCGTCAAACTGTTTCTAAATGGGAAAATGGTTTGTCTGTACCAGACTCGCAGATGTTATTAGCGCTTGCTGATATCTTTGAAGTTTCGGTAAGTGATTTGCTTGGCGAAATAGATGAAGAAAAAAATGATGATATCAAAGTAATTGCAGAAAAATTAGAGATCATTAATTTACAATTAGCCAAGAAGCAGTTAAGAAGCAAAAAAATATTTCAAATGATCATGATAATTATGCTTGTTGGCATCATAGGGATCTTAATGGTCTTTTATTTATTAAACGGAAGTTATTTGCGTATCGATCATCAGAATTTAGAATCAGCTATTGCAGTGAGTTTTATACATGGTTTTGAATGGATCTTTGTTCGTGTTGCTCCTATCGTGATAGTTGTGATCTTGGGCTTTCTATATTTGGTGAATAAAACTTATCATTAAGCATTACTGCTTTTTAAATAAGTTTCGATTATTTCTAGAATAGCTTCATTACCTACTGAACAATCAATGCATAGATCATAGCCATTGATATCTTTCCAGTCACTGCCGGTAATGTTTTGGTAATATTTAGCTCGTGATTCATCAGACTCTTTCATGATTTGATAAGCTTTTTCGGTAGTAATAGCATATTTTTCTTGAAGATTTTTTACGCGTAATTCTTCTGGGGCGTATAGAAAGATACTGATGACATTATGATAATTTCGTAAGATAAAGTTTGCTGCTTGACCAACGATCACACAGGCACCATTATCCGCAATTTTTCTTATCGTCTCTTCTAGGACGATCATGCTTTGTTGACCTAAAGCAGTACTTAGATAGGCTTCATTTAAGGTGTCTGTTGGTTCGTCATAGTCACTAGATAGATATTCTTCAGAAAAACCACTTTCTTTTGAAGCAATCGTGCGTAGTTCTTTGTGATAAATCGGGATAGCTAGTTTATCAGCTAAAAGCGTTCCGATATGTCTTCCACCTGTGCCATGCAAACGATCGATGGTAACGATAATTCCAGGTCGCGTTTCTTCAATGCAACTATTAGTATCTGCAAGTGGTTGAGCATCCAAGGTCTTAAAAAAGCGTATCGTTAAGATAAGGATCACAAGTCCTGCAATTAAATCGGATGCTGGGGCAGCTAATAATACCCCATAAACCCCAAAGCCTGGATAATATCTTTCAATTAGATAACAAAACATGATCGTAAAAATTACAAAGCAAAACATATCTCTAATTACAGATGCGGCCATTGCTTCTTTAGGTTTTCCAATTGCTTGGAAGAAAATAGAAGATATCTTGATAAATACCGTAATGAAGCATAGACTTAGGAAGATCCTAAAACTATTTGTCGCAAAGCTCATGTATAAGGCGTTTTGCTTTCCAAAAATACCGATGATGATTTGAGGATATAAGATAAAGATCAAGGTAGATATGATGCCTACTGTTAAAGAAGATACCAAGATATATTTGTAACATTGGCGAACCCTGTCCATTTTTCTTGCGCCATAATTGTAACCTAAGATCGGTTGACCTCCTAAAGCAATACCGACAACGATATTACTTACGATCGTATATACTTTGGTTTGAATGCTGAAGACAGAAATAGGGATGTCACTTCCATATATCGACATATTACCATATTTAAATAACATGACATTGCTAAGGATGCTCATGATGACCAAAGATATCTGGATGATGAAGGTGGAACTGCCTAGGGTTATCAAGTTTTTCATCATAGGTAATTGTAGCCTAAAACTTTGTTTATGTAAGGAAAAGGTTTTAGGTTTTTTAAAATAGTTCAAACAAATGAAAAAAGACATTATTTGACCTACTACAGTGGCAATAGCGGCTCCTTTTATCCCCCAATCAAGCAAAAATATACATACAGGATCTAAAAAGATATTAATGATCGCACCAGTTAACATGGCAATCATGGCATATGTGGGACTACCATCTGCTCTTATCATGCTATTCATAACATTAAACATTAGATAAAAAGGGAAAAATAATGCTATGATCATGAAGTAGTCACAAGCTAATTGCAATGTGGCATCTGATGCTCCAAAAAGTATCATCAAAGGTTCACATAATAATAAACATAAAATAGTAAAAACAATACTGATAATGAAGGTAGCGCTAAGACCATTACCAACACATTTATGAGCACTTTCGCTATCAGCTCTTCCTGCACAAATGCTTAAGTAAGATGCTGCACCATCACCGATACACCAAGCAAAAGCATTGGCGATACAAATGATAGGAAAAGATATACCTGTAGCAGCATTTCCTAAATATCCCAAGCTGCTATTACCAATAAAAATCTGGTCTACGATGTTATATAAGGCACCAATTAATAGACCAGTTACACATGGAATAGAGAATTTTAGTAATAATTTACTAATTTTTTGTTCACTAAGTTCTTTTGCTATATTCATTTTAATATCCCTCCAAATAAAAAAAGTTTTGCTATAGCAAGTAATTGTCTTATAGCAAAACTATTTACGGTAGTTTGTAGAAACGTTCACCCAATTATGAACTTATATAAGAAAAATATTAATTAAGATAACATAAATCTTTACAAGACGCAATAGCTTTTAAGATAAGATGTGTTGATTAATGAACATGATAAGTAGAAGATCATTGATGGTTTTGGATTACATCTTTTATTGAACCTTCATATTGTTTAAGATAAGTAATTGCTTTTTCATAAGAAATTTTCAATTTAAACATACATATTGCTGCTTTAGCATCATGGTTGGCAATATCATATAGTTCTTTAGCTTGTTCGATCGTACAGTTAGTTGCACTTTGTACGATTGATAACCAGCGATGGTAAAGCTTTTGATTACTTACATCGACATCTACCATCAAGTTTTCATATACTTTATTTAAGCCAATCATCGTAGCGGTGGAAATCATGTTACATACCATTTTTTGAGATGTTCCTGCTTTTAGACGAGTAGAGCCAGTTAAGATTTCAGGACCATTATCAATTTCAATAGGCATGCTTACATGCTGAGCAATTTTTGAGCCTTTATTACATACGATACATGCTGTTTTAGCGTTGATCTTATTAGCATGATCTAAAGCACCAATCACAAAAGGGGTTCTACCACTTGCGGCAAGACCAATTACGATATCATTAGTGTTTAATGCAAGATCGATCATGCTTTTTACGCCTAATTCATAACTATCTTCAGCTTCTTCTTTTGCATACATTTGATCTGTACCACCAGCAAGGATACCAATTACTTTTTGGGGATCCATCCCAAATGTGGGCGGACATTCTACCGCATCTAACATACCAATTCTCCCACTGGTACCAGCGCCAACATAAATGATCCTTCCATCATTCTTGATTGCTTCAATACATGCCTTAATGACGATTTCAATCGCAGCTAATTCTTTTTTGATAGCTGCTAAAACTTTATTATCCTCATCGTTCATCAAAGAAATTATTTCATAAGTAGACATCTTGTCTAAATTCATCGATCGTTCGTTTCTTTTTTCGGTCGTTAATTTTTCTAGCATAAATAAGCTCCTTTCACTTGTTATTATAAATGAGCTAATTTTTTAGTAAATAGCTAAGAGATATTTTGGTACAATGTACCAAAAAAGTGAAACATTTAAATTGTCATCATGGTTAAGACAATATGCTATAATTTTTTTAGATTCTTAGTAAAAATAATGAAGGAGAAATAATGATGGCTAGTATTTTTGCAAAATTAAAGGATGTAAATTTGTTTTCGGCATCAGAATATGAAGTAGTAAAATTTATTCTAGCTAAACCTCAAAAAGTGGTACATATGAGTATTAGAAGCATAGCTGAAGAAACTTATACCAGTCCATCGACCATAATGCGAACATGTCGTAAGTTATCAGATGGTGGCTTTGCAGAATTTCGTATCCAATTGGCTAAAGAAATAATGCAATTTAAACCAAATGAAGCTAAAACTTCCCATCAAGAAGCAATGGCTAAGAAAATGGAAAATACTCAACAAATTATGAGTGAGCTAAAAGATTGTGTGATAAATTCTATTAATTGTACGCAAGAATTAATAAATGCTGATATCATTGAAAATGTCATTCAAACTATCAATAAAGCTAAGACCATTGATATTTATGGCAGAGGATCATCAAATAGCGTTGGTAGGGATTTTCGATATAAAATGTTTCGGCTAGGATATAATGTCCACTTATTTGAGGGAATCGATCTTCAGGCCATTCAAGCTTTAAATTCAGATGATACACACTGTGCGATCATTATTTCAAGTTCTGGGGAAACACCAGAAATCATCAATTTTGCTAAAATTTTAAATGCAAATGCTACGCCAGTAATTACGATCACCGGATCACAAGATTGTACTTTATTGCAATATAGCGATTATCCTTTGTTTATTAAATGCTTTGAAACGAATAAATATGTTGGTGGTATCACTTCCAGAAGTGCGATGCAATATGTTTTAGATACCATCTACTTTGCTATTTTGAATTTGGATCATGAGCATTTTTCCCAAAAGATATTAGCTACTTTTGTGCCAGATACGATTGCAAACAAATGATATAAGAAAAGTTATTTAGGTGGGTTATATGCAAGAAAATCGATTATTTAAATTGTTATATTATTTAGTTGAACATGGTAAGACATCCGCTGCTCAATTGGCAGAAAAAATGGAAGTTTCGGTTAGGACGATTTATCGTGATATTGATGTGCTAAGTAGCGTGGGGGTTCCAATATATGTTACGATAGGACGTAATGGTGGTGTGCAAATTGCGGATGAGTTCATCATAGATCGAATGATGCTCAGTGACAGGGAGAAAGAAGATATTTTATCAGCTTTACAAAGTTTTGCTAAGATCGAGCATGATAAAACAGCTACTTTAAGTAAATTATCAGCGATGTTTACAAGTAAAAGTGATAGTTGGCTTGAAGTAGATTTATCTACTTGGGAAAAAGAAACACATGATGATCAAAAGTTCATGCAATTTAAACAATCCATCATCAATAAAAATAAAATGAAAATTACTTACGCTAATAATAAAGGAGAAATTAAAGAGCGGATCATTTGTCCACTTAAACTTGTTTATAAAGCTAGTAATTGGTATGTAAAAGCTTATTGTGAGCATCAAGCTGCTTATCGTATCTTTAAGTTATCACGAATCATTCAATTCACGATACTAGATAGACATTTTGTATCGATGAATTATCCTGAAGAACTTGTTAATAATCCTAAAAGTGAATATGAGGAAGTTATTTTGGTGTTTTCAGCTGACATGGCATTTCGAGTTTATGATGAATTTGCAATAGATAAGATCAAAAATGATGAAGATGGTAACTTGATCGTCAAAACTTGGATGCCTAAAGAAGGATGGACGATTAGTTATCTATTATCTTTTGGAGCTAAGGTCAAAGTTCTTTACCCGCGTTATCTAAAACAAGCATTATTTAATGAAGCAAATAAAATATGTACATTTTATAAAACCATGACATAGGTTGTCATGGTTTTATTGTTATAATATAAAAAAGAGGTAAGATAACATGATAGATGAATATATTACGCTGAATCAAGAAAATATCGAGCAAGAACATTTATGTTGTGCAATAGCTGATAAGAAGCATCAACAAGGGGTAGAAATTAAAAAAGCATGGTTGAAACAACGCTTAAACGAAGGTCATGTTTTTCGTAAGCTCAATGCTAAAGCTAAAGTATTTATTGAATATGCACCGTTAGAAAAAGCGTGGGTGCCTATAGATGGTAAGGATATGCTGTACATTTATTGTTTATGGGTTGCAGGTTCATATAAAGATAAAGGATATGCGAAACAATTGTTAAATTATTGCTTGATGGATGCTAAAAAACAAGGAAAGCAAGGTGTATGTGTATTAAGTAGCAGTAAGAAAAAACCATTTTTAGCAGATAAAAAATTTTTTGAACATCATGGTTTTAAGGTAGTAGATAAGGTACAAGATTACGAATTGCTCGTCTTTAGTTTTAATGGTGATAAACCAGTTATCTATCCACAGGCTAAATTGATGCAAATAACCCAACAAGAATTAACGATATACTATGGTTCACAATGTCCATATATCCATAATTGTATTCAAGAAATTACTGATTATTGTCAAAGAAATCATCTTGCGTTAAATCTTGTAGCGATCGATGATATAAATAAAGCAAAGTCATTACCATGTATCTTTAATAATTGGGCAGTTTTTTATAAAGGAAATTTTGTTACCCATCATTTATTAAATGCAAATTCTTTACAAAAGATATTAGCTAAATTGTGAGGCTGAGCATGCATTTTGTTCAAGCTAAAGGAATATTATCCGCTAATAATGGGATGAATATTTATCGTGGATGTCAACATGGATGTATCTATTGTGATTCTAGAAGCAAATGTTATCAGATCAATCATCCTTTTGAAGATATCGAAGTTAAAGCAAACGCTATCGAATTGCTCGAAAAAACGCTAAAAACAAAACGTCATAAAGTGATGGTAGGAACAGGGGCCATGAGCGATCCCTATATTCCGTTAGAAAATGAGTTAAGAATGACTCGTCAAGCATTAGAGATAATCGAAAAATATGGTCATGGGGTTAGTTTGTTGACCAAATCGGATCGAATATTGCAAGATTTAGATATATTGCAGCGTATAAATGCAAAAACTAAATGCGTGGTCCAGATGACCCTGACAACCTATGATGAAAATTTATGTAAGATCTTAGAGCCTAATGTTTGTACTACCAAGGCCCGGTTTCACGCTTTACAAAAGCTGCATGAAGCTGGTATTCCTACCATTGTTTGGCTTGATCCAATTCTTCCTTTTATCAATGATACACCACAAAATATCAATGGAATATTAGATTATTGCCTACAAGCAAAGGTATATGGCATCGTTTGTTTTGGTATGGGGCTTACTTTAAGAGCAGGTAATCGAGAATATTTTTATCAGCAATTAGATCAGCATTTTCCTATGTTAAAAACAAAGTATCAACAGACTTATGGTCTAAGCTACCAAATAACCAGTCAACATAATCACCAATTAATGAAGCTATTATACGCTCGTTGTAAAAAACATCACATCGTTTGTGATATCAACCAAATCTTCAAATATCTAAAAACGATGGAAATAAAACAACAAACCCAGCAATTAAGCTTGTTTGATTAAAGAAAGGAACATAATATATGGCATTTGATTATAAAAAAGAATATAAAGAATATTATCTACCAAAAAATAAACCCATGATCGTTGATCTGCCAAAGATGAATTATCTTGCCGTTAGAGGAAAAGGCGATCCCAACAGGGAAGATGGTGAATATAAAAAAGCTATTCCTTTATTATACGCTATTGCTTTTACCATCAAGATGAGCAAAAAGACCAATCATCATATCGATGGTTATTTTGATTATGTCATGCCGCCATTAGAAGGCTTATGGTGGCAAAAGGGCATAAATGGAGTTGATTATGCCCATAAAGAAAATTTTAATTTTATCTCTATGATACGTTTGCCTGATTTTGTAACCAAAGAAGATTTTGCATGGGCTATTCAAGAAGCAACCATCAAAAAGCAGAAAGATTTTTCCAAAGTAGAATTTTTTACTTATGAGGAAGGCGCATGTGTTCAATGCATGCATATTGGATCGTATGATGATGAACCTAGTACTGTGGAAATGATGCATCAATTTATCAAAGAAAAGGGATATGAATTAGCATTTGCTGATGGACGTATGCACCATGAAATCTATATCAGCGATCCAAGAAGAACAGATATCACTAAATTAAAAACGGTCATTAGGCATCCTATTGTTAAAATATAAGCAATTTATATACGAAAAGGGAATAATGATAAAATAATCTAATGTGCTATCTAGTTCTTTTCAATATAAATGATATAATAAAAATATCATAAATTTATTTGGGGGATAAATAGGGGGATGCATATGGATGAAGAAACTAATGATAAAAGCCAAAAAAAGAGAGAGCGAAAAGAAAAAATGAAAAAAATTGCTAATGATGTAGGAAATAAGCAATTTAGTGTAAAAAAGATATTTTTATTTTTTTTAGTCGTTATGGCAGTCGGAATAGCGATTTATATTTGGCGTGAAAAAAAAGACTATACACCAGAAGTAAATACAATTTCTTCTTTGGAAAAAGTTGTTGAAACGAGTAAATTGTCAACATATCAAACTGTATTCAACGGGATAGCAGTAAAAGAGAATGATAAAGATCCAAAAAAAGTTGATTATTATGTTAGATATGAAGGTTCTGTCAAAGCAGGTTTTGATTTTGCAAAGATAATCATCAGCGAAGATAAGGATGCTAAGAATATTGTAGTTACTTTGCCAGAAATCGAATTACAAGATCCCATAGTTAAAATCGAAAGTTTAGATTTTATTGTGGTTAACAAAAAGATCGATCGGAAATCAATCATTGCCCCAGCATATAAATTAGCTGAAGATGATGTAAGAGAAGAATCTTCAAAGCAGGAAGCAATAAAAAAATATGCACGACAAAATGCTGAAAATTTAATTGAAGGTTTGCTGACACCTTTTGTAAATCAATTTAATGATGATTATACAATTGTATTTAATTAAAGAGGGTAAGATGATGAAAAGAATAGTAAGATACATTTTCTGTCTAGGTTTAGTTTTATCTTTGTGTGGATGTCAGCAGGATAAGAAAGTAGATAAAACCATTGAAATAAGCGAAATGCGCGCAATCTCAGAAATGGCAACATTAGAATGTTATTTTCACAATGTTGCGACTTATGAACAAGCAGTCGAAAAATTTTGGCCATGGGAACCAGATTCTACTAGATTTTGGGTAGAGTATGATGGCATAGTATATATTGGTATTGATGTGGATAAACTTAAAGTTACGGTTGATAATGATGAAGTTACAGTAGATTTACCACAAGCAATCGTTTTAGACTCAAAAGTAAATTCAGCATCTTTAACAGAAGATTCATTTATTTATGATAGAGATACAAAAATGCCTAATGAACAGCAACAAGCAAAAGCATTTGAAGAATCAAAACAAAATATGGAAGAATCTGCCAAAAATAATTCAGCTTTACTAAATAATGCGAGAGATAATACTAAGGAGCTTTTAGAAAATTATATTCAATCAGTGAGTTCAATAACAGGAATTGATTATAAGATTAATTGGAATTATTTAGAAGCTGAAGAAACAAATGAAGAAATAGAAACACCAGTAGAAGAAAGTGTCTAGTCTATTTTATTTGATGTAAATATGTCAAAAAGATTGTTGTTAATGTGAAATGACAATCTTTTTATTAAGACTTTTTAAAGATTTCGTTATGATAGTAAGACCATAACAATTGCATTAACATCATTACCCAGATCAAAGGCTCCGTGATACAGATGCCAATAAAACCTAAAGATGGGATCAATAATACTACAAACGCAAGTTTACCGACCATTTCAATGATGCTGGAAAATAAAGGAACGATCTTTTGTCCTAGTCCTTGTAAAGAACATCTTAAATTTAATAGTACACATAATGATGGGAAAAAGATAGCTGATATTTTTAAATAAGTGCTGCCATAATAAATGATTTGATCATTGCTTGTAGATAATATCAATTTAACAAGGATATCACTAGTTAAGAAAATGATCGCAATGGAAATAATTGACCAAATGATGATCATGATATTGCTTTGACGTACTCCATCTTTAATACGCTGGATATTTTGAGCACCATAGTTTTGCGATACATAAGTAGTTAGAGCAGTTGCCAAAGCAGACATCGGTAAGGTGAACAAGCTCATGACCTTGCGAGCACCGATATATCCTGCGATAACTTCGGTACCACATTTGTTGATTGCAGTCTGTAATATTACCGTACCTGTAGCGACGATAGAAAGCATTAGTCCCATGCTTAGACCTTGACCAATTAGATCTTTGTAAAGGAATTTATCTATGGTGAATGAATGACGATTAGGAACTAGGATTTTTTCTTTAAATTTGATATATATCAAGCAAAGCGCAGCAGATATGGCTTGCGATATTACTGTTGCGATGGCTGCTCCTTGTACACCTGATTTAAATTTAACGATAAATAAGATATCTAAGCCAATATTTAAAATAGAAGATATGAATAATGCAATCAAAGGGATGATGGAATTTCCTTTAGCTCTTAAGATCCCACTTGCCATATTATAGGTCAAAGTAATTCCAACACATATACATACGACAAATAAATAGCTATAAGCTTGCTCAAAGATGCTGCTAGGCGTGTTTAATAAATGCATCAATGGTTTTAAAGCAAAAAGTGATAAGCTCATGATGATCAGCGTCAATATTGCCCCTAAGCAAATAGATGCTGCAATAGCTTTCTTTAAATTTGCTTCATCATTAGCGCCAACATATCTAGCGATAACAACGCTAAAACCACTGCCCACACCTGTAGCAAAACCAACTAATAATTCAAATAATGAAGCAGTAGAACCCATGGCTGCTAAGGCATTATCACCTAGATAATAACCAACGATCATCGTATCGATAGTGTTATATAATTGTTGAAATAAATTGGCAAATAATATTGGTAGCGTAAAAGCTATCAAGACATTTAAGATCTTACCATTAGTTAAATTAACTTGTTTGTTCATGTTACATCTCTCAATTCTACAAGGAATTAGTATAAAGTAAATTGTAGATAAACGCTAGATGTTTTTGGTTAATTAGTGATAGATGGTATTAATTTGAAATAAATTTCTTTCAATATGTAAAAAATAAAGAATAATTGCTTTGTTTTTTCAAAACTATTATATTATTAGCATATCAACAAATAAGAAATTATCTTGATAATAAAGATTTAGCTAATTGTATTTGTTTGTCACGTTCCTTAATAGCTTCGATTTTGCTGTTATGATTAAAAAGGTTATTAACCTTTATTGCATAATCAGCTGAAACGATTGCGTGTCCTCGCATATGACCTGTTGCAATAGCTTGTGCATAAACTCTTGATGAAAATTTGCTTATATCATTAATAGAATTTTTCGCAAGTGTATTAGCTAAAAATCCAGCTTTTCTTAATTCAAATGCAGAGATTTTATTATCAATTCTTTTTAGGAGAGCCTTTCTTGTTTCAATCATAATATCATTTTTTCGTTTTTCATCTCCGATATTTATATAACAAATAAAGTTTTCAGCATTTCTAATTGACCAAATCGCTAGGTCTTTCTGAGATAAATTTGCAAGAATGCTTTCTAATTCCATTCTTTTGTTTATATCATCAGTGATTTTTATTTTATACGGCGATGGAATTACCATCATGTTTTCAATATATAGTTGTCTTTCGTGTTCATTCCAAGCATACTCTTCAGGTTTGATCATATATACCTCTATAAAATTATATTTCTTGTTAATGATAAAAAAACATTTATCATTAGAAATTATAGCAAAAGTTGTCACCATAAGGTTAGATATTCTACATTATTTTACTTTATAGATTAGCTACTAGATAATTTGAGTTATCTAGTATAAAATAAACTAATAAAATTAAGGAGAAAAGTGATGAGGATATGTATCTGTGATGACGATCACCAACAATGCGAATCTTTAAAAAGCATGATATTGGAACATAGTGAGCATGAGGTAACGATTTTCCATAGTGCTAAGCAGATGCTGTTTGAATGTGAACATCATTTTCCTTTTGATTGCTTATTTTTAGATATCCAAATGGAAGGTATGAATGGTATAGAGCTGGCAAAAAAGATTCGTCAAATTGATGATAATATCATCATCGTGTTTATCACAGCTATTAAAGATTATGTTTTTGAAGGTTATGAAGTACAAGCTTGGCGTTATTTATTAAAACCTTTAACCAAAGAAAAGTGCCACGCTTTATTGTTAGAAATAAATAATAAGATCAAAAAACAAACTAGTTATATCTTGGTTAATAAAGCCAAGATTGATTGCGCAACTATTAGTTATATAGAAGTCATGGGACATTATTGTAGCATTAAAGGGAAAAATACCATGGATGTAAAAATGTCCATCAAAGAGTTAAAACATTTATTACCCGCTAATTTTATCCAAACTCATCGCTCCTATCTTGTTAATATGGAGTGGATTGAATCCATTGCCAAAGATAAATGTTTGTTGAAAGATGATATTATGGTACCTATTAGTCGTAATATGTACCATGAAGTTAATAAGAGCTTTATGAGCTATATCAAAAAGGGGATGATGGGATGTTATTAGTTTTGTTAATCCTTGGAATTTTTTCCGTTTTGGTAGCAATTAATAATAAACAAAAATTATTAGGAGCAATTGTAGGCATAACTAGCTTGATAGGTGGATTTTTCTTGTCTTTGTGCTACAGTGACATGCTATTGATCTTTATTTGGCTCGAAATAAGCCTTCAGTTGATCTTTTATGCGTATTGGCAACAAACTAGCAAAGGGGCATTAGCTTTGCAAATAGCTATGCTTGGTGGTTTGATTTATATTGGCTATATGAATGGATGTGCGGAGCCTATAAGCGTGATCCTGGCAGTATTTTTTATTGCGAAGCAATGGTATGATCGTGATTTGTTAAATAGTTATGAAAATTATAATGCCCGATATCAAAATAAATTGTTACATAAACAGATAGAAGAGGTTAATCATATTTACACAACGATGCGTGAATGGCGCCATGATTATCATAGTCATTTGCAGTCTTTGAAAGCAAAGATCGATCAAGATCAAATTGAAGAAGCCCGAGCATATTTAGATGATCTAGAACAAGAACTGGCTGATATCAAACAAATAGTGGAAACTGGTAATGTAAATGTTGATGCTATATTGAATTCAAAATTATCTTTAGCCCTTGTTCATGATATTGATATCAATGTCAAAGTTATGATCCCTAAAAGTTTACCAATAAATGATATAGATTGTTGTGTCTTATTAGGGAATTTATTAGATAATGCCATAGAAGCATGTGATAAAGTTAAGGATCATAAATATCTGCGTTTATATATGGGATTGTATAAAAAACAGTTATATATAAGCATGACCAATGCGACAGATGAAATAGTTAGAAAATTAGATGAAGAATATATATCACATAAGCGTGGTAATCATGGACATGGTTTAAAACGAATTAACAAAGTCGTAGAAAAATATAATGGTTATATCAATAGGCAAAATGAACCGGGGGTCTTTGTTACAGAAATTATGTTGCCAATGAACAATATAGGTACGAAATGATACCATTCGTGCCCTTTTTTTCATTTCTTTAGACATATTTTCTATAATTAAGTTCGAGGTAGATATTATGAATAAAAAGTATAAATTATTGGATAATTACATTTATATGTATCGATATTTATGGCAATATAGTCCTAAATTAGTTGTGCTTAGCATCATTGAAATTATCACCAATGCATTAGTACCTTTAGGAGGTGTATTATTACCTGCTTTGATCATAAGTCTTTTGGAAAATGGCTGTAATGTCTTTCAGTTAGTAATTATGTGCGTAGGAATCTTTTTTATCTTAGGCTTATTGAAGGCAGTGGCAGATTATTTAACTAATCACAATTGGTGGCAACATATTTTTTATCGATTAGATGTTCCTTATCAACAATTATTTGAAAAAACGATGCATATTGATTATGCCTTATATGAGCAAGAAGATACGCAAACGATGATGAATAAAGCTCTAGAAGAAATAAGTCAAAATAGGGCTGGCATCGAAGGTTTCTATCATTTCAACATTACCTTATTTACCGATATTATAGGTTTGATGATCTACATGGCGATATTAGCACATTGCCATTGGTTGATCGTTGCGGGATTATTAGCTTTATCGTGCATTCAGTATGCTTTTTATGTTTGGGCTAGAAATTATAAACATCGTCATGTGCTAGAACAAGCAGATAGAGGAAAAAACCAATATTATTTATTTAATCAGGCTTATGACATCAATAGTGGAAAAGATATTCGCTTATATCAAATGCAAGATTGGTTAACAAGTATCTTTGAAAAATATAATGATGCAGCACGTAAGCAAGATGCTAAAACACAAAGTCATTATTTTATCTATGATCTTGTTGGTTTATTGATCCAAGTTTTAAGGGATGGCATATGTTACTTATATCTTTTAAATCTTTTGTTAAATGGCATGAGCATTGCTGAGTTTGTTTTATATCTAGGAGTTGTCAGAGGTTTTGGAGGATGGTTTGGTAAAATTAGTGACGATATTGCAAATATATCTAATTGTTTATTAGGAGTTAACTATTTTCGAAGCTTTGAAGATCTAAAGGATGTTTATTTACATGATGGTGGAAAAGTTTTAGATGTTCATGATGGAGATTCTTTAGATATCGTATTCGATGATGTTTCTTTTAATTACCCTAATAGCGATAAAAAGATCTTCGATCATTTGTCATTTCATATTCCTGCTAAGCAAAAAGTAGCGTTGGTAGGAATTAACGGCGCTGGAAAGACTACCTTAGTTAAGATGCTGTGTGGATTTTATCAACCTAGCTCAGGTAGGATCTTGGTAAATGGGGTTGATATTACTACTTTGAATATTGAAAATTATTTTGAGCAAATTGCGGTTTTATTCCAAGATGCTATTTTGTTATCTATTTCAATCGCTGAAAATATTACTGGTCAAAATAAAGAAAGAATCGATAAAAATAGATTATATGATGCAATTGCTCTTAGTGGCTTAAAAACCAAAATCGATAGTTTGGCAAATAAAGAAAATACTTATATTGGAAAAGAAATCAAGCAGGATGGCGTTAGACTGTCTGGAGGAGAAATTCAAAAATTATTTTTAGCACGAAGCTTATATAAAGATGCTAAGATGCTTATCTTAGATGAACCAACAGCAGCATTAGATGCAATTGCAGAGAAACAAATGTATGAAAAATATGCACGATTGGTAAAAGATAAAACTTCTATTTTCATATCACATCGTTTGTCATCAACACGCTTTTGTGATCGTATCCTTTTTCTAGAAAAAGGAAAAATTATTGAGGATGGCACCCATGAACAACTGTTGCAACAAAACGGAGAATATGCCCATATGTTTGAGGTCCAAAGCCAATATTATGTGAAAGGTGGGAACAAAAATGAAAATATCATTAATGCTTAGATACATGAAACAGTTTTATCGTATGATTCATAATGATCACCCTCGAGCTTTTTTATATACTTTTATCGCAGGAGTATCACAAGCAATCCTACCATTTATTACTTTATATTTATCTAGTGTGATCTTAGATCAATTATTAATTGGTAATTATGAAACTGCTAAGCAAATGATCGTGATATTGTTAAGTTTATCCTTTATTGTTGGGGTTGTTTGGCGATCATCAAGCCAAGCTTTGATCGTAATCAAAGATGCTGCGTATTATTCTGTATGGAAACAAACGGCAAATAAAGCATATATATTAGAATATGAAGAATTTGAAAAAACTAGTACGATGGATAAGATCAGACGTGCGCAAAATGGCTCAAATGGCAGTGGAGGAATTAGTGCGCAAATTGAAGATACTAAAGAGTTAATTTCTATGAGTTTTTCATTGTTCTTTTCGTTTATCTTTGTTATATCATTATTTCTACAAAGTTCCTTTGATGGTGTATTTGCTATCATTACTATTTTGTTTATCTTAGCTTTTATCATTTTTATTTGGTATGGAATGAAGATTAATAAAAAGCTAGCTATATTGGAAATTGAACGTAATCATAAAAATGAACATGTGAATTCTACGATGGGTTATTTTATGGATGCTTGTATCGATGTTAAAAACGGTAAAGATATTCGTTTGTATAAAATGCAAAAGATGCTTTTGATCATGTATCGTCATTTTTGTAATTATGCCAATCAATGTTTTAAAGGATATGTAGATATCGCTAGCAAAGATATTGCTTGGATAAGTTTTTTTAGTCAATTATTAGCTGGTTTGGTTTATATATATGTAGGTATAGCTGTTTTACAAGGATATATCAGTATTGGAAAGGTCTTGCTTTATACAGGAGCTATTACATCAGTTACTTCAACATTTAATCAATTTATCAGTATATATGATAGTGTAGCATATCGCTTTGAATATCTTGGTAATTTTGAAAGCTTTATTAATAGTCCTAATATGCATTATGATGGAACCTTGCCAATTGAAAAAAGAGATGATCATGAATATGAATTTGAATTTAAAAATGTTTCCTTCAAATATCCCGATACAGAAGCTTATGTTTTAAAAAATATAAATTTAAAGTTGAAGGTACATCAACGTTTAGCATTAGTAGGTCAAAATGGTGCAGGGAAAACTACCTTGATAAAACTACTTTGCCGTTTATACGAACCATCAGCGGGGGAAATCTTGCTTAATGGAATCAATATTGCGAAATATGATTATGCAGAATATACGCAAATATTTTCGATCGTTTTTCAAGACTTTAAGATATTTCCATTATATTTGGATGAAAATATTGCAGGAAGTTCTGTGGTTGATCAAGATAAATGTAAAGCTGTCTTAAAACAAGTTGGATTAATGGATAAGGTGAATAATTGGCCTAATAAGATACATAGTCGATTGTATAAAAATTTGGGTGATGGTATCAATGTTAGTGGTGGTGAAGCCCAAAAAATAGCGATTGCTAGAGCTTTATATAAAGATGCACCTTTTGTCATCATGGATGAACCGACAGCTTCTTTGGATCCACTTGCTGAAGCAGAAATATATGATTCTTTTAATCAAATGATCAAGGATAAAAGTGCAATTTTTATTTCGCATCGCATGAGTTCTTGCCGCTTCTGTGATGAAATTGTAGTGTTAGATAATGGGCAGATCATTCAGCAAGGAAAGCATGAATTGTTGGTAAAACAAGAAGGGTTATATAAAAAATTATGGAACGCTCAAGCTGATTATTATGCTTAGATCATAGTGATTTATTGGGTAGTGTTATTGCTTTAAATATATGATTGAACCAAACATTAATTGCTTGGAAAATTATCGATATATTCTTGTAAGGTATTTACAAATGCTGCAACATGATAGCCATCACATACAGCATGATGAACTTGAATGGCCAAAGGAATGATTCGTTTGTTCCCAATATCCTGATATTTTCCGATGGTAAATATTGGCAAAAGATATTTACCATCATTGATGACCTGAAGATTAAAAGAAGTAAAATTTAACCAAGGAATCATTGATACATCAAAGGTATTGAAAGGACGATCAGGTTTTGGTGAAAAACTAGTACAATCTTGATATCTAACCACATCATTTTCATAGGAATTTACAAAGGTTTGATAATCGTTGGAAAAAGAAGTCCAAATATTCGAAAATTGTTTAGTTTCTTTATTAAATATTGTATATGCTGGATGCATTTGGTCAAATATTATGGGTTGATCATTAAATAGTGAAGTCCTAAATTGAACTAGATCATTTACAGATTTAGTTAATAGATACAATAGGGTAGGGTATAAACGTAAACCTTTTAAATTTGTAATATCTAGTTCAACAGTAGTTGCATAGCTACAAATTACTTCATGCATAAAATGTTCATAGCGTTCTTTACGCTCCCAAGTTTGTAAATTGATTTGTTTAAATGTCATTTTTATGTCCTCAAAGATAATGAATTTATAATTTAAACATATTATAATATAAGTGGTGAAAAATGTGAAATTAATATCTGTTACAGCAAACAATCGTAAAGAAGTTGAAAAACTATCTGTTTTTCCAGAACAAAAAGGATTTATTGAAAGCGTTGTTGAGTGTCTACAAGAGGCTGATGAAAATGATGCGTGGCATCCTTATGGAATATATGAAGATGATGAATTAGTAGGATTTACGATGTTTGGTTTGATCGAAGAGAAAAAATATACCCGTTTATGGTTTGATCGTTTATTGATCGATAGGAAATATCAAGGTAAGGGCTTGGCTAAGAAAGCTATCTTGATCATATTAGATAGAATAAAAAAAGAATATCCCAATACCGCTATTTATCTTAGTGCATATGAGGATAATCTTCGAGCGATAGCTTTGTATCAAGCCTTTGGTTTTGTGTTTACGAACGAATTAGATACCAAAGGTGAAAAAATCATGATCTTAAAAGAAAATTAAAAATTAGTTGTTTTTAAATAATAGATAGCTATTAGCGCTACCGTGAGCTTGCAACAAGGCAAGGCGATCCATCCCCCATTGATGCCTAGTACAATAGGTAATATGATGATAAAGGCACCATTTATGATGATGCCTTTTAATATTGAAAGCACCAAGGATAAACGATGTTGTATGGTAGATTGTAGATAATAAATAGCTAAGATAGTTATGCTTGATGGAAGAAACAGAATAAAGAATAATCGACATATAATTGGCGTAGCTTCTAAAACTTCAGGAGTTGTGACAATAAATAATTTAGTAATCTGAATTGGGAATACCTCTCCTAAAAATGTAAAGATGATGCCAAAAAAGATGACATTAATAAAAAACATTTTTAAAAATTGTTTATCACGATAATAGTTAGCAACTCCATAGTTTGCAACAACCAATGGTTGAATTGCTTGTCTAATATCACTAAAAATATCCTAAGACAATAGATTTCTCATCTTTTATATCATTTATGAAATCTTTTGTTAGTAATATATATTCACCTATTATTACATTATACACTATTAAAAAAACTTTTTTTAATAGTGTTTGCTTTGAAACTAAATAGGCATTTTTAAATGATTGATAATATAATAGCTGGGGGAAAAATGCTTAAAATAGTAAACAATTGTGAAAAGTACCGGAATAATAACAATTGTTTTTTTATTTTAACTATATTATAATT
>JALEMK010000146.1 GCA_022768265.1 Erysipelotrichaceae bacterium
ACAGCTGGTAATTTACGAATGATCGCATTTTGTTTGACCATCTTGGTAACCCCGATCGATAAAACGATGGTAACTACAGTTGCCAAGCCTTCCGGAATAGCCGCAACCGCTAAAGCAACAGCGGTCTTAAAGGCTTCAAGCATATCTTGCCCTTCCATCCATTCCAAACCAAAGACAATGATACAGATAACGATACACATAGCACCAATGATCTTAGACAATTGGTTCAAACGGATCTGTAATGGTGTCAATTCATTGCCTGAAGCTTGTAACATCGTAGCAATCTTACCTACTTCGTTATTCATTCCCACGCTGGTAACCACCATCTTACCACGACCATAAGTACATACCGTACTTGAATAAGCCATGTTCTTACGATCACCCAAGGCAACATCATCTGCTGCGATCATATCAACCTTTTTGTTAACAGGTACTGATTCACCCGTCAAGCTAGATTCATCGATCTGTAAGTTATATGATTCAATGATCCTACCATCACTTGGAATATAGTCGCCAGCTTCGATAATGACCACATCCCCAACGGTCAATTCACTGCTTGGGATGGTCAATCTTTCATTATCCCGAATGACCTTAGCATTGGGAGCACTTAATTTCTTTAAAGAATCCAAGGATTTTTCTGCACTATATTCTTGATAAGTACCTAAGATCGCATTTAGGATAACTACCACAAAGATGATCAAACTTTCGACCCATTCTGCTGGATCAACAACAATTGAAACCACCGCCGCAATAATAAGCAAAATAATTAATGGATCACTAAATTGCATCAAGAACCTTAGCCATAATGGTTGTTTCTTTTGTTCTACCAATTCATTAGGCCCATATTTAGCTAAATTAGCTTTGGCTTGGGCCTGGCTCAAGCCTTTATCTTGACTACTTTCAAGCTTTTTTAAAACGTCTTCTACCGATTCATTAAAATACATATCTAACCTCCTAAGGCATAAAAAAAGCCTATTTATTTTTCTTTCATAGGTCTTGCTTCTTCATATTACATAAAGATGTGTATCCGGGATATACCGTGTTGACGAATACAGGTCGAGAGCTACTCCCCTATTGTTTAGATATTATAACACCAATAACTATTTTTGAATATATTAATTATCTACTTTTACTTATATCAGCTTGACATTTTGTCAAACCTGTCTAAATAGGCTTTTAATAAAAAAATGATCATCTAAAACAAATAGTTTTAAACGATCATTCAAACATCATAGCTTATTGCGATTATTTATGATATAGCTTTCCATATTTTTAAACATTGCTTTTTTGGATTTTATTTGCTGCTTATTTGTCATACTTGCAAACAATTGATTTAACCATACTAATCTATGACTCTTAAATTGTTCTTGATATATGACCATTATATGCTCATCATCTGATTCACATAATGTATATCTTGCAACGTTGATACCTTTACTAGTTTTAAAAGTTAGTGCATAACATTGGGGATATATAAATTCATCAATCGTAATTTCAGCTAATTTTTTATTTTTATGGCCATATAACTGTTTTTGATATGTATAGCCTTTTTTCAACTTCTCTAACTCAAGCTGATGACCAGTTGCTTGTTTGATATCATATAAGATCGATTCAATCAAGATCTTAAAGAATTCTTCTTTACTACAAGCTAATCTTACTTTTACTTCCATTTAGAATTGAGGCAAATATTCCTTATGAGCCTCTAACAATTCATCAAAGATGATATTTGCCAATTTATCACTTGGGCATAATGGATTAGCATTAGCAGCTGCGATAGCTAGATCCCGATTACCTGTAACAGCCGCCTCACATACCATTCTTTCAAATGATTTGATCATTTGAATATTACCATTTATCTGTGGTCTTAATTCACCAACAGCAATCGGTTTTGGCCCATCACTGGTAATGATACAAGCAATTTCTACTGCACTATCTGCTGGAAGATTAGCTATTGCACCATTGTTTCTAACATTGACATACTGAATATCTTGTTTATTTGTATATAAAGAGCAGATCAAATTACATGCTGCATCTGAGTAATGTGCTCCTCCTCTTTCTTCTAATTGTTTGGGCTTCACTGCTAAATTGACATCTTTATAAATTTCAAACAATTCATCTTCTACTTTCTTAACTACTTCTGCTCTTACTTTACCTTCAGCATATTCTTTTAATTCTTTTTCTAATTGTTCTTTGGTAAAGTAATAATAGTTATGATATGGACATGGAATTGCTCCTAGCCCTTTGATCAAAGATGGCGAATAAACTAGTGAATAGATATTTTTCATGCTAATATTATCTTTTTTGCTCATATTGCAATAAGCATCAAGTATCTTATCAAATACCGAATGTCCATCTACATATACATCTGTGGCATAAATGTGGTGATTTAAACCTTGAATTTCCATAGTTACTCGTTCCATATCTACTTTTAAGATATCTGCGAAGCCTTTTACCATCCCAATCGGTACATTACATAAACCAATGACCTTTTTAAAATTAGTGTATCTTAATACCGCTTCAGTAACCATACCTGCTGGGTTGGTAAAGTTGATTAGCCATGCATTTGGACATAGTCTTTCCATATCTTTAACGATATCTAAAATTACCGGAATCGTTCTAAATGCTTTAAACATTCCCCCAAAACCATTGGTTTCTTGGCCAATGACACCATGGCTCAAAGGAATCCTTTCATCTTTGATTCGTGCTTGTAATAATCCTATACGCATTTGAGTGGTTACAAAGTCTGCATCTTTAAGAGCTTCTTGGCGATCTAAGCTCAAATGGATATGCATAGGTACTCCAGCTTTTTCAACCATACGTTTAGCTAAGTTTCCTACGATTTCTAATTTTTCTTTCCCTTCCTCAATATCCACTAACCATAATTCTGTTACTGGCAATTGATCATAACGCTTAATAAATCCTTCGATTAATTCTGGGGTATAACTACTACCCCCACCAATTGTAACTATTTTTAATTTCTTCATATCTCTTTTTCCAACTTTCTTAATAGATTATATACTGCCCCTACAATTCCCGCATCATTTTTTAACTTACATGCTTTTAA
>JALEMK010000153.1 GCA_022768265.1 Erysipelotrichaceae bacterium
AATTATTGGAAAAGATGGGGAAGACCAGTGTCTTTTCACGTATTACGACCTTGTCTGGTAATGAAAAAGAAAAATTGGTTGATGAGATCGTTACTGCAACCATGCTTTTGAGCAAAAATCAAACTGGGGCTTTGATCAGCATCGAACAAGGCCATTCTTTAAGCGATTATATCAAAACAGGAACGCCGCTTAATTCTAATGTAACAGCGGAATTGTTGACCAGCATTTTTGTCACCACAACTCCTTTGCATGATGGGGCTGTTATCATTCAAGGAGATAAGATTGCTTGTGCTAGTGCTTATTTCCCACCAACTAATTTGGAACTTCCTTCAAAATACGGGGCTAGACATCGTGCTGCCATCGGTATTAGTGAAATAACGGATTCGATAACGATCATCGTTAGTGAAGAAACTGGTAATGTATCCATCGCGGAAAATGGTCAGATCTTCAGTGTCAATCGTAAACAATTACGTGACTACTTGCTAAGGGTTATTTGTGGCGTTAGTACGGAATTGATCGGGGTCAAAGCTGATAGCGATGTAGCTATTGCTAAAGAATTTAAAGAAGAAGTTGAAAGTGGCAAAGTTAAAGAAGAAACTTCCGTATTAGATATTCTAAGCATCAAAAAACAAGGTGAAAGCACCAATAAGATCGAGACCGAAGCTATCGTTAGCGATGGTGAAGAATTGATCGTTGTCAAAGATGAAAAAGAACCAAAAACTAATAAAAATAACAAGAAAAAGAATAAACGCAAAGGCTTATTTGGCAAAAAGGTAAAAGAAGAACCAGTAGCTCAAACAGCCATTGTAGAAAAAGAATTAGATGAAGAAGAACAAAATATCAAGCTTCCACATAAAAAAGAGAAACCAGTCATCAATAGTTATGAAGAAGCGATGAGCAAGCAACGAGTGGAACAACAAAAGGCCATTGATGAACAAAGACGTCAGCAACGTGCTAGACAGCAAAAAGCTAAACAAGAAGCAGATGCAAAAGCTGAAGCTTTGAGAATTGAAGCCGAAAAAGCGCAAGCTGCTAAGCTAGCCCAAACAGAAAATCTACAGCCAGTAGTAGAAACACCACAAGTTGAACCACAAGAAAGCGTGATAGAAAAACCAAAAGTTCAACGTCAGCCTCGTCCTAAGTATAATCGTCCTTATGAAAGTACGGCTAATATAAGAGTAATGGGCATGGATCCAATGGCGCAAAACGCTCCAAAACAAAAGTCTGAAGCTCAAGCTTCCAAGCCAGATAAAGAACAGATCGACACTGATCAAATCGATATCGGTAAATTGATGGGATACGAGAATGAACTTGATAATTCTTTTGAAATCTTAGATAAGGGTTATCAGCAAACTAAAAAAGGAGGTAATAAGTAATGACCAACTTTAATAGAAATAATTCTCAAGAACAAAAAGATAAGACAGAATTAGCCAATAAGATCGCGCGTCAAAGCAAAAAGGTGGCAACAACTTATGAACATATCGAAAATGGTTTATTTAAGATCTTTAGGATCTTTAGTAGCTGGATCGATCATATCATTTTTAAACCGCGTTATACCAAGATCGTATCCTTGGCAATCGCTATCTTATTATTTATTACCGTAAACTTTAACAGTACTAATTCGATCTTTGATCAACCGCTTACCAGTGCAAGAGAAATTAGAGGGATGAGCGTTAGTGCTATCTATAATTCAGATGTCTTTGAAGTAAGTGGTATTCCACAGACCGCTAATATCACGGTCATTGGGGATAGTGCCAACGTAACGACGGCAGTTAATATCGGAGGAAATGTTGTAGTTGATCTAGAAGGGTTGACTGAAGGAACCCACCAAGTGAAACTTACGACCAAAGGTTTTAACAATAACGTAAATGTTAAGGTCGAACCAACTAATGCGGTAGTTACCTTAAAGAAGAAAACGACCAGAGAATTTGATATTTCTTATGATTTTATCAATATGGATAAGATGGATAGTATCTACAGCTTAGGTAATCCAGAATTCGAATATACCAAAGTTAATGTACGCGCTAGTAAAGATACCTTAGATTCCATTGCCTTTGTTAAGGCTTTGATCGATGTTAGCGGTGTTAATGGTGATTTCTCACAAGTAGCACGTTTGGTTGCGTATGATTCTAACGGGCAACCGATCAATGCGGATATCGTGCCTAGCGAAGTAAATGTAACCGTACCGGTATCAAATCCAAATAAAACTGTGCCGATCGAAGTCGAAGTTAGTGGCACGGTGCCTAATGGCATGGCTATTGATAGTATCGATGCCGATCAAAAAACGGTTACCATTTATGCTTCTGATGCAGTATTAAGTAAGATTGATAAGGTAATCGTCAAGGTCGATGCTAGCACGATCACGCAAGATACGACATTGGTTAGACCGATCACCTTGCCAACCGGCGTTAATTCTAGTAATGTCAGTCAGATCAATCTAGATGTTAAGTTAGCGGAAGGTGTTACCAAAACAGTGGATAATGTTGCGATATATTTTAAAAACAACAACAATAACTATGAATTTACCCCAATAGACAATAAATCAACCACTTCGGTCAATGTCTTTGGTACCCAAAAGAATGTTGATGCGATCACGGCGGATGATATTAGTGTTTATTTTGATATGACA
>JALEMK010000176.1 GCA_022768265.1 Erysipelotrichaceae bacterium
TTATTATCTAAATTGACATAATTTAGCAATTCTTTTTTTAGCTCATCATATTGGTCTTGATCATCCGCATTTAAACAACCATTGATATCAAACGCTATGATATTGGTAAAACCATAGTTATATAGCATCTTGATGATCGAGCTACCTGCTGCCCCTGTGCCACTAACTACGATGCGATATTGATCACATGGCTTTTTCATCAAACGCGAACAGTTGATCAATGCAGCTAAAACAACGATGGCCGTACCATGTTGATCATCGTGGAAAACCGGAATGTTCATCTCTTTGATCAAGGTCCTTTCAATTTCCACACAACGTGGAGCACTGATATCCTCTAGATTGATACCACCTAAACAAGGTTCTAGATTTTTACAAATATTGATGATTTCCTGCGGATCTTGAGTTTTTAGACAAATTGGAAAAGCATCAATGCCTGCAAACTTTTTAAATAATAACGCTTTGCCTTCCATAACTGGTAAAGCCGCGCTAGCTCCAATATTTCCTAAACCTAAAACAGCACTGCCATCGCTAACTACGGCTACCAAATTGCCACGATTGGTATAGACAAAAGAATTTTCTTCATCTTTAGCAATCTCTAAACAAGGCTTTGCTACCCCAGGGGTATAAGCATAGGTAAGATCTTCTTTGTTTTCACAAGGTACCTTACCTTCAATTGATAATTTTCCACGATACTTTTTATGCATCGCTAAGGCTTTTTCATATACGTCCATCTTTATTCCTCCTCATATATATCATTGCCACAGGTATCGATTCCCACAAAAACTGGAAAATCTTCGATCGTGATCTTATTGATAGCTTCGCTTAATAATTCTGCAAAAGCAACGGGCTCGACTTTTTTTACACAGCTAGCATATAAAGCACCAGCGCCTCCTGCTGCTACAAAATATACCGCTTTATTTCTTTTGATGGCAGCTTTGACTTCTTCGCTGCGTCTGCCTTTGCCGATCATAAATTTTAAGCCTTTATCCAATAAGATAGGAGTATAAGCATCCATCCTCGTGCTAGTAGTAGGTCCTGCACTGCCATAGATCTGCGAAGGTGTACTTGGCGTTGGTCCTACATAATAAATTCCATTACCATTTAATGTAAATGGCAATGGTTCGTTTTGTTCGATCATCGTTAGCAAGCGCTTATGTGCAGCATCTCTGGCTGTATAAACCTCACCATTAAGATATACCAATTCCCCAACTTTTAATGATGCAAACAAATGTTGATCTTTATTGATATCTAATCTCATCTTAGATCACCATCCTTTTATGTCTTGAAACATGACAACAGATATTAACAGCAACAGGCAGCCCCGCGATATGGGTTGGATAATACTCGATCTGTACTTTTAAAGCAGTTGTTTTGCCCTTCAAGCCTAAAGGACCTATATTTAATTCATTGATAGCTTGTAATAGTTCATCTTCTAACTGTTGATAATCTTGATGAGGATTGCTGACACTTAACTCACGCAATAAAGCTTTTTTAGCAAGCATAGGAGCTAATTCAAAAGTTCCCCCGATACCTACGCCGATGATCATCGGCGGGCAGGCATTTGGCCCAGCTTTTTTAACGGTATCAAGCACAAAGGCCTTGACCCCTTCGATCCCTTGAGCAGGTTTTAACATGGCTAGGTTGGAAGTATTTTCACTACCGAAACCTTTGGCCATCATCTCGATGATGACCTTATCCCCATCGATATAATCATAATAAATGATTGCGGGCGTATTATCCTTGGTATTTTCTCTTTTAAACAACGGATCGCTAACTACGCTTTGGCGTAAATAGTTATCACGATAACCTAAACGTACACCTTCATTGATAGCCTCATCGATATTACCATCAAACATGACTTGTCTGCCTACATGAACAAAAACGATGACCATTCCAGTATCTTGACAAATAGGAATGTGCTTGGTTTGGGCTATTTCACTATTTTTAAGCAACAATTCCATAGCAATCTTCGCATTTGCTTGTTCATTTTTAGCCGTTTGTTCGATAGCTTTTGCAATATCTTCAGGATAAGCAAAAAGCATCGTATCGCACGCCTTAGCGATCTTTTCCTTGATCGTTTCAACCTTAATTATTCGCATATACATACCTCTAGATAATTGTACCACAGCCCCTATCTATTTTTATGCTGACATTTACAAAATAAGGGTATTTTGCTGTTAGCACTTGACTGTTAAGAGTGATAATGATATATTTATTTAGCAATCAGTTTTTTAGAGTGCTAAAGGAGGAAGATATCATGGCTAAAAAACAATTTAAAGCTGAATCTAAACGTCTATTAGATCTAATGATAAATTCAATTTATACCAACAATGAAATTTTCATTCGTGAATTAATTTCAAATGCCTCAGATGCTTTAGATAAAAGATATTATCTATCACTAACTAACGATGAATATAAAGTTGATAAAAAAGATCTAAAGATCACGATCGAAGCTGATAAAGAAAATCATACCTTGATCATCAAAGATAGTGGTATCGGAATGAATGAAGAAGATCTAGATAAAAACTTAGGTACCATTGCAAAAAGTGGTTCGTTAGAATTTAAGAATGAACTAGAAAAAGCTA
>JALEMK010000005.1 GCA_022768265.1 Erysipelotrichaceae bacterium
TGCACCTATCATCGTGACGATCATGGCAGATTATCATGTGCTTTTTGAATTAAAGACGATGATCGTGTTATTGAGCTTTATTGGATATGGAATCATAGGTTTTATCGATGATTATATCATAGTAATCAAAAAAGATAATGAAGGCTTGCGGCCAAAGCAAAAATTTGCCATGCAGCTGATATTAGCCGTGGTATTCTATATCATCTATATGAATCAAGCATCTTTGGATATCAGATTACCAATCGTTGATGTTGTCATCCCGATGGCCGGGTTATATGCACCATTGGTATTTTTTATGTTTACCGGAGCTAGCAATGCGGTCAACCTTACAGATGGCATGGATGGATTGGCAGCAGGTTGTAGCTTTTTAGCTTATTTGGCTTTTTTTATCTTGGCCTTGGTCAAGCAAGAATATTATGTCGCAACCTTCATTGCCAGTTTATTAGGAGCTTTAGTCGGCTATTTGAAGTATAATGTTTCACCTGCGAAGATCTTTATGGGCGATACGGGTTCATTAGCTTTAGGTGCTGGTCTAGCTGCTGTTGCGATGGTCTTGAAAGAAGAAATCTTATTGATCATCATCGGTGGGGTCTTTGTTTGGGAAACCTTATGTGTCATGATTCAGATCTCATCAGTAAAACTAAGAGGAAAAAGAGTTTTTAGATATACGCCAATTCATTATAGCTTTGTCTTAAGCGGACTAAGTGAAAAAAGGGTCGTTAGATCTTTTTGGATCTTAGCTTTGATTTGTGCAAGCATAGGCTTGTTGATCGGCTTATTATGAGCAGATTACCCAATCAATTAAAATTAGCGATATATCTAAAATTAGAAAAACTAAGAAGAGAAAACAATCCCAATCTAGTCTTTGAAAATATCGAAGACACTTTGGTCAATTACATATGGAAAAATCAATTGCCAATCCATTTAAGCGTAGCAATTGAAGATATCATGAATTTAAGTAGTGAACAGATCGTTCAGTTTATGTCTTATCAAGCCATCATTGATGGTTATAATAGCAAATTGAGTGATTTTAAAGATGTTATCGAGGGAGGAATAACAAGATGAACAAGAAAGTAAGGAATAAACGCTTAGGCGTTTTCTTCATTACGATCGCGGTTTTTGCCGCATTGATCCTTAGCAGTTATCGTAGCATAGGTAACAACCTTTCTTTAGGTCTAGACTTACAAGGTGGTTTTGAGATCTTGTATCAAGTAGAACCTTTAAATGAAGGTGAAGAGCTAGATATGGTAGCTGTTAGCGAAAGCATTTCTAAAAGGATTGACGTATTAGGGGTAAGTGAACCACAAATCATCATCGAAGGAAATGATCGAATTCGTGTACAATTAGCGGGTATCACTAATCAAGAGGAAGCTCGTGAATTGTTAAGTACAACGGCTAACTTAAGCTTTAGAGATGTTAATGACAATTTATTAAGTGATGCTAGCATCATCAAAGAAGGGGGAGCCAGCTTAGCTTATGATAATGGCAAACCAGTAGTTAGCTTGAAGATCGCTGATAGCAAGGCATTTGGTGATATGACCGCAAATGTTTCTCAAATGCCTGCTGGAGAAAATATCATGGTCATTTGGTTAGACTATGAAGAAGGCGATAGCTATAAAGAAGAAGTAGCTAAAGTTGCGCAAGGACAAGAACCAAAATATATCAGTGCTGCAAGCGTAAATAACCGCATCGAAGGCGATTGTATCATCAGTGGTAATTTTAGCGAAGATGAAGCAAGAACTCTTGCAAATTTGATCAACTCAGGATCTTTACCTGTAAAGATGAGCGAGATCAGCAGCAATGTCGTTAGTGCTGAGTTTGGTATGGATGCTTTCAATACTACCGCGATTGCTGGGGTCATTGGGGTCTTAGCAGTAATGTTATTTATGATCTGGGAATATCGTGTTCCAGGAATTTTAGCTAGTATCATGCTTTGTGTTTATATCTGGGTGGTATTTGGTGTTTATACCTTGATTGGTGCCGTCTTTACTTTGCCAGGTATCGCTGCATTGGTACTAGGGGTTGGAATGACCGTTGATGCTAATATCATCACTTATGAAAGAATCAAAGATGAGATCTATCAAGGACGTCCAATTGCTACCGCAGTAGCCGCAGGTCAAAAAACCTCATTTGTAACGATCTTTGATGCTCAATTTACAACTTTATTAGCTGGCTTGATCATGTATATGTTTGGTAATGGTTCAGTTAAAGGCTTTGCAACAATGCTGATCATCACGGTTTTAGCTACTTTGATCTTGAATGTTGGGCTATCACAATTCCTATTAAAGATCTTGGTAAATAGCGGTGTATGCGATCAAAAATATGGCTGGTTCCATGTCAAAGCTAGCAACGTTCCAGATGTAAGCAAAAAAGAAGAACAATTCTATTTTGGTCCGATCAAGAAAAATGATTACATCAAACAAAGTAAAAAGTTCAACTACGTTAGCTTAGCTATCATCGTAGCAGCAGTATTGATGATGATCTTCAATGGTGTAACCAAAGGTGAACCAATCAACCTTGGTATCGATTTTGCTAGTGGAACTAAGATCACGGTTACAAGCAATGAAGCAATCGATCTAGAAGAA
>JALEMK010000008.1 GCA_022768265.1 Erysipelotrichaceae bacterium
GCTTTTAATTCCCATGTCAAATCATAATCTTTGATCTTAGCGATGGTATCCTTTAAATCTTTGATCAAACGACTTTGAGCACTCACGCCCCCTCCTAGCAAGATGATATCAGGGTCAATGCATGCACCGATATTGTATAAACCTAAAGCTAACTTGTTGATCCATTGTTGATAAACAGCCATGACCTGCTGATCATTTTGTTCCATAAGCCTAAATATGTCCTTAGCATTGATATTACGATGCGTTGTTTTACTTTCTACCATCCTTACTAAGGCACTGCTAGATGCTAAATAGCTCATCGTATTCCCATCACTATCTTTCATGAAACCAAATTCTCCAGCATAGAATTGATGACCAACATATAAATCATCATCAATGACGATTGCTCCCCCAATTCCCGTACCTACGCTAACACATACTACATTTTTATAATTTTGAGCATTACCAATCCACTTTTCAGCCAGCATCGCACAATTAGCATCATTTTCAATCGCAATTTTAACATTAGTATATTTTTTTAACAAACTTATGATATCTACATTTGTCAAAGCAACGCAGGCACCAGCTTCAATGATCTTATTATTTTTGCTATCACATGCTCCAGGAATGCTGATACCAATTCCATCTACCATTTTATTTTGTTCAATAATTTGTTTTAATTTATCCAACATACATTCAAGATCATCTTGAACACTGGCTATCGTATAGCTCTGTTCCAAATTTCCTCGATGATCTACGATGCCATATTTGATATTGGTTCCACCTATATCTATTCCTAAATATTTTGTCATGATGCTTGCTCTAATCTTTCTGTTTATTCGCTAAGATCACAAATGGAGCATATATCAACACTGCAACTACAAAGGTCAATAATGAAACTAAAGTGGCTCCTATATCTCCACCGGTTGCTAAAAAAGCACTTAATACGGGTGGTGTTACCCATGGTGGTGAAATATAAATATAACCAGCAATAGGAATAACAGCTGTAAAGAACCATCCAATAAATGTACATACAGGCGGAACGATGATGAAAGGAATTGCCAAAATAGGATTTAATACGATAGGTAAACCATAGATCATTGGCTCATTGATTTGGAAGATTCCTGGCATCAAAGACATTTTGGACAAATCACGATATTGTGGTTTTTTTGAGAAAATAAAGATAGCAACGATCAAGGCTAAGGTAACCCCTGAACCACCATGCATTCCATAGATATCAATGATGTTACGTGTGATCGCGTAAGGTGCTGCTTGTCCTAAGATCAATATTGCTTCCGAATTTGCCTGTAAAGCAGGACCATACATTGTATCCAAAACAGGTGCAATGATCGTATCCCCATGTAAACCAAAAAACCATAAAAATTGTTTGACAAACACTAAGAAGATCAAAGTAATTGGTGATTGTCCCAATGAAATTAATGGCTTTTGCAGCATCATGTTGATCCAAACTTGTAAATTTGTATTCAATACTTGAGCAAAAAAGACCGAAACGATTCCAGAAACAACTAAAGCAAAACCTGCAGGAATCATGGCAGAAAAAGCTTTAGACACTGCTGGTGGTACTTGTTCAGGCATTTTAAATACCCAACCTTTTTTCTTCACGAAGCAAAATATTTCCGCACTAACTAAAGAAACGATCAATCCAGTAAACACAGCTTCTGAACTAAATGATGTCCAAGATATCGTTCCCCAAGGTCCTCCTTCAATCTGTTGAGGTAATAATACCAAATAACAAGAAACTGCGATAACCCCTGCTGATAATCCATCTTCATTAGCATTTTTAGCAAAATTATAAGCAATCGTAAAGATAGAAAAAATTACTGCCATCGCTAAAGTTCCCCACCAAATTTGATTAAATAGCGGCAATAATGTCGTATCGATAATTGGTTGGATATAGTCGCTATAAAATGCCATACTATTCAACATTTCACCAAATAGCGATGTCTTATCTAACAATACATTATTTAACATTACAGATATTGCCCCTACCATCGATATTGGCATGGTTGCGATAAAACCATCTTTGATGGCTGCTAGATGTTTTTGCGAACTGATCTTGTCCGCAATTGGCAGAAAATGCTCATCAAGCCACGCTGCCAAATTGTTTAAAAAATTGGTCATATTCTATTCTCCTTATTTAAATTTCTCTTAAAGTATAAGAATTTAAGTAAGGGATTACAAGTTGTATAACATTTAATTGTACTAGTACAATTTTACATGCTAAAATAATACATATGATGAGGTATAACATGAACAAATATATGCAAATTGCTCAAGACATCGAGCATAAGATAATTCAAGGAAAATTAAAACCATCATCCCGTTTGCCATCCATAATTGCAACCAGTAAAAAATATCATTGTGCTAAAGGTACGGTCATCAAAGCTTATGATTCATTACTAAAAAAACATTTGATCTATACCAAAGCACAAAGCGGTTACTATGTTGCGAATAATTTATTACTTAGCAAAGTTGATGACACCAATATTTTTGATCTTAGAACAGGTAATCCAATTGTAAATAATCTATCCTTGGAAAACATTAAGCATTGTTTAAATATCGCAAGTGAATTATATGCTAAAAAATCCGCTGATATCGCTATTTCAAGTGTTAGCGATCTTCATCATTGCGTATGCAATTTCCTCGCAACCCAATCCATCTATACTAAACCAGCTAATATTTCCATGATCCAAGGCATCACCCAGATCCTTACCATCTTATCTTTGATGCCTTTCCCTAATCAAAAAAAGAAGATCCTGATCGAAGAACCTTCTTTTTGGAACTATATCAATTTTTTAAAACAATCTAACATTGACGTACTAACGATCAAAAGAGATATCAACGGTATCGACCTTAAACAACTAGAATATTTGTTTAAAACTCAAGACATTAAATTTTTTTATTGTATAACTCGTAATCATAATCCTTTAGGAACTTCGCTTTCCTATCATCAACGAAAAAAAATCATGGAACTAGCGCTTAAATATGATGTTTACATCATTGAAGATGACTATTTTAGCGAATCTTTTAAAATACCAAAATATGTTCCTATCCACTTTTTTTCTTACGGGAAAAATTGCATTTATCTACAAAGCAGTTCAAAAAACTTTCCCTTCATTCGTATTGGATTAGCTATCATTCCAGATGATCTTATCAACACTTTTAATGACATGGCTGAACATTTATATTATTATTCTTATCATATACCTTCATTGGTATCCCAAGCTGTTTTTGAAGCTTACATCAAAAGTAATATTTTTGAAAATGAAAACAAGATCATTTCCAATCGTTTAAAAGAAAAATTACGTTTAGCGCAGCAAATATGTCAAAATTGGGATCCTACCATCGCATCATTGGTTGGGGGAAAATGTGGTTATTATGCCATGATAAAAGTTAACCCTAAAATAACGATCAAAAAACTAGTAGAAAATCTACAAGCGCAAGGAATATTAGTTAAAAATAATATCAATGCCTATTACAATATAGAAAATTTTGATAATAGTATCCGTATCAGCTTTGCGAATGTACAAAAAAATGATTTAATTAAGATATTAGATAAAATATATTTAACGATATGTAAACAAAGTAAAGGAGAAAACACATGAAAAGATATCATATGATCGTTTCAGGAAGAGTTCAAGGCGTAGGATTTCGATACTTTTGTGTCATGAATGCTCAACAATTAAATCTTACAGGTTCCGTACGTAATATGGATAATGGCATGGTTGAGTTATTTATTCAAGGCTTACCAGCAAACATCGATAAATTCATCGCTATCATCAAACAAGGCAATATGTTTATCAAGGTCGATGATTATATGATCAAACCTATGCCAATCATTCCTAATGAAAAGCAGTTTAAATATCATTATTAACAGCTATATGGCTGTTTTTTTAAAGCCTTCATCGGTTAAGATCATCCACTCTTTAAAACCACATTGTTTGATCAGCAATAAAGCTGGATCATAATAACAATCCAAATACCTACGATCATGACAATCACTATTTAAAAGAAGCTTACCATTTTGACTAGCAATATATCTTAATAGATTAGGATGAGGATATGGTAAGCTTCGGTACCCTCTAGCAATCGCTCCGGTATTTACTTCAAAGATCTTGTCATGAGCAATGATCTTATCGATCATCTTGAAACATAGGTTTAAATAAGCTGGATCATCAAAAGCGATCATCATTTCATCTTCATTAAATTTGGTCAAAAGATCAAAATGGCCAATGATATCTACCTGCTCATCAGCAATTAGTTTATCCATCTGTTTAAAATAATTTTGCGCGAAAGCTAAAAAATCATGGTGATAATAATCATTGATGATATTTAAAGTTAGATCTTTTTGGTGATCAATGGTTTTATATGTATTCCCTGTTTCAACCATATGTACGCTACCAATGATATAATCAAACATATGATGATCATATTTTCTCCCTATGGCATCCTCTTCAATACCACAATAAATCTTGATTTGGCTGGCATAGCGATGTTTTAGTTGCTGCAAATGCTGAACATAAGCATTCACATCATCATGTGCAAGGGCAAAATGATCATCATATGGTTCATTAGGACCATGACTTGAAAAGCCCAAGATAGCAAATTTTTTCTCAATAGCTGTTTCGATCATCGCTTCAGGACTATCTTGACCATCACAATAAGTCGTATGCGTATGTAAATTCTGTTTCAACATTTTATCGTTCCTCTTAATCTTTTTATTATCACATAAATCGTAAAAAATAGCTATTCACAAAAGGAAACGCTTACAAAAAAATATTTTGCAAATGTAACCGTTTACTTGTGAAATTGCTAACAAAAGTGCTTGCAACCATGTTTTTCTAATGGTATATTACTGGTGTCATAAGTGAAATACTTCACAAGAGGAGGAAATATGGCAACTAAAAAAGTACAAGAACAAGAAGCAAAAGTTAGCGGACCTACTAACAATGAAGAAGTAAACATCAAGGTCGCAAAAGCTCAAAAAGCATTAGAAGAATTCTATTACTTCGATCAAGAAAAAATTGACTACATCGTTGCAAAATGTTCAGTAGCAGCATTAGATAAACATGGTGAATTAGCTAAGCTAGCTGTGGAAGAAACACAACGTGGTGTATTTGAAGATAAAGCAACTAAAAACTTATTTGCTTGTGAATATGTCGTAAATCACATGCGTCATTTAAAAACTGTTGGTGTCATCGAAGAAGATGTAGTAAAAGGTTTGACTTATGTAGCTGAACCAGTTGGTGTTGTTGCAGGTATCACCCCAGTAACTAACCCTACTTCTACTGCAATCTTTAAATCATTGATTTGTTTAAAAACAAGAAACCCAATCATCTTTGCATTCCATCCAAAAGCTCAACAATGTTCAATTGCGGCAGCAAAAGTTGTTTATGAAGCAGCTATCAAAGCAGGTGCTCCTGAAAACTGTATCCAATGGATCGAAGCACCAAGCATGGATGCAACAAGCTGTTTGATGAACCATCCAGGTGTTGCAACGATCTTAGCAACTGGTGGTAATGCCATGGTTAAAGCTGCTTACTCTTGTGGTAAACCAGCATTAGGAGTTGGAGCTGGTAACGTTCCTGCATACATCGAAACTACAGCTAATCTAAGACAAGCTGTTAATGATATCTGTTTATCAAAAGCTTTCGATAATGGTATGATCTGTGCTAGTGAACAAGCTGTTATCGTTGATAAAGAAGTATACGAAGATGCTAAAGCAATCTTCAAAGATTACAACGTTTACTTTGCAAATGATAAAGAAAAGAAATTATTAGAAAAATACATGTTTAATGTAGCTGGTCCAGAAGATTATAACAAAGCTGTATTGAACCCTGATATCGTTGGTAAATCTGCAAGCTGGATCGCTAAAAATGCAGGCTTTGAAGTTCCTGCAAAAACTAGCATCATCATCGCTGAATGTAAAGAAGTTGGCGTCAATGAACCACTAACAAGAGAAAAATTATCACCTGTTCTAGCTATGCTTAAAGCTGACTCTGTTGAAGATGGTCTAAATAAATCAGAACAAATGGTAATGTTCAATGGTGTTGGTCACTCTGCTGCGATCCATACAGCTAATGAAGAATTAGCTAAACGTTTCGGTGTTCGTTTAAAAGCGTGCCGTATCATCTGGAACTCTCCTAGTACCTTCGGAGGTATCGGAAATGTTTATAACTCATTTATCCCATCATTAACTTTAGGTTGTGGATCTTATGGACATAACTCCGTATCTGATAACGTAAGTGCAATCAACTTATTAAATATCAAGAAAATTGGTAAAAGGAGAAATAATATGCAATGGTTCAAAGTTCCAAGTAAGATCTACTTCGAAAAAGATTCTATCGAATATCTACACGACATGCGTGAAATGGAACGTGTATTCATCGTAACAGATAGATCAATGGTTGATCTAGGCTATGTTACAAGAGTAACTGACCAATTAGAAAGAAGAAGAAATAAAGTTCAAGTACAACTATTCTGTGATGTTGAACCAGATCCAAGCATTCAAACCGTTAAACGAGGATTATCATTGATGGAAGCCTTCCGTCCAGATACAATTATCGCCATCGGTGGTGGTTCTAGTATGGATGCTGCTAAAGGTATGTGGTTATTCTATGAACAACCAGATGTAAACTTCGATGATCTAAAACAAAAATTCATGGATATCCGTAAACGTGCATTCCGTTATCCAGAATTAGGTAAAAAATCTAAATTAGTATGTATCCCAACAACAAGTGGTACAGGTTCTGAAGTAACACCATTCGCCGTAATTACGGATAAAGAAGAAAACAAAAAATATCCATTAACTGACTATTCATTAACCCCAACTGTAGCCATCGTTGACCCTAGCTTAACAATGAGCTTACCAAAGAGCATCACTGCAGATACAGGTATGGACGTATTAACTCATGCTACAGAAGCCTTTGTAAGTACTTTAGCAAACGACTTCACTGATGGTCTGGCATTACAAGCTATCAAGATGGTATTTGAATATCTACCTCGTGCTGTAAACAATGGCAAAAATGATCCAGAAGCACGTGAAAAGATGCATAATGCTTCATGTCTAGCTGGTATGGCTTTCGCTAATGCTTTCTTAGGTGTTAACCACTCATTAGCTCATAAAATCGGTGGAGAATATCATGTTCCTCATGGTAGAGCAAACGCTATCTTGATGCCTCATGTTATCCGCTACAATGGTACCAAACCAGAAAAACCTGGTATCTGGCCAAAATACAACTACTACAAAGCTGATGAAAAATACTACGAATTAGCTTGTGCTATTGGTTTAAAACCAAACACTGTTGCTGAAGGTGTTGAAATGTATGCTCGTGCTTGTGGTGATCTAGCTATCGATTGTGGTATCCAAATGAGCTTCAAAGCTCAAGGCTTGGATGAAACAACCTTCATGAATAACTTAGATAAGATTGCTTATCTTGCTTACGAAGATCAATGTTCTCCAGCAAATCCACGTGTACCAATGGTTGAAGAAATGAAAGAAATCTTGGTAAAAGCTTATAACGGTTATACCAAATCATATTAACAAAAAAGTATAGCGATTTCGCTATACTTTTTTTGTTATGACCTTCAAGATTTCTTTAGAAGCTTCTTGGCTCATGATATTGCTTTGACAAAGTCCTTGTTCGATACACGCAATGGCATGTTCTATTTCCCCAGTAAAATCACTATCCATGTCTACTTCGATCAAGGTCTTTTGCCCATCTTTTACCAGATATGCTTGGGTATTTTTCCAAAAGTTGTGATATTCGATATGCCCTTTTTCCCCATAGATATAACCCATATTGACCATATCACATTGCCAACTTGTAGCAATATGCGCCATGATCCCATTCTCATAAGTAATCATTGCTTGCGCTTGATCACAATAAATGCCATCTACCTTGTGTTCCATTAGCTGATACTCTTTGATCTTGCTATGGGCAAAATAATTTGCAAATGCTAAAGGATATACCCCAATATCATATAAACAGCCTCCTCCTTCAGCTTCAAAATGCCATTTACTGATTGCTTTTTGCGATGGTAAAACCTCACTAGCATACTGTCCTTCAATAAAATGCACTTTACCAATGATCCCTTTAGATATCAAATTGAATAAATGTTGATTTAACGGTGTGAACACCGTTTTATGAGCCTCCATCAATAAACATCCCTGCTTTTTAGCATATTGAAAGCAAGCATCTAGATCTTCTAGCTTGGTAAAGATCGGTTTTTCACAGATAACATGCTTATGATGACTCAATGCTAACATGATGTGTTCTTTGTGCAAGGTATTGGGGGTACAAATATATACGACATCTACATTTTGATCAGCGCATAATTTACTATAGTCATCATATGCTTTTTGAGCATCATGCGCTTGTTTAAAAGTTATAGCTTTATTTATATCTCTAGAAGCTACTGCATATAAATTAGCGTTTTTTGCAAACTTAATTCCTTTTGCAACCCTAGTTGCAATCTGTCCTAAACCTATTATTCCTACATTTAACATTTTTATACCTCATCTATCTAATATTAGGATAACCCAAAGTTACGGATAAGAAAAGAAAAAAGAAACATCTTACGATGTTTCTAGTCTTCATCTTGAGCTTTGATCGATCTTAGATATTGACGTCTTTCCAAGTTCGTTAGATATTTTTTACGAATTCGGATATCAGTTGGTGTCAATTCTACTAATTCATCATCATTGATAAATTCGATAGCTTCTTCTAAGGACATGATCTTTGGTGGAACTAATTTCATTGCTTCATCGTTACCAGTTGATCTGACAGCCGTCATCTTTTTATTTTTGATCGGATTAACTTCCATATCCATATTACGGCTAGCTCTTCCGATGATCATTCCCTCATAAACTGGAGTTTGTGGTGAAATGAATAATT
>JALEMK010000093.1 GCA_022768265.1 Erysipelotrichaceae bacterium
AACCTTTTTTATAAATCCTTGCATTAGGCTTACAAAAACAGTCGCTAATATTACATTGTTGCAATATTAGCGATTAAAATAATTTTCGATATTATCAAAACAAAGACAAAAACAAGTATAGTTTTGATATTCGCTCTCAACCTTGATATCATGCTGAAGCTTATCAACCATCAATTTAACCATATAAAGGCCTAAACCTGTCGATTTGTACCGTCCATTATGATGATTACTACCAACAAATCCACGCTCAAAGATGCGCGGAAGATCTTGTTCCATAATTCCTTCTCCATGATCTTTGATGTATAGATAAACTTTAGTTTCCACACTTTGACTATATATCTCGATGTATGTCTTATCTTTGGTATATTTGATAGCATTTGCTAATAGTTGATCGATGATATAAACAAGCCATGTTTTATCACTATACACCATTTCATCATGGACATCGATATCTAACTTTACTTTATCATTCATCAAAAAATAACGATTATTTTTTATTGAAGCATTGATGCAATCAATAAGCTTGATCTTATGCACTTGAAGATCATCAAATGTATTTTGTACCTTGCAACTAACCAATACAAAATTTAAAGCTTGCTTGATTCTTTCTAATTGCTCTTTTAATTGCATATTCAAATGAGTATCTTCAATTTTTTCACCCATCAACATTGCTGCTGTAAGCGGAATCTTAATTTCATGACACCATTTGGTAATAAAATCCTGTAGATCCTGATTAATTTTGATCTGCTGATCTAAACGTTGTTGAAATATAGCATGATCATGTTCAATGATATCCTTTTGTGATGATTCTTCCAAAAATGGAAAGATAAAATCGTCCAACATCAGATATTCTTTTAATTGTTTTTCTTTTTTGTAAAAAGCTAACATATCAATGACAAAAAATATGACTAAACAAACAATAATTAAGATATCCAAATATATCAATAATTGAATATTCGTAGCAGGAAGCAAAAATATAAAATATAAATTAAAAGCTAAAAACACCAAAACCAAGCACCAAAATGTTTTAGCTTGTTTTTTTAGATATTTCATCAGATATAATACCCCTGTCCTTTTTTAGTTTTAATTAATTCTTTTCCTGTCATATCCTTTAGCTTGGTACGTAGCCTAGAAATCAAGACCGTAAGGGTATTATCAGATATAAATTCATTGGTACTCCATAGTTCATCCATCAAAAGATTACGTGATACTATTTTATTTTTATGCTCTAGCAAAATCTTGATAATGATATTTTCTGATTTAGTTAGTTCGATTTTTATATCATGATAAAAAAGACAATTGTTAAAAACATCATAATAGATATTATCTACGATATATTGTTTTTGATTTAATGTATATTGATAAGTTCGGCGAATGATTGCTTCGATCTTTGCCTTTAAAATAGTTAGATTAAAAGGCTTTTCCACATAATCATCGCCACCTTGCGCAATACCCATGATCTTATCTTGATCATCATTACGACTACTAATATAAATAAGAGGGATTTGCGAATATTCTCTGATTTGATTACACCAGTAAAAACCATCAAAATATGGTAAATTGATATCCATTAGTAGTAAATCTGGCTTAGTTTGTTGACATTCCTCTAAGATATTATCAAATCTTTCAGCTAAGATGACATTATAACCATATTTGGTTAGATATCCTTGCAATTCCTTAGCAAGAACAAGATCATCTTCGACGATAAGGATGCTAACGCCTTGCATATGATCACCTCTTTTTATTAATTATAATTTTTATTTATAAATCTGCAATCATAACTAAGGAATATTGCAAAAATGTAAGAAATTATCAAAAATGAATATATAAACATACATCGAAATTATTAAAAGAATTTTACAGTCAACTATAAGTAAAAATTAATTTATAAAATTATGTAAGATACGAAAAAAATGATAAAATTAAGACAATTAAGGAGATGTTATTATGAAACTAGTATTAGGGATAGATATTGGTATATCCAGTGTTGGCTGGGCTGTACTGGATATCGAAAATGAAAAAGTAATTGATGCAGGGGTAAGATTATTTACTGAAGCGACTAAGAAAAACAATGAAGAAAGAAGAAGCTTTAGAGGAGGAAGAAGATTAAAAAGAAGAAGAAGCAATCGAAAAAAAGACCTTTTAAAACTACTAAAAAAACATGATTTATTTATAGAAATCAATAACAACTATAATCCATATGAAATACGTGAAAAAGGTTTAAGACAAAAACTTTCATTAGAAGAATTAAATATAGCATTATTGAATATTTGCAAGCATCGCGGCAGCTCATTAGAAGTTGTTGGAGATGATGAAGCTGGAAAAACCAAAGAGATATTAAGCCATAATGATAAAGCATTAAAAGATGGAAGATATGTTTGCGAAGTACAGTTAGAACGCTTAAGAAATACTGGAAAAGTTAGAGGAAATGAAAATAACTTTCGCACTATTGATTATGAAAAAGAATTAGAACAAATATTATTAACCCAAGAAATAAGTGAAAATATCCGTAAGGAAATCATCAATATAATTACAAGAAGACGTGATTTCTCCGAAGGACCTGGAAGTTTTAAATCACCAACTCCTTATGGTCAGATCTATGATGAAGAAGGTAATGTAAAAGTAAATATGATTGAAAAAATGACAGGTAAATGTTCTATTTTCCCTGATGAACTAAGAGCTCCAAAATACGCTCCATCTGCCGAATTTTTCAATTTATTAAATGATCTTAACAATTTATCTATCAACAATGAAAAACTAGATGTTGATATTAAGCAAAATTTAATAAAACTAGCCTTTAATAAAGGAAAAATCACACCGAAAGATGTTGCTAAAATCACTGAAAGTGATTTATCAATGATCAATGGTTTTAGAGTTAACAAAAAATATGAACCCTTATTAACAGAATTAGAAGGCTTTAAATTACTCAAAAAAGTATTTGCTAATCATGGTTTAGAAATGCAACTAAATAATTTTACCTTACTAGACAGTATTGCTGTCACCTTAACCAAAACCAAAGTTAAGGAACAACGTATCGGTGAACTAAAGAAATTAGATTTACCAGCAAATTGCATTGAAGAATTAGCTGAATTAGGAAAATTCACAACATATCATTCTCTTTCTTTAAAAGCCATCAATATCATTAATACAGAAATGTATAGTAGCAATCTAAATCAGATGCAAATCTTAACATCATCAAATAAATTTGAATTTAACAGATCAAATGGTTCATATAAAGGCAAGAAAAACATTTCTATCAATGATAATGCCATACTTTCACCAGTTGCGATGCGATCATATCGTCAAGCTATAAAAGTTATTAATGCAGTAAGAAAAAAATATGGTGAATTAGATAGTATCATCGTCGAAACAACCAGAGATAAAAATTCTAACGAGCAAAAACAGCGCATCAATGAGATTCAAAAACGCAATGAAGATATAAATAAAATGGTAGCTGATAAGTTGGCTAAATATCCTAAAATAAAGCCAAATAGCAAGCTTCGCGATAAATTGCGATTATATGAAGACCAATTAGGAAAAAGTGCATACACCCAACAGCCAATTGACATCGATCAATTAATCTGTGATCCTGATGCTTATGAGATAGATCATATTATTCCTATTTCTATTTCTTTAGATGACTCGTACAACAATAAAGTTTTGGTAACACGTAGAGAAAACCAAGATAAAGGTCAGCTTACACCTTATCTAGCTTTCAATAAAAACAAATTAAACTATGGCAGTTATACCCAATATGTTGCTTTTATGCACGATTTATATAAAAACAAACATATATCTAAGAAAAAATTAGAATATGCTTTATATGAAGCTGATATCTCAAAATATGAAAATATGAAAGAATTTATCGCTAGAAATCTAGTAGATACTTCTTATGCTAACCGCCTAGTATTTAATACTTTGATGAACTACTTCAAAGACAATGATATCAATACAAAAGTACATACCATCAAAGGAAGCGCAACTGCCACTTTTAGAAAATATATCATTGGTCTGACAAAAGATCGCGATATTTTTTCTCATCATGCCGTTGACGCCATATTAGTAGCTTCAATAAAAAAGCTTAATTTATATGATAAACTATTGCGTGATTTTAGCATTGATGAAGCAAATAATGTAATTTACAACAAACATACAGGTGAAATTATCGATACTAACGAAAAATACTTACTTGACGATAAGTATATTAAATTTATCAACCATATTGTAGAATACCCTATCACTAAATTCTCATGGCAAATTGATACCAAGCCAAATCGTAGCGTATCAGATCAAACGTTATACAGCACTAGAATATATGATGACAAGCAAGTTATTATCAAAAAATATAAAGACATCTACGATAGTAAATTCTTTGCTCTAGCAGATGATATCATGAACGGGAAATCTTCTAAATACTTAGCTTATCGCAATGATAAACAAACATTTGAAAAATTCGAAGCCATCGTTAAGCACTACTATGAAGAATATAAAAACGATAAAAAAATGATTGATGAGAAAAAAGGGGAAATCAAATTTAAATTTAATCCGCTTTTCAAATATCGCGAAGAAACTGGGCACTTGATAACGAAGTATGCTAAACATGATAATGGTCCTACGATCACTCAATTAAAGTATATTGATGGCAATTTAGGAAACCATATTGATATTAGTGACAAATATCAAACTAAAAATAAAAAGGTCGTTCTTCAGCAAATTTCTCCTTACCGCACGGATTTTTATCTTGATGGCAAAACTTATAAATTTGTTACTGTTCGTTATTGCAATGTTTTCTTTTCCCAAGCTAAACAATGCTATACTATAGACAAAGAATGGTATGCACAGCAAAAAGCTAAAAAGCAAATATCGGCAGATGCCAAATTTATCTGCTCATTACATCATAATGAGTATCTAATGATAAAAGGAACCACCAAAGAACTTAGCAAAGAAGCTACGGTATTTAAAAGCGACCCTGATCAGATCATATGGAAATTCACAGCAACCAATAATGATAATACTAATATAATTGAAGTTAAGCCAATTAATTTCTATGAATCAAAACGAGTTATGTTGTCAATTGGCAAAAAAGTAACTTGTATCCAAAAATATTCTTGTGATGTTCTAGGTAATTTACGTGAAATTAATGATTCAGCCTTGAAATTAGAATTTGATTAGGATAAAATAATATTGGAAATAATTTATTTTCTATGTAGGAATAGCAAAATTAATTAGGACCTAACAAAACAAGGCTTTATGCCGAAATCGGAGCTGAAAAGCTCCTTTTTTGTTTATTATGGGTTATAAAACTTTATATATTAGAGATTCAGAATCAGTAAGACTATACCTAGATAATATTATCGTAAAAACTAACACAGGTGAAATACGTTTTCTAATTTCTGATTTAAAATCTCTAATTATTGATAATTACAAAATTTGCTTAAGTACTAAGCTTATTAACAAGTTAACACAAAACAATGTTGCATTGATCATCTGCGATCTTTCTCACAACCCTTTTACCCAATTGATACCTTTAAATGGTAATTATGCTTCTAGCGGAATAATAAAAAAACAAATCACTTGGAATGATGATTTAAAACAAATCATCCATCAAAAAATAATAATTGCTAAAATTAATGCTCAGCTACAAATATTAAAAATAAATGATATCGATAAGAAAACTCAAGCCATGATGACAGATTACCTAAACGAAGTACAAATTGGTGATATTACAAATCGAGAAGGCTTAGCAGCAAAGGTTTATTTCAAAGCACTGTTTGGAAAAAAATTTATTAGATTTGCTGATGATACCATCAATGCAGGCTTAAATTATGGTTATGCAGTCTTTAGATCACAAATAAGAGCAATATTAGTTTCTAAAGGATTATTGTTAAATTTAGGAATCTTCCATTGTGGCGAAAATAATGAAGGCAACTTATCGGATGATATCATTGAAGTTTTTCGTCCATTAGTTGATAACTATGTATTTAATAATATGTTAAATTGCGAGATATTTACTAGCAATCACAAAGAAAATATCATCAAGCTTACTAATTTGAAGATAAGCTACAATAAACAACTACACACTATCAATAATTGTATCGAAATGTATATTGAATCAATCATGAAATGTTTTGAATATAACGATAGTACCTTTTTTATAGCACCATCTTTAGAAACAATTAATAATGATATATAAGTTTATGCGTTTGATAGTTTTCTTTGATTTACCGATGAATTCTAAAAAAGAACGTAAAATATATCATGATTTTCATAAATGGCTTATAAAAAACGGTTATATCATGATGCAATATTCAATCTATACAAAGATATTTAACAATCGCGATGCATGTGTCAATCATATTCCAATCATCAAACGTAATGTACCAAAACAAGGACAAATACGGCTAATGATGATAACAGAAAAACAATATGCCAATATAGAAATAATTGTAGGCGGTGCAAGCAACCAAGAACAAAAAAGCACGACGGACCCCTTTGTAGTATTATGATAAAACTTACTTTTAAAAACGATCATATGTTTGAAATGATAATCGATAAAGTTAAATATGTATATAATGATGATTTATTACAATATTGGACAATAAAAAAAGCTTTTTTTCAAATGATCAACAAAAAGCAAAAATCTGAATATGCAAATGAAAATAACATTTTTCCTGCATTATATATTGATGACGAAGCATCAAATAAATATGATGAGTTTTTCTTTGTTAATAGTAATTTTGATATTGATGACGATTTTAAATTAGGAACTAAATCTCTTGTTTTAAGATACCTAAATACAAGATTAAATTGTGATAATGATATTCTTGATAATCTATATCATTTAAAAACCATGCTGAATTATTTAGCGAACTTATTATCCGATGAACGATTTGTTGTAGAATCTTCAGAAGATACCAATAAATTAATAACAAAATTAATGAAAGTAATTTATTTAAAAGAAGAATTCTACGCTAATTCTAGTGACCTAAATCTTGATGAATTAATATGTTTTCAATTACGTTTAATTAATGAAGCAAAAGACGATGGTAAAAGAACATTTGTACTTGTGGAAACCCCCTTTTTAAATTCAAATATCATTAGTCAAATTAATGCAATGGATAAATGTCATATAATTGTATTATTTAATAAAGTTTCTTCCAACACATCATTTGACAACAATTTAGTTGTCGATACTCTTGATCTTGAAAATGAAGAAAAACTATACGAAAGGATGATGATAATGAGTAAATACTATGACATAAATGAATATCGTATACGAATCAAAAATGAGTTCTTAAGCAAGATATTTAAATAATCTAAATACGGCTTTGTCAAGAAAAATGTGTAAGTAATTTTTGAAAATTTATAAACTGTAAATTAATGCTATTACTATTCATTTTTATAGTAATCTATATCTATTAATGATGCAATAATAAACGCAAAAAGGCTAAACAATAACTAGT
>JALEMK010000068.1 GCA_022768265.1 Erysipelotrichaceae bacterium
CATCGCTTTCTTTAAATCATCTAATGTTTTAAAACTATATTCATGCCCATAAAACATTTCATTTTTCATCTTACCAAAGAAATTTTCCATTGGCGAATTATCTAAACAATTGCCTTTTCTCTAGATTTGAATGTTTTACCAACGTAGTATCCGAATTCATACCAATCTTCTGTATCCATGTGAGTATAAGCAAAGGTAAGTGCATGATCAACATATAATATTTAGAGTTGATCTTAGAATAACGCTTGGTCAAGATAATAGCTATATCAGTTGCTAGGATTGCACTAAGCAAAGCTATAAATCAAATTATTTGAAGAAATAGTTCCAGAATAAGCTCTAATATTTTATTAATAAGAATCATTATATGATGGATAATATGATTCTTTATTATGGTATTGTGTCATCGTAACATAAAGCTTATCTTCTTCTGCGACTAATGCATCTTCATAAGTTACAATATATTCTTCTAAAGTTGGTAATAAATAAGTAATATCAACTTCAACTGAGTTTTTTGCATTTACTAGTAATATAACTGTAAATATCATGGTTAATGAACAAATAAAAGCTAATATTTCCTCCATAAGGGTGCCTTCATTTAAATAATTAAGCAAAACATTCTTATTTCTTTACTAATAATTTAACTCAAAAAATTTTAAAATCATAAGACTATAAATTAGAATGTTTAATTGATATAATCATAATATAAGTTACATGAAAAAAAGGCAAAATGTGAAGTGGCAATTTCCGTTTTTGCCTTTTTTATTTGCCTTTAGCTAGTGAAATAATATTTAATCTTGTTAAGATAATAAAATATGGAGGTTAAATATGAGTAAAAATGTATATGGATATGTAAGGGTTTCTACCAAAGAACAATGTGAAGATAGGCAATTATTAGCTTTAAAAAGTTTTGCTATTCCCCCAAACAATATATTTATTGATAAGCTTAGCGGCAAAGACTTTAATCGTCCGCAATATAAAAGTTTAGTACATAAAATAAAACCAGGCGATCTGATGGTTATTCACTCCATCGATCGTTTGGGCAGAAATTATCATGAGATCATTGAGCAATGGCGCTATATCACCAAAGAAAAAAAGGCAAATATCGTCGTTTTAGATATGCCTTTATTAGATACCCGTCATGCTAGCGATGATTTAACAGGAAGGTTTGTTGCAGATTTAGTATTGCAAATACTATCGTATGTTGCCCAGACAGAAAGAGATAATATTAAACAAAGACAAAAAGAAGGAATAGCGGCTGCCAAAAAACGTGGGGTCAAATTTGGCAGACCTAGAAAAAAGATACCGCAAGAATTTACCATGGTCAAAAAGGCTTGGGAAAATAATCAGATATCATCAAGATATGCGGCGAAGATACTAAATGTTTCACAAGATACATTTTTAAGATGGGCTCATCATAAATAGACAAAAAATGTAGACATTATCATTCATGGCTGATTCTTTGCTAAATATCGTTATTTAACCACTATATCAATAAATATTATTATATATTATTCTAAAATACCTGAACGATAATGTCTAAATTATCGTTCATTTTCCATTATAGCTTATAAAGTCATAGAGGTAGGGGAGGTAAATCATGAAGGAAAGAAAAGATCATAGAGAAAAAAAGTTACTAACAGAAAGTGGTGTTTTATCTGCCTTGCTAAATAGCTTGCTAAAAGACAGAGAACTTGCTCTTGATGCATATATTACCCAAGAAGAAATCGTTAGTTTGTTAAATGATCATGATATTCAAAGTGAGGTAGAAATAATCTTATATAAAACCATAACTAATGAATATAAGTTAAGAGTTAAAGATTCTTCTATATCTAAATATCAATTATTAGATGATATAAGCAAAAAGATAGGTTGTACCTATCTTTCAGATCTAAGAAGACCAGAGATGAAGATTTTAGTTAAATTATTTTTACAGAAACAAGTTATCGATCATTATAAATTAGCAGATTGGAATGATGCTTTAAGTTATTTAACTAATCAGGAAAAAAAGTTCGTATCATTTAAAGAAGTTGAAACATTTTTAAGCCATTGGCGATGATCATTCATAGTGAATTGATAAAATTGATGGTTGAAGCAATGATGACTTCGATGTTTTTAGGGTCAAAAGATGTGTCTTTGTTAGTATGGATCTTATCAAGATAATAGCCTAGTAATTTATTGCG
>JALEMK010000081.1 GCA_022768265.1 Erysipelotrichaceae bacterium
AAGCTTTGATGTATATCGCAATCATTGCATGTTTGGCAAATATGATGATAGTACCATTTAATGCTTTACAGTCAGCTTTTGTTAGTTTGTATTATCATGGTGATGCTAGTATTCTTTCTATCATGGGCATTGGTGTTTCAATTGGCAGTATCTTGGGTGGTTTGCTTTATCCTAAAATAGTTGATCGTGTTAAGATTAAAACGATGTTGTTGACGATCTTTCCTACCTGTAGTTTATTTTATGTTTTCTCTTTGCTTTGTGGTAGGATCATGAATTATCAATTGATGATTGTTGCAATTGGTTTGGTTAATTTTTTGTTAGGTATCAATGTGGGGCTGGCTAATTGTTATGTATCGGTATTATTGATGGTTAAATGTGAACAAGATTACTTATCAAGGGTTAGTGGTTTTTTCAATGCCATCAGTGTGATGTTTATGCCGGTATTATCGTTGATCGTTAGTATCGTTAGCAATTATTTAACTATACCAACTATTTTTATAATAAGCGCTATTATTATGGCGATTATTAGTGTCATAACATATGTTGATAAAAGATTGGAGATTTTAAATGCTTAAGATTAATATTTTAGAACAGCCTATATATGTATTAGAAGCTCTGAATTTTTTAGGTTTAATTGCTAATGGGGAGATATTTAAGCGTACTAATAGTGATATCTTAGATATGAATATTGCTGATGATATGGTCATTGAGCTGAATAAAATTAAAAAAGCTATCAAACCAAACCATTTATCTTTATTTAAATTTATGCAAGGTACCAAGGCATCACTTGCGACTTGTTTGTTAAATAGTTTTGGTAATATCCTAGAAATGGAAAAGGATGATTATGTTGAAAGCATTGTGTCTAGGATAAATGTATATAAAAATAAGAGAATTGAAGCAATCACTATAGAGCAACATTTGGATATCGATGATTCATCTTGTGATCATGATTTTATGGGTGAATTACTTGCATTAAATTTGCAAGATAGCGATATGATCAGCTTGCTTAAAGCTTTAAATGATCCTAAACGTTATTTGACAATGATCATGGATGATATCTATCAGGTAATACCATATTTTCAAGAACTTTTTGTTAAATATCAAGACAAATTAGATTTAGGTCTTTTTGATGAAAATAATACTTTGACTTTCTTATCTAAGATTAATTGTAAATTAGAAGGAAATATCGATATCATTCCTACGTTGGTTCATTATCATAGCTTGATGATCAATATCAAAGATAAAGATGATAGTAATATCAGCATGCATTGTGGTATGGCTATTAATGTTGCAAAATTGTTACAGCGTCCTAATTTTGATGATGATATGGAAAGCAAACTAGAAAGCTTTATAAAAGTTCTTAGCGATAAATCTAAATTAAAGATCTTAGAATTGTTGAAAGAACAAGAAATGTATGGTGCTCAATTAGCGAAAGTTTTGCAGCTTAAGACTCCAACGATTTCTTATCATATTGATGCCTTGATGAATGTAGGCTTGGTTAGTGCAAGAAGAATTAATAATCGGATGCATTATACTTATAATAAAGAAGCATGTTTAAAAATCTTGGATTATTTAAGGAATAAATTGGCTTGAAAGATATAATGAAAATTATAATTTCATTCTGTTTACAAAGTATGTCTATAATATGACCTATATTATTATATAGCCTTTTTATGTTACAATCTTGTTAAGGAGATAACGAATATGGTTAAGGTATTGATCATAACATCAGATATTACTGGTATCATCCAAAAAGATAGCGAAGCATTGAAACAAATGATGGAGCGTTTTGCTGAATGCACATTTAAAGTGGTTGCCAAAGGGGAGGAAACTCAAGAAGATATTCTATGGGCAGATGTAATTACTGGGCATCCTTATCGTAAATTATTAAAGCAGGCCAATGGTCTACAGTGGTTGCATCTACAGTCAGCAGGTGTAAATGGTTATGAGGATCTTGAACTTTATGGTAATAAAAATATCCTTTTGACTAGAAGCGCTGATGTTTTTAGCGTTGCGATGGCTGAACATGCTTTAGGGATGCTTTTAGCTTTAAATCGCTTATTACCTTTTTTTATTCGTCAAAGCCTTGATCATAATTGGCAAAGGATACATGCTAGATATGAATTAAGTGGGTCAACTGTACTGTTATTAGGTTGTGGTAGCATTGCTAAAGAAATAGCCAAAAGATTAAAGGGCTTTGATTGTAAGGTCTTAGGTATTAAGCGAGATGTTACAAAACCAATTGAGCATTTTGATCAATTATATACTAACGCTCAAAAAGATGAGGCCATTGCTAAGGCTGACTATATCATCAATACTTTGCCTCTTACTGATAGTACCTTTCATTATCTAAGTGCGCATGAGTTTGCTTTGATGAAGCAAAGAACGATATTTATCAATGTTGGAAGAGGGAAAACGGTAGATACCATTGCTTTGATCGAAGCTTTACAAAATAAGCAAATTATGGGAGCTGGATTGGATGTTTTTGAAAATGAGCCCTTAGAAGTAGATAGCTTGCTTTGGGAAATGGATAATGTCATCATTACTCCACATGGTTCAGGAGATTCTTTGCAAAGTGAAATAAGACGTTTAAAATTGTTTGAGCAACAGTTAAGTAAATTTATCAAGGGTGAAAAATTGGAATTTGTGGTCAATTTTAAAAAAGGTTATTAAAAATAATTTTTTTTGAATAAAAATAATAGTTTGCTTCGTATTAATGGTGAAGTCAGGTATGACACAAGGAGGAAAATATGAAGAAACTATTAATATTATTGACACTAGGAATCATCGTTATTGGTGGTGCTACACTTTCAGTGTTTGCTGAAGACAGCAAGGCTGATAATAGGTATACTGATACAAATTATGAAAGATATGGTCGTCGTTGTGATCGTTATTATTTTGAGAATGATGATCAAGTAGGACAACGTCAAGATTATCGAGCATATCGAAATTGTGAAAATATGTATTTTGTAGATGAAAATAATGATGGTATCTGCGATAATTATGATAGTAATCATAATTGTGGTAGAGGCCAAGGTTACGGCAGACAATTTCGTCGTTGTCAATAATTGACAAATGAAAGGTGGTTAGATGATGAATAAACTAAAAGAAGCTTTCAAAGAAATTCATGCAGATCAGGGCTTGAAGAATAAAACATATGCGAATGTTTTGTTAGAAGCTAAGCGAGATGCAAAACATCATCATAATCACCTACTTCGACCACTCATCATGATCAGTTGTGTTCTTTTAGTTGTTGGTAGTAGCTATTGGCTATATTTTATTCCTGTTTCAGCTATTAGCATAGATATCAATCCTTCTATTGAGCTATCGATAAATCGTTTGGATCGGGTCATAGATGTATATGCATTTAATCAGGAAGCTAAACAGATCGTAGATCAAACATCGTTAGAAAATATGCATTATAAAGATGCGATATCAACTTTAACTAATCAAAAGGAACTTGAAGCTTATTTGCAAGATGCAGCTTTAGAAATAACAGTTTCTTGTCATGATGAAAAAAAGGCTGATAAAATGTTGGGCAATGTTAAGGATTGCATGCGTAATGGTCAAAATGTCCGTTATGAAAGTGTTGATTATCGTGAAGTAAAAAATGCTCATCAAAATCACTTATCGTGCGGAAAATATGCAAAATATCTCATGTTAAAAGAATATGATGAAGATATAACTTGCGAGCAGGTTGCTGGTATGAGCATGCGTAGCATAAATGAACTTTTATCCCAATATGAAGATAATGGTAATGTAAATGGTAATCATGGCAATGGTTGCCATCGTCAAGGTCAATAAGATGCACATTTATTAGTGCATCTTTTTAAGTTACTATTTGCCTATTTGCTAATATATGGTAATATTGTAGGGTGTTTCATATAAATCTGTTAATATGGTACAGATGTTTCTAGCTCAAACCGTAAATTTGAGACTATGGATCGACAGTTTTTTCATATTGCAAAAATGTTGATTCTCGTATGAAACGAGAATTTTTTTATTGGAAGGGGATAAAGATGAGTAAAGAAAAGAAAACAGGTTCAATTTATGAATTAGATGGTATCGTACCTTTAAAACAAGCCTTACCTTTAGGTATCCAACACGTCTTAGCAATGTTTTTAGGAAATATCTCACCTTTATTGATCGTATGTGGCATGATCGGTATGGATGTTTCATTGAAAACAACTTTGATTCAAAACGCAATGTTTGTAGCTGGGGTTGCTACATTGATCCAATTATATCCATTTTGGAAGATCGGTAGTGGGTTACCAATCGTCATGGGTACTAGTTCAGGCTTTATCGGTACTGCTAAAGCCATCGGAGCTTTATTTGGTTATGGTGCTTTGATGGGAGCAAGCTTTGTTGGTGGTATCTTTGAAATGGTCTTGGGCTATTTTATCAAACCATTGCGAAAATTATTCCCACCGGTTGTTACTAGCTTGGTAATCATTTCTATCGGTTTATCTTTATTGCCAGTTGGTATCAATTATTTTGGTGGTGGTGCTGGTGCAGCTGATTTTGGTTCGATCAATCATTTGATGGTAGGAACTTTTGTTATCATCGTTATCTTGATTGCTAAACAATTTAAAGGCTTCTTCAGCAATGCTTCGATTCTAATCGGGATCATTGCTGGTTATATCTTGGCTATTTGCTTGAATATGGTCGATTTTACTCAGGTCAATCAAGCAGCTTGGATCGCTTTACCAGTATTTATGCCCGTAGCTTTTGAGTTTAATATGCAAGCAATCATTGCGATGGGCATCATGTTCATTGCAACGACCGTTGAAACCATCGGTGATGTTAGTGGTGTTGCCAATGGTGGTTTAGATCGTGAAGCTAGTGATGCTGAATTACAAGGTGGAGTTATGGCTGATGGTCTAGGCAGTGTTTTAGGTTGTATCTTTGGAGTCTTACCAAATACTAGCTTTTCACAAAATGTTGGCTTGGTAGCTGTTACGAAAGTTGTTAACCGTTTCGTTATTTGTACAGGGGCAATTTTCTTGATCCTTTGTGGCTTCTGCCCTAAATTAAGTGCGTTATTTTCTGTAATGCCGCAATCAGTTTTAGGTGGAGCTGCCGTGATCATGTTCTCAATGATCTTGGTTAGTGGTATCCAATCGTTGACACGTACACCATTGACAGAAAGAGATGGCTTGATCGTTGCTTTAGCAATCGGTTTAGGAGTAGGTATCGGTAATGTACCTAGTGTCTTAGCGCAATTACCTTCATGGGTAGGCAATATTTTTGCCCAAAATGGTATCATCATGACTTTTGTGATTGCAACCGTCATGAATTTGATCTTACCGCAAGATAAATAATGAAGATCTTTATTACAGGTTCCAAGGGCAGCGGTAAATCAACCTTGGTAAATAAAATTACAAAATCGTTGGCGTTAGATGTCAGCGGTTTTGTTACGTTACCGCGCTATGAAGACGGCGAAAGAATCGGTTTTTATTTTCATTCGTTAGTTGAAATTGCTGATAATGATCAGCAATTTTCACAGCAAAAGCCATATATCAACGAAGTGATTCCAGGAATCTTGGATGATCTAGGGGTTCGTTGTTTAAAAGCGAGCCAAGGTGATAGGTATATCATCATGGATGAAATTGGATATCTAGAGCATGATGAGAAGCTATATTTAGCTGCTTTAGAAGAAACTATCCAAAATAATGCAAATATCCTTGGTGTTTTACGGCAATGCGCGATAGAATATATTCAAAAGATCAAAGCAAGAAACGATATCGTTTTGCTCGATCTTGATGAGCTAAGCTTTGATGAAGCGTATGAAATGATATTTAAGCAAATGAAAGGGAAGATTTAAGATGAAAAAACTAATTAAAGGACTATTAGCCTTAGCTTTATGCTTGAGCATTAGTGCTTGTGCTACTTCTACAAGCGATGAAAAACCAGCTACATCAGTACCATCAACCGCTGAAGCCACCACGGGTTTTACCATTGAAGATCATGCGGGCAGAACAGTTACCTTTGAAGAAATGGCGCAAACAGTGGCTAGTGGTTATTATATCGTGACCTCGACCTTATTAGGACTAGATTGTGAAGATGCGTTGGTAGGGGTAGAAATGAAAGCGGATAGTCGTAAGATCTACAGTATGGTGGATCCTAAGATCGTTGAGCTGCCATCTTTAGGTAATAAGAAGAATTTCAATATCGAAGCATGTGTAGAGGCAGATCCCGATGTCGTATTTTTACCAATTAGCTTGAAAGATTATGTTGAACAATTAGAAGCTTTAGATATGAAAGTGGTTTTGTTAAGTCCCGAAAGTACTCAAAGCTTTGATGATGCGGTAAAGATCTTAGCTAAGGTCATGGGCAAAGAAGAAATTAGCGCACAATATTTTGCTTATCGTGATGAATTGTTAGCTAAATATATCAAACCACAAGAAAATAAAAAACGTGTTTATTTTGCAGGTAGCACGATCTTAGAAGCAGCTGGTGGCAAGATGTTTCAAAATGAATTGATCGCTCAAGCCTATGGGGAATATGTCTTTGCGCAAGATCTGCAAGATGTAGCTAGCTGGCAAAATATCAATGTTGAAGAAATCATCGCGCAAGATCCAGAGTATATCTTTATCGAACAAGGTGGCACCAGTGTTGAAGAAATCTTGAATGATCCAGCCTTAAGTGAAGTAACAGCAATCAAAAATCAGCAAGTTTATGTGTTCCCTAGTGAATATGAAACTTGGGATACGCCAAATCTATCTTCATGCTTAGGGGTATTATGGATGCATGCCATCTTATATCCTGAAAGTGTTTCCTTAGAAGATGTGGCGAAAGAAGCTAATGCTTTCTATGAACAATTCTATGGATTTGATGCACAATTGGCATTTTAATGATGAATAAAAAGCAAATCTTATTATTGATCGGCTTGATCACGGTGATGATCATATCCTTGTTATCGGGAAGATATAGCGCTAGTGCTTTTGAAGCTGCTAGCGCTTTGCTTGATGGTCGATCATCAACCTTAGGGAAGATCATTTATGATATTCGCTTGCCGCGGATCATCTTTGTCATTTTAGGGGGAGGAGCCTTGGCATTATCAGGCTTGATCTTGCAGACGGTCTTTAAAAACCCCTTGGCTAGTGGTGATGTTTTAGGAACAAGCAGTGGCTGTGCCTTAGGGGCGGCAATAGCGATCATTTGGGGCTTTGGTCTATATGGACGCTTTATCTTTGCTTTTATGGGAGGATTGATCGCGATGGTGGCGTGCTTATTTTTGGCGAATAAGGTCAAAGGCAGCCATATCTTGAACTATGTGATCGCGGGGATGATCTTACAAGCTATATGTACGGCGTTATTGATGGTCATCAAGCTGATGGCTGATCCCTATCATCAATTAGGAACCATTGAGTTTTGGTTGATGGGCGGTTTTGCGGATATCACTTGGGAAAAGCTTGTGATGATCGCGCCTTTGATCATAGTCGTCATTTTGCTTTTATATAAATTACGCTGGCAGATCCAGTTATTAGCCTTTGGTAAAGAAGCAGATAGCTTAGGTATCGATAGTCAAAAGATCATGATGATCGTTTTATTGCTTTGTGCGGTGTTGATCAGCAGCGTGATAGCAATGGCCGGATTAGTTAGTTGGGTAGGCTTATTGGTACCTCATATCATGCGCTTATCTTATAAAGATAGCTTTAGCAAAAGCTATGGCTATAATTTACTGGGAGGAGCGATCTTTTTGTTGCTGGCGGATAGCTTGGCTAGAAATATCTTTGCGTATGAATTGCCAATCAGTATCTTGACTAGTTTATTTGGCGCAATCTTTTTGCTGATCTTATTTATAAAAGGAATGATCGATATATGATAAAGGTTGATGATATAAGCGTTAAATTACGTGATAAAATAATTATAGATAAAATTAAATTTGATATTCCTAGTGGCCAGATCATCATGCTTCTAGGAGAAAATGGCTGTGGAAAGACAACTTTGATCAAAGCGATGCTGGGGCTTTATCCGCTGGAAAAAGGGAAGATCATGTACGAAGCGCAAAATCTTAAGAATTTGACGCTCAAACAAAAAGCGGCAATCTTTGCATACATGCCGCAGATCAAGGACATGGTCGATAACATTACTTGTCTTGAAGTGGTCATCAGTGGTCTAAGCCGTCATCATAGCATCTTACATATCCCGGATCATCAAGACGAAATCCTTGCCAAAAAGATCATGGCTGATTTTGGCATCTTAGAGCTAGCCCAATCGCGGATCGATCAGATCAGTGGCGGCCAGCTGCAGATGGTATATCTATGTCGCTCATTTATTCAAGATGCAAAATGTATCTTGATGGATGAACCATGTACTTATCTAGATTTTATCAAGCAACATAGGTTTTTAAAGGAAGTTATCAAGTTAAAAAGCTTAGGCAAAAGCGTATTGCTGAGCATCCACGATCCAGCCCTAGCTTTGAAATATGGCGATCAGATCGTTTTGATGCATCAAGGCAAGATCAAAGCTATTATTAATAAAGATGGGGATATGGCGCAAAAATTACAACAGCTATATCAGGAAATATATCCCGATCAAAATATAGAAATAGGAGGAAAAAATGCTTAGAATTCAACAGTATCAAAAAGTCGAAAACTTACAGGAAGCATATGATCTATTACAAAAAAATCGTAATAATCAGATCATTGCGGGCATGCTTTGGCTAAAAATGGAAGATCGTACCATTCCTGTAGGAATCGATCTTGTTAAACTTGGTTTAGATCAAATCGAAGAAGATGAAGAAAAATTTGTCAGTGGAGCTAGCGTTACCTTAAGAGCATTAGAACAACATGCAAGTTTAAATAAATGGTGCAATAATGTCTTTAAAGATGCCCTTAAAGATATCGTCGGTGTACAATTTCGCAATTTAGCAACCGTGGGTGGCAGCGTATATTCACGTTTTGGTTTTTCCGATGTGTTATGTGCTTTGATGTGTATGCCATGTGATGTTGTGTTATACCATGGGGGCAAGATGGATATCGAAAGCTTTGTAAATAGTGATTTTCAACGTGATATCGTGACCCATATCATCGTTTATAAAAATCAGGATAAACGTAGCTTTATCTGTCATCGCAATAGTGCGACCGATATTGCAGCTTTAAATCTAAGCATCTGGGAACAAGGATCGACATATTTGATCAATGTCGGAGCTAGACCGCAAAAGGTAAAACGTTATCAACTTGCAAAAGATGACAACGAAAAAGTAGCATTACAACTAAAGGCTATGGTCGAATGTGATAGCAACATGCGTGCTAGCAAAGCTTATCGCGAAGCCTTGACATATGGACTATGTATAAAGGCCCTTAAGAAGATGGAGGAAGAAGCATGATGGTAAAGATCAAGGTAAATGATAAATTGATCATAGAAGAAATTGCTTGTGATCTATTGTTGATCGATTTTTTACGCCAACATGGATTTTATAGTGTAAAAAGAGGTTGTGAAACCAGTAATTGTGGTTTATGTACGGTATGGTTGGATGGCAAACCGATCTTGTCATGTTCAACCCTTTGTATCAAATGTGATGGTCATGAGGTAACGACCTTAGAAGGCCTAGAAAAAGAAGCTAGTGAATTTGCTTGTTTCATGGCTAATGAAGGTGCTGAACAATGTGGCTTTTGCTCGCCAGGACTGATCATGAATGTTTTAGCTATGGCTAAAGAATTAAAGGATCCTACAACCCAACAGATCAAAGAATATCTAGCTGGCAATCTATGCCGTTGTACAGGATATATGGGACAATTAAGAGCGATTGAAAAATATCTAAAAGCTATCAAGGAGGGCAAGGATGAAACAGATCAATAAACCAGTTGTCAAAAAAGATGCCTATGCCTTATTAAGTGGTAAACCCGTTTTTACAGAAGATCTAGCGATGAAAGACTGTTTGATCATCAAGATCTTACGTTCACCACATGCCTATGCCAAGATCACTAAGATCGATACGAGCATAGCTAAGAAATTGCCAGGTGTCGAAGCTATCTTCACTTATGAAGATGTACCAAGCTCACGCTTTACCTTAGCAGGACAAACTTATCCTGAGCCATCACCTTATGATCGCAAGATCCTGGATCAGATCGTTAGATATGTAGGTGATGAAGTAGCGATCGTGGTCGCTATCAATGAAGATATTGCTACTAAAGCGCTGAAATTGATCAAGGTAGAATATGAAGTGTATGAGCCATTGTTAGATTTTACCAAGGCAATCGACAATAAGATCGTTGTTCATGCGGAAGATGATTATAAATTACATTGTGAGATAGGCAATGAACGTTTAAGAAATATCTGCTCTCATGATGAAACTCATTATAATGATGTTGATGAGGTGTTTAAGGAATGTGATGTCGTCTTAGAAAGAACATATCATACCAAGGCCAATGCTCAAGCCATGATGGAGACGATGCGCTCTTTTGCATATATCGATACTTATGGTCGTTTGAATTGTGTAAGTTCGACCCAAGTTCCTTTCCATATTCGCCGAATCTTAAGCAATGCCTTAGAAATTCCAAAAAGTCAGATTAGGGTCGTTAAACCAAGGATCGGCGGAGGTTTTGGGGCCAAGCAAACTGGTTGCTGCGAGATCTTTGCGGCTTTTGTTACTTGGAAATTGAAAAAACCAAGCATGATCGTTTATACGCGGGAAGAAACTTTCACTGCTAGCAATTCCCGCCATGAAATGCAGATGCAAGTAAAGATCGGGGCTAAAAAAGATGGTGAGATCTTAGCGATCGCGTTGCATACCTTATCTAACACTGGTGCTTATGGGGAACATGGTTCAACGACCGTTGGTTTGACTGGTCATAAGTCATTACCGATATATAATCATGTCAAAGCTGCTCGTTTTACCTGTGATGTAGTGTATACCAATACCATGACAGCTGGAGCATTTAGAGGTTATGGCGCAACCCAAGGACAATTTGCCGTTGAATCGATCGTTAATGAACTAGCTGATGAATTAGGTATCGATCCATGTGAGATCCGATTTAAGAACATGGTCAAAGAAAATGAAACGATGCCTATGTATTATAATGAATTCTTAAATAGCTGTGCCTTAGATCGTTGCTTAAATAAAGCAATGGAAATGATCGATTACCGCAATAAGCCTTTGCGTTTAGATCTAGGTGATAAAGTAAGAGGTTTAGGGGTTGCTTTGTCGATGCAAGGATCAGGTATCGCAAATATCGATATTGCCTCAGTTGAGATCAAATTACAAGATGATGGTTTTTATACTTTAGCGATTGGGGCAACTGATATGGGAACAGGTTGTGATACGATCTTAGCCCAAATGGCAGCCGAATGTTTGGAATGTGATGTCGATCAAGTGGTGACCCAAGGAGTCGATACGGACTTTTCCCCTTACGATACAGGCTCATATGCAAGTGCGACCACATATGTTACTGGTATGTCAGTGGTCAAAGCATGTAATGTCCTAAAACAACAAATTATTGAGGAAGCTAGCATTTTACTAGATGTTGATAGAGAACATATCAGCTTTGATGGCAAAAAGATCTATGCGATCGAAGATGGCAAAGAAATTAGTTTAGCTCAATTTGCAAATCAATGTTTTGCAGGTGGCAAAGGAAAAGTTTTGATTGCCAGTGCTTCACATGTATCACCAACTTCACCACCACCATTTATGGTAGGTATTGCTGAAGTAGATGTTGATAAATTAACAGGAGCGATCACCATCAATGATTATGTATCAGTAGTCGATTGTGGTACGATCATCAACACTAATCTTGCAAGGATCCAAGCAGAAGGGGGCATTGCGCAAGGAATCGGAATGGCCTTATATGAAGATATCACCTATACGCCTAGCGGTAAGATGCGTAACAACTCCTTCTTACAATATAAGATCCCAACCCGTTTAGATGTTGGTAATATCAGGGTCGATTTTGAAAGCAGCTATGAAGATAATGGACCATTCGGTGCTAAATCGATCGGGGAAGTAGTTATCAATACCCCATCACCTGCTATTGCTAGTGCTGTTGCACACGCTACGGGGGTACAAGTTAGAACCTTACCGATAACAGCAGAAAAAGTTTTATTGGGGCAAGATGAAGCTTGATCTAGTTATTTTAGCCGCAGGTTTTTCTAGACGCTTTAAAACCAACAAACTATTATATCAATTCAAAGATAAATGTTTGATTGCCCACACTTTTGATAAGATCGATAAGCAGCTGTTTGATCGTATCTTAGTGGTTACCCAATATGCGGAAATTGCAAATTTAGCAAAAGAACATGGTTTTATGGTTGCCTATAACTTCGAGCCTCAAAAAGGCATCAGCTCTTCATTGCAAGTAGCGATCAAAACCCTAAAAGACAGTGAGCAAATGATGTTTTTAGTAGCGGATATGCCTTATCTAGAGGCACAAAGTTTGCTGAAATTAGCCCAATTAGCTGATGGCGAACATATCATTTGTGCTTATGATGAGCAAATCCAAAATCCTATGATCTTTCCTAGCTGCTATTATGGTGAGATCATGGCCCTTGAACATGATCAAGGAGCCAAAAAAGTGGCCTTAAAGCATCCAGATAAGATCATCAGATGTGTCATGACCACTAAGGAATTAAAAGATATCGATATCCAAGAAGATGTGGCTTAAATAGCTACATCTTCTATTTTGCATTATAAGATAATTTGATATAATACTAAAACAGAAAGGAACTATACAATGAATTTTTTAGAAGAAAGAATTATAAAAGATGGAATCGTCACCAAAGGAAACGTTCTTAAGGTTGATAGTTTTTTAAATCACCAAATGGATGTAGAACTATTGGAAGAAATTGCCAAAGAGTTTAAACGCCGCTTTAAAGATCAAAAGATCGATAAGGTCTTAACGATTGAATCATCGGGTATTGCCATTGCTTGTATGTGTGCCAAAGAATTTAAGGTACCTATGGTTTTCGCGAAAAAAAGCAAAAGCATCAATATCGAAGGTGATGTTTTCAGTGTCAGCGTTGAATCATTTACCCACAAAACGGTAAATCAAGTGATCGTATCGAAAAAATTTATCAAGCCACATGAAAATATCTTGATCGTTGATGATTTCTTAGCAAATGGCTGTGCGCTGCAAGGGTTGATCTCCATCGTACAACAAGCTGATGCTAAGGTAGCAGGTATAGGGATCGTAATTGAAAAAGGCTTCCAAAACGGCGGCAAGATCATCCGCAATTTAGGTTATCAATTAGAATCTTTAGCAATCGTTGATGATATGAATGATGAAACGGGCGAGATCTTTTTTCACGCAGAGTAAATAAATCATGGTTTTTAGTAGTTTAGTTTTTTTATTTGCTTATTTCCCTTTGACCTTAGTGATCATGAAGCTGACACCGATCAAATATCGTAATGTTGCTTTATTGATCGTTAGCTTGTTTTTTTACGGTTGGTCAGAACCTAAATACATCTTCTTGATGATCTTTAGCTGTGTTGTTAACTACTATCTAGGGCATTTGATCGCAAAACCTAATAAGGATGCTAAAAAGATCTTAATAGCAGTGGTAGTTTTTAACTTAGGATTGTTAGGCTTTTTTAAATATTATGATTTTTTTGTAGGAATCTTAAATGATCTAGGCTTGCGTTTTTTAACGCCATTGAAATTACCGCTACCAGTAGGTATCTCTTTTTATACTTTCCAAGCAATGTCTTATCCTATCGATATCTATCGTAAACAAGCTGATGAACAAAAAAGCTTGGTTAACTTTATTTGCTATGTAACCTGTTTTCCACAATTGATCGCTGGTCCGATCGTTCGTTATAAAGATATTGCCAAGCAATTAGAAAGCCGCATTGAAACAGCGGATCAGTTTTATGAGGGCATCGTACGTTTTGTAAATGGGTTGGCGAAAAAAGTCTTGTTAGCCAACAATGCAGGGGCTTTATGGGAAGCCATCAGTGCTACAAGTTCCTCGCAAATGTCTACCGCCTTAGCTTGGTTAGGTATCATTGCTTACGCCTTCCAAATATATTTTGATTTTAGTGGATATAGCGATATGGCTATTGGTCTTGGCAAGATGTTTGGCTTTGATTTCTTGGAAAACTTCAATTATCCTTACATTGCCAGCAGCATCACGGATTTTTGGCGCAGATGGCATATTTCTTTAAGTACCTGGTTCAAAGATTATGTTTATATTCCTTTAGGGGGCAGTCGTCATGGCATCGTCAAGACCTGTCGTAACTTATTGATCGTGTGGATGTTAACTGGGTTTTGGCATGGTGCTAGTTGGAACTTTATCTTATGGGGCTTATTTTATGGACTTATCTTGATGTTTGAAAAACTTATCGGCTTACGCTGGTTAGCCAAGATGCCAAGCTTCTTTAGACATTTTTATGCGTTATTTTTGGTCATGATCGGTTGGGTCTTATTTGCCTTTAATGATCTATCGGCGATTGGGGCATATTTAAAGCTGATGTTTGGACAACAGGTATTATTTAATGATCTTTTCTTATACTATTTACGTAATAATATCTTCTTGTTGGTGGTTTGTACAATTGCTAGTACCCCTGTTGTTTACAGCAACTTCAATCCTTTGCGTCACAATCGTCAGCTAGAAGTATTTGTTCCTGTCATTGTCATGATCTTGATGTTTTTATGTGTTTCGTTCATATGTGATGCAACATATAATCCTTTTTTATACTTTAGGTTTTAATTTATGAAAAAAAGAATTCAAACAGTTACTATCAGTTTATTTTTGATATTTATCTTTGGCTTTGCTCTAGCTAATGTCTTTAGTGAAGATCGTGAATTTTCGATGAATGAAAATCGTTTTCTTGCTAAGATGCCAGAGGTTTCATTTAATAATATATTCAATGCTAATTTTGATGAAGAATTTGATACGTATTTTAATGATCAATTTGTTTTTCGTGACCAGTGGATCATGTTAAAATCACTGTATCAACAACTTACTTTTAATATTGCGAATAATGGGGTCTACTATGGTCAAGAGCAGCATCTACTAGCGCAGACCTTATCGTATAACCAAGCTTTATTAGATAAAAATATTCAGTATGTCAATGAGTTTGCACAAGCCCATGAAAAGGTTAATTTTATGCTGATCCCTACAGCTAGTGCAATTGATAAAGCTTTGTTGCCATCATTTAGCTATAATATCGATCAAAAAGCATTGATCGACCATGCTTATGATCAAGTAAAAGCTAATAATATTGATTTATATGATCGCCTAAGTCAAGAAGATGATCAACTATATTTTAAAACTGATCATCATTGGAATGAAAAAGGAGCTATGATCGCTTATGAAGCTATTTGTGATCAAGTATTAGCTAAGCAACCTAATGAATTTAGCTATACCTTGATGGCTGAAGGCTTTAAAGGAACCTTATTATCTAAAGCGGGAACCTTTTGGTATGAAGGCGATGATATTTATCGTATCGACCCTCAACAGCCGATCGATATCAGCATGACCATCGATCAACAAAGCACCATCTATGATTCTTTATATATGGATGATGCATTGCAACAAAAAGATAAATATACTTATTATGAGGGGGGCAATCACGCTATTGTTGAGATCAAAACCGGAAATGCTAATGGAAAAAAAGCGGTAGTGATCAAGGATTCATATGCTCACATCCTCATGCCATACCTAGTAAGCGAATATGAAGAAATAATCATGGTCGATCTTCGATATTTCAAAACCGAAGTTAGTCCATATATTGAAGAGGATACCGATGTTTATATCATTTATAGCGTAGATACTTTTATCAGTGATAATAATTTGGTATTTTTAAAATAAAGGAAGAAGATATGGAAAAGATAAAAATTGTAAAAATGGGCATTAATGGTGAAGGCATTGGTTACTTAAACGATAAGATCGTTTTTGTTGATGGTGCCTTATTGGATGAAGAGGTCAAGATCAAAGATCTAAATCCACAAAAAGGTTATTATAAAGCAAGCTTGTATGAAGTTTGCCAACCAAGTCCTTATCGTCAAAAGCCAATGTGTAATATCTATGATCGTTGTCAAGCTTGTGTCTTGATGAACTATCGTTATAGCAAGCAATTAGCATATAAACAACAAATGATCAAAGAAGCGATCATCAAATACGCCCAATTAGATCCTCGCTTGGTAAAAGCATGTGTACCAACCAAAAAATTGCATTATCGCAATCAATTAAAATTACCCTTAAAAACGATCAATCATAAATTACACAGTGGGATGTATCAGGCTAATTCCAACCATTTGATTTATTTAAATCATTGTTTGGTCCATGAACCTGGCTTAGAAGAGGTTCGAAAGTTTGTCATGGAAGTCTTAAATCATTACCATTGTCGCGATTATAATCCTAAGATTGAAAAAGGTTATCGCTATTTGGTCATTAGAGGTTTAAATCAACGCTACCAAGTTACGTTAGTAACCGGTAAGAATGCAGTTGATCCTGGAATCGTTGAAGCCTTAAGCAAAAATTCGAAGATCATCAGTGTTTATCAAAATATCAATACGGCTAAAAATAATTTAGATATCATGAGCAATCACTTTAAATTATTAGCGAAACAACCTTATTTAGATTTTACGTTAGCTGGCTTAAAGCTACAATTATTGCCTAATTCATTTTTTCAGCTAAATTATGATCAAGCTTTAAATATCTATCAAGATGTCATCGATATGATTGATGAAGATTGTAGATTGTTGGTAGAAGCTTATTGTGGGATTGGGACGATGAGCTTGATGGCAGCTAGCAAGTGTCAAAAGATCATAGCGATCGAAAATGTGGAAAATGCGATCAAAAATGCTAAAGCTAATGCTGAAAAAAACCAGATCAATAATATCAAGTTTGTGGTCAATGATGCCAAGGCTGAATTGAAAAATATCAAAGAAGATATCGATGTATTGATCGTTGATCCACCACGAACAGGTTTAGATGAGGGGATGATCAAAACGATCCAAAGCAAACTGCCACGCAAGATCATCTATGTATCTTGCAATCCTAGTACTTTAGCTAAGAATCTAGCGTTGCTTAAAGCGGATTACCAAATCAAAAAGATCGTACCATATGATATGTTTGCTCAAACACCTCATGTTGAATCAATTACCCTATTGATCAAGAAATAAGATGAAAGGATGATTAGATGGAAGAAAAATTCGATTTTCATATGCATTCAGCATATAGCCCGGATGGTGAACTAAGCATTGAAGCTTTGATTGCCATGGCTAAAGCCAAAGGTTTGAAATATATAGCTTTAAGCGATCATAATGATAATAAAGGTCTAGATGAAATGATCACAATTGGTAAACAAAATGGTATTACGGTCATTCCAGCGATTGAATTTGATACTTGTTTAGGAGATTTCGATGTGCATTTATTAGGTTATGGTCTAGAATATCATCATCCTTATTTTTATAATCTTGCAGCCAATATCAATCAGATGATGGATGATGCCTTGGCTGAAAGAGTAGCCAAATTTAAAGAAAAGTATGATATCGATATTGATCTAGCCAAATGTATCCAACAAGCAAAGGGACAAAATCCTTTCTTTAATATCGTCGATGATCTCTTAAGCGATCCAAAAGCTAAAGACATCGAAGAATTACATCCCTATCAACCAGGAGGAGCAAGGTCCGATATGCCTGCTATCAATTTCTTCTGGGATAAATGCTCTTATGGAACGGATCTATTTGTCAAAGTAAAATTTCCTGATTTTAAAGAAACGGTTGATTTGATTCATCGCCATGGAGGAATTGCCATTTTAGCTCATCCATTCAAGACCTTTTACCAGCAAGAAGCATTGCTGCAACAGGCAATCACTTCAGGAATTGATGGCATTGAATGTTTTAGCAATTATCATGATGCCGCTCAAAATAAGTATTATTATGATTTTTGTAAGAAACATGGTTTACTGATCAGTGGGGGCAGTGATTTTCATGGTAAAAATAAGCCGCATATCCAGATGGGCGAATATGGCTTGAATGTTCCAAGCGATGAGATCTTAAGACCTTTTTTGAGGGCATTAAATGTTAAAGGTCAATGATATCTTAGAAATAAGCGTCGATAAAAACGCTAAGGCTAGGTATGATCAACAAAAGCTCATCGTTAAACAAGCTTTGCCAAATGAAACATTGAAGATCAAGGTTGAAAAGGTCAAAAAACATGAGGTTGAAGCCAAGATCATCCAGATCATCAAAGCTAATCCAGGACGCGTAAAGCCAAAATGTAAGATCTATGATCATTGTGGTGGTTGTAGCTTACTGCACCTAGATTACCAAGCACAATTAGTTTATAAAAAACAACAGCTTCAAAAACTTACTGAGCTGAAGGTCCATGATGTCGTTGCTAGCGAACAGATCTGGCATTATCGCAATAAGATCATCCTTGGCTTTAAAAGTGTAGGGAAAAAGATCGTTGCGGGTTTGTATGAGGAAGATAGCCATAAGATCATTCCTTATGATAGCTGTTTGTTGCATGATCCTTTAAGCGATGAAATCGTACAAACTATTTGTAGCTTGATCGCCAAATACAAGATCTCAATTTATGATGAAGATCAAAGAACGGGTTTATTTCGTCATGTTTTGATCAGAAAAGGCCATTATACCAATGAATATCTGGTAGTATTGGTCTTAAGCAACCCAAAATTTGTAGCGCGCAATCAATTCATCAAGGAATTAAGAGCTAGTCATCCTCAGATTACCACTATCGTCCAAAATATTAATAAACGTGCTACAAGCATTGTCTTACAAGATGAAGAAAGAGTATTATATGGCAAAGGTTTTATCAATGATAAGATCTTGGGTCATACATTCAAGATCAGTGCCCGCTCCTTTTTTCAGATCAATGTTTTGCAAGCAGAGCAATTATATACCAAGGCTATTGATCTTTTACAACTGCAAAAACAAGAGTGTTTATTAGATGCATATTGTGGGACAGGGACGATTGGCATCTGCGCAGCAGCTAAGGTAAAGATGGTCATCGGCGTCGAAGCTAACAAACAAGCGGTCAAAGATGCGATAACTAATGCTAAGATCAACAAGATCCAAAATACTACCTTTTATCATGATGATGCTACCAGCTTTATTCAAGAATGTGCCAAGAATAAAGTAAAGATCGACGCAATCATCATGGATCCTGCTCGTGATGGCAGCACTTATAAATTCATCGAAGCGATCGCTAAGTTAAATGTAACAAAGATCGCTTATATCTCTTGTAATCCTTTGACACAATTACGTGATTTAAAATGGTTTAAGCAATTTGGTTATACATTCAAGGAAATGTTTTTATACGATATGTTTTGTCATAGCAATCACTTAGAATCTATCGTATTGATCACAAAAGAAGGTAAAAAGCATGGTAAGGATAAAAATTCAAAAAGATAGCTTAGCCATCAAAGGCATCCATGATATGACCTTAAATGCATTTTTAGCAAGTTATCATCTAGGCAAGGCTTTACGTTATCAGCTTATCAATGAGAGAATTAGCGTCAACAAAGAAAAAGTTCATCATGATCATTTGTTGCAAAGGCATGATGAACTACGTGTTGATCTAGCTTATGAAGTGGATTTTGAACCTAGTGGTCAATTACCTGAGGTCGTGTATGAGGATGATCTAGTTTTGATCGTCAAAAAAAGGGCGGGACAAATCGTTCATGATGATCAAAACATGGATGCTTTGGCTAATGATGTTGCTAGTTACTATCTTGCCAATGATCTTCATCGGCATGTGCGCTATATTCATCGCTTAGATAAGCAAACGCAAGGTCTGGTCTTTTTTAGCAAGCTAGATTTTTTTGGTGGCTATTATAATGAACAATTGCTCAATAAACAGATCAAAAGAGAATATCTAGCTATTGTCAAAGGAAAATTTAAAGATCAGATCGTGGAGAAACCTTTGGCTAAAGATCGCCATGTCAATAACAAATATCGCGTATCAGCTCAGGGCAAATATGCTAAGACCAAGTTTACCTGTCTGCAATATCATAACGGATATAGCTTGCTTCATTGTGAGCTATTTACTGGTAGGACCCATCAGATCAGAGTACATTTAAGCTCGATCGGTTTTGCGATCGTCAACGATGAAATCTATGGACAACCTGATCCTAATTTTAAATATATGGGCCTATATGCTTACAAACTAAGCTTTAAGGATCTAATAAATGATCGGACGATAAGTGTTAGTGATGATCGTTATGAAGATCTAGATCATTTTAAAATGCTTTAAGGCTTTGTAAACTCCATCATCGATACAAGGTACCGTGATATAATTTGCAGCAGCTTGGACAACCGGTTTTACATTTTCGAATGTAACGGCAACAGCTGCTTTTTTTAACATCGTGATATCATTTTCAGCATCACCAAAAGCCATGCATTCATCCCAAGCATAACCTTTCATCTTTAGATATTTTTCGATGCCATAAGCTTTGGTGACATTTTTATCAAACACATCAAAGCCTTTTTTGGTGCTTTGCGCAACAACTAAGTTAGGTAACTTTGCTTGAAAACCTGTAATGGTAGCGGGATCGCCGATCAAAAAGATACCTAAAGGTAGATCATGGGCTAGATGGTAATCCCTTGCTTGACAACAATCAATGATCTTAGCTTTTTGAATAGGATCTTTTAGATAGTTATCGATGAATTTTTGATGTAGATTATAGGTGACGATATTATCTTTGAACTTTAACCCCAAAGCAATATCATTTGCCTCACACAATTCGATGACCTTCATAAGATCCTCTAGTTGCAAAGGGTGATAATCAACTACTTCACCATTGCTTTTGTTGATGCAAGCACCATTGATGGTAACGATACAATCATTGTCAAAATGCTGCAATAATTTTTCTGGTACGAATTTATAATGACGGCCGGTGGCAATCAAGATATCGTAACCACTTTTTTTCAATTGTTTTAAGGCTTGTTGCAGATTTAAGGATATATCATCATGACCTGCAGGTAAGATCGTACCATCAATATCGCAAATAATTAATTTTATGTTTTTCATTTTCAGCTCCTTATTATATAATATTGATATGCGCCTATAGCGTAACTGGATAACGCATCTGATTCCGATTCAGAAGAGTGCAGGTTCAAGTCCTGTTAGGCGCACCATATTCGCTGTAATTTTAACATAGATAGAATGATATGAAAAATATTTAAAAATATGGCTTTATGGTATATAATGAAACTAATGGTTTAAGGTAGGATGAATTTAATGCTACGTATTTTGTTTTATGGGTTTGAATTTGAAAAATATTTGGTTATCAGTCACCATTTTAATAAATTAGGGATAAGCGTTGCTTGCGTGAAAAATCCCAATAGTAAAGTAAAAAGTGCGTTGAGGTTAGAAGATCGTAAGTTTGCCAAAGTAGGGGATGAACCTATCTTGATATGTGATGGCATATCGGCTGATAATCTTCGCTTATTATTTGGTGAAACGCAGGGATTGATAACTTATGATGGAATCATCGTTACAGTTACACCAACCAATAGAGAATGGAAGATAAAGAAACTGGCTCATGAAGTGAAATGTGAAAAAGAAGCATTTCATAAGATCGAACTGTTAAAGATCATGTTGGATAAATGTGGCAGAATTGATATTTCTGACGCTAAGGCTGAAGAGATGGTCTATTTAGATAAATGGATCAGTAAAGCAACTGATATTTGTCGTTTACAAAATACGGATTTAGCGGAAATCAATGATGTGATGGAAGCTTTAAGCAAGATCATGAAAGAATATCATATCTAAACATATAGTTGTTATAGTAAGTAAAAAAGAAGACTCAATTATCATATGAGTCTTTTACTGTTTAATACGCTACAATTAACGAATGGAGATGAAGATTATGGATAAGGTGATACAAGAGTGGTGTGATCAAGTTAATGAATTTCATCTTCCGCGTTGGGAAGAATTGCCAGATATCGACCTGTATCGCGATCAGGTCATTACTTATATTGAACGATATTTAAAACTAATCTCAATGGATGAAAAGATCATTACAAGCAGCATGATCAATAATTATGTCAAATGGAAGATGATGCCTGCACCTAATAAGAAGAAACAGTATGATCGTGAACATCTAGGTTACTTGATCGTTATATCGATATTGAAACAAGTAGTTAATATCCAGCTTATCAAAGAAGGCATTGAATTGATAGCAAAACAAAATGGTACGCATAATGCCTATAATTTGTTTTGCAGCCAATTAGAAGAAAGCATCAAATATGTCTTGAGTTTATGCTTTGAGCGTTATAGATGCGAAGAACCAAGGAAGATGATCGAAAGCGATGAAGTAGTTTTACATATGGGCACTTTAGCGTTTGCTAGTAAACTAATAGCAGTAAAAAGATTGACTTTGGATGAAAAGGGAGAAAAGTATGTATAGTACCTTAAATAAAAAAGTAGTTACCAAAAAAGATATCATCAATGGCTTGACTAGAATGGGCCTGAAAAGAGGGATGATCGTTGAAGTACACGCCTCCCTATCTAGTTTTGGTTATGTCGTTGGTGGAGCACAAACGGTCGTTGATGCTTTGATGGAAGTCATAACTTTAGAAGGGACGATCTTGATGCCTTATCAAATGAGCGAAAATTCTGAGCCAAGCTTATGGGTAAACCCTGAAGTTAGTCCAGAAATATATAAATTAGTCCGAGAAAATATGCCTGCTTATAATTATCTTGGTTCTGATTCTTTAGGAATGGGCAAGATCAATGATAATTTTAGAAAACGCAGCAACATTGTTTTTTCTAATCATCCGCAAGCATCATATATGGCATGGGGGCAATATGCCAAAGCCTTGTGTAATCGACAATCTTTGCATTTTGCACTTGCTCAAGAATCACCAACAGCCCGATTATACGAACTAAAAGGCTGTGTGTTATTGATGGGTTGTGATTATGATAAATGTACCTGCATGCACTTAGCAGAATATAAGACGGAGTGTCGGCCTATCGCGATTTCTGGCAGCAAGATCGAAAGTGATGGTCATGAGATCTGGAAAAAATATTTAGATCTAGATATCGATAGTACCATCTTTAATGAGGTCGGTAAACAAATGGAAAGTAAGCGAATGGTCGCAATGAATCAAATTGGTGAAAGTACAATCCGCTTATTTAGGGCTGATCTAGCGATCGATGAAGCAACAAAGTATTTAGAAAAGCACTTACCTTATGATATATATCGATAAAAAAACGGCTTTGATTAAAAAAGCCGTAATTTTTTTGCCATCGTATCTGCAACTTCTTCGATGATCGTTTTATCTTCTGCGCTAAAGCGTGCTTTTAAAGGTGAATCGATATCGATTACCCCAAATAGTTTGCCATCTTTGATGATAGGTACAACTAGTTCGCTAGCAGAAACGCTATCACAAGCGATATGTCCGCTAAAAGCATGAACATCAGGAACGATGATGCTTTCTTGCTTAGCAGCACTAGTACCACAAACACCTTTGCCCATAGGAATATGAGTGCAAGCAACTTTACCTTGGAAAGGGCCTAAGACCAATTCGTCATTTTTATATAAATAAAAACCTACCCAATTGATATCGGTAAAATGCTGATTTAAACAAGCACTGATATTGCTCAAGGCGGCAATAAGATCTGGTTCTTCACATAGCAAGGCTACTTGTCTAGCTAATATGCTCATTTTATCTTTCCTTTCTTATTCAATACTGATATAATATCACATGTGAACAGGGGTGCATAGTTAAATGCTGAGAAATACCCTTATCACCTGATCTAGTTAGACCTAGCGTAGGGAGTTTACATCAGGTTCCTTACGCCTTCATGATGGAGGTGTTTTTTTTATGAAAGTAACGGTTAAAGATCTTTGTTTTATGGCGTTTTATATCGCTTTATTCATGGTGCTGGATTCATTTGTCAATGTCTTGCAAATTTTCCAAATGCCTAATGGGGGATCATTAGGAGTTTCGACAATTGCATTATTGATGGCTAGCTATCATTTGGGTTGGCAAAAAGGTTTGATTGTTTCATTGTTGTCAGTGTTTGCTCAATTTGTTACCGGTCCTATGTTTACGCCAGATTTATTAGGTTTTGTTTTGGATTATTTAGTAGCCTTTTCAGTTTACGGCTTGGCTAGTTTATTTCCAAATTACAAATGGTTTTATTCTGGAGTACTAGTAACAAACTTTGTTCGCTTTTTATCAAGTATGATTTCAGGTGTCGTTATCTGGGGTACAACTTGGTGGGGATCAATGAGTTATCAAGCAACTTATATGATACCAACTACGATCTTAACTTTGGTCGTTGTACCTATCTTGTGCAAGACCTTAAAACCATTGACGAACAAATAAGCTAAAAAGAGGCTGTCGTTAGTAATCGACAACCTCTTTTTTAAATGATAAAATTAATTAGTGCATCAAAGGAGGTACCAGATATGTTGCCAGCAAAATATACACATGTATATATCCAAAGCTATAAACATAACGGTAAACTTCATCGAACTTGGTCAAAAGGTTTTGTGATCGAGGCTAATGACGATGAGATGATCATCGTGACTAATAAAACATGGGTCATTGAAGCAGATGGTAGAAGATGGATAACGAGAGAACCAGCGATTTGTTTTTTCTATCCTGATAAATGGTATAACATCATCGCGATGATCCGTAAAAATGGTACATATTATTATTGCAATATGGCCTCACCAAGCATTTACGATGGAGAAGCAGTAAAAAATATCGATTATGATCTGGATGTGAAGTTATTTCCAGATGGTTATTATGAAGTGTTAGATGAAAATGAATATGTTGAGCATAGTGAAATGATGGGCTATAGTGTTGATCTAAAGATGGTCGTAGAAAAACAATTAAAAGAATTAATATCCAAGATTGAACGTAAAGAAGCCCCATTTGATCAAAATACGATCAAAAAATACTATCGTGAATATCAAAAACATATTAAAAATGGATAAATTTAAAATGAAAGCGAATACAGGCAAAAAAATAACTTGCAAAAGAAAGATAAATGATATAAGATAAATGGGCTGTAAAAATAAAGCAGTGAAGAAAAAGGTCGATGAAAAAAAGATAAAAAAAGTAGTTGACATAAGGGATGAAAACTGGTAATATAATACAGCAC
>JALEMK010000189.1 GCA_022768265.1 Erysipelotrichaceae bacterium
AAATTATGTTTCAAATGCACAAAATTATCTATTTAGCATTTTTGATTATCATAATATGCATATACTTTTAATCATTTATATTTGCATGCTCGATAAAATAAACCACCATTGTCTCCATTTTTATACCTAGCATCCATTTGATTGTATCCCTTTTCATCTATTGTCCATATACTAACAAACATCTATTTTTTTACAAGATAGCAAAACAACTGTTTTTAAGGATCTAAAAATCATTTTTCATCAGAAAAAAAGCCTCATTTGAGGCTAATTTTTTGGTAAATTTAAGTATTCTTCAACTAATTTTGCGCACTTATCAGTATTTTTCTTAACGTAATATGAAATAACCATTTCATATAACATATCTATTTCTAATTTATCACCAAGTTTAAATAAATCTTTTTTTATTAATGCAAAATAATTATCTATCTTACTTTCGTTATCATTAACAAAGCCTTGGATCATTTTCATCATTCTAGATGCATAACGATCTTCCTCTTCATTAATTAACTTACTAATAATGGATCGAGCTTTATCCTTTGTTTTTGTCTTATATGCACAATATGCTAGATAATAATTCAAGTCATGATAATTAGAGCCAGCTTCTTTGGCCAGCATAATGTATTTCTCACATTCATCATATTTCTTTTGTAGTAAACATAAATATGATAAATTACTTAAACATACATTCATTCTTCTTTTAAAGTTATGTTTTCTTGCTTCTTCTAATAATTCTAAATATTTTTTCTTGGCTTCATCATATAATTTTAACCCCAGTAATATATTTGCTATTTCAATATTTGTTTGATTAACTCTTTCAACACAATAAATTGATTTTAGCATTTCAATAGCTTCATGGTAATAATTTAATGATTTTAAATATGATCTTTCTTCACTTGATATTCTACCTAATTGATAATAAAACATGCCTTTGATACTAGGATTTACATTATGAATAGGATATCTATCATAAATATCAAATAATACTTTTTTTGAATCAGCTAAATTATAACTTATTCCCTTTCCAAAAACGTATGTTACTCCGCAGATATAGGCTACATTATTATCATATAAGGGTAAATATTTACTTGAATTACTTATTATTTCATCTGATACTCGCTTATATTTCATAAGTTCAATCATATATTTTATTAAATCATTAAATATAAATGCTCGTGAAAATGCAAATATGGCTTCTTTCTCTTTAAATTCTTTTTCACATTTTGCGAATAATTCATTATTTTTAAAAATAACACATTCATACATTTTAATTACTAAATTATAAGCTTGTTCATACAGTTCAACACTTTGATCATACGCAACACCATAATAAGTTAGCACACTATGCATGAATTCATCAGATGGATTATTATTTCCTTTTTCAACAGAATAAAGATATGTTTTACTTACTTTTAAGGCACTAGCTAATTTTTCACCAGGATCTCCACTATTTATCCGAAGATTCCTTATGAAATATGTGTCAATTTTTTTAAAATTTTTTATACTAATCAACTCCCTCTTGGCCTTCAAGCTTTGGCGGATTTACAGAAATGTCTGTACATTCGCATTCACCTTCTTTGTTAATTGTGCAAACCTGTTTGTCATTACTTAAAGTTTCACTATCGTTGACCATAACTTTCTGCAGCACTAACACTTAAACAACAAACAAAAAAGAAAATAACATTAAGACAACTTTTTTCATTTTATTGTTACCCTATAATTTATACTCCTATTTTAGAACATTCTTGCTATTAATGTACATACCCAAAAAAAACTGTTTTCAAATGAATAAAAATCAAATTTTTCAGAAAAAACTTGTTTTATTTTTTTATAGATAATTTATCATAACAAGTGCAACACAATATAAAAACGCCCATAGAAATTACTATGTTAAAATGTAAGTGACCAAACAAACAATTAACAGGAGGTAATATCTATGAACTATAAACATCTTACCATAAACGAGCGCTGTTGTATCTATCAATTAAAAAATAATGGCGTTAGCGTAAGAGCAATTGCAAATAGAAATGAAGAAGGAATTAGTGTGCCTTCTACCTCTACCATTTATAGGATGATTCATAGAAAACAAATTAAGATAATTGCCATAGCAGAACGTAAATCAAGAAATTATATAGCACTATTGTTACCTGATAGAAAAGAAGAATATGTTACTTCAGCAATTATCGAACCTTAAAAAATTTTCCTGATGATCTGATCAAAACTATTACATTTGATAGAGCAAAGGAATTTGCAGGCTACGAAAAGATAGAAGAATAACTAAACTGTGATACATATTTTTGTGGCCCCTATTGTGCATGGCAAAAAGGAACAAACGAAAATACAAATGGGTTACTTAGAGAATTTTATCCTAAAGATATGGATTTATCAAAAGTCGATAAAGATGAATTGGTCTATCATTTAACCATCATGAATGATCGCCCAAGAAAATGTCTTCAATATAAAACACCTAAAGAAGTCATATTTGGAATATAACTTACATTAGGTGTTGCATTTAATTTGACAAATTATCATATCAAAAAAGATCCTACTTTTATATAAGTAGAATCTTTCCTTTTAACCTCTTAGTTTGGCATCTAGTTTATTTTGTAGATTTTCTAGGATATTGTTATGGCAAGCATTGATCTCATCATCTTTTAAAGTATGATCACCTGCTTGATAGATAATATTCAAAGCTACTGATTTATATCCTTTTTCTACGTGTTCACCTTGGTAGATATCGAATACTTCCACATTACGTACTAACTGATTGCTATTGCGTTTGATTGTTTCAATGATCTTTTGAACTTGAACATCTTCTTTAACTACTAAAGCAATATCACGAGATACGCTTGGGTATTTATCTAATGGTACAAAACGCACCTTTGATACTTTGTTTGCTAAGATAACATCCAAGATCAATTCAGCATATACACAATTATCCACATCCATCTTTGCTGCATAGCTAGGGTGTACTTGACCAAAGATACCTAATAGATCTCTTCCAATATACACGCATGCACTACGATATGGATGGAAATGTGTGGTATCTAGCGTGTTTTCTTTGATCATGATTCTTGAAGCATTAAAACCATAGCGTTCTAATATCGCATAGATCATGCCTTTTAAAGTATAGAAATCACTTTTAATAGCTACATTATGCAAACGATCATAACCTAAATGACCATTTAAGCAAATTGCTAAACGTTCTTGAACTTTATCTTGGGTTGTAACGGCACTGATTTCAAATAAATTATTGTTCAATGATTGACGATTTTGATTGTATGATAAACAAGTTAATACGCTTGCCATCAAGCTACTGCGCATGTAACGACGATCCTCACTCAACGGTGACATTACCGCTACTGCTTCTCCAAATGGCATGATGCTATCTTGCATATGTTCTTCTTTGGTTAGCGTATAAGTAACGATTTCATTCAAGCCCATACCAACTAAGGTATTTTTGATCATACGGCGTAATTTTTGTTGAGGATTTAAAGCTCCTACCGTAGCACTCATCGTTGGTAATGTTTCTTTTAGATCATCATAGCCTAATAAACGAATCACTTCTTCATCAATATCTTGAGCAATCTTGATATCGGTTCGATAGCTTGGAATATGACAGATGAAATTGTCTTGTTCTTCTTCTACCTTGAAATCTAAAGCATTTAAAACATCTACAACTTGTTGTTTGCTAAAGTTTGTTCCTAAAAGCTGATTGCAGTGCTGCAAGCTTTCTTTAACTACTACTTCTTGATATTCATTGTTTCCAGCTTCAACGTTGCTTTCAAAATCAGTAGCGTCTGCTAATTCGCTCAATAATTCAACACAACGGTCGATTGCTTTTTTAGCAGCTAAAGGCTCGATACCTTTGATAAAACGCGTTGCTGCTTCAGTTGCTAAGCCCAAACGACGCGCGGTATTACGAATCGCTACGTCATTAAAATGTGCTGCTTCAATGAAGATGCTTTGAGTTTCTTCATCGATCTTGCTATCATCACCACCCATGATCCCTGCTAATCCTGTTGGTTGATCGTTAGTCGTAATGACGATATCATCTTTGCAAACATCATAAGCAATGCCATCTAAAGCTACTAGTGACATTTCGATATTGTCTTTTACGACGATATCTTTATTAGCTAGTTTTGCTAGATTATAAAAGTGCAAAGGTTGTCCTGTTTCTAACATTACA
>JALEMK010000010.1 GCA_022768265.1 Erysipelotrichaceae bacterium
AATAACCATCTAGCACTGCATGCTTAGCTCCTTGCGGTAATCCCCCTTTAAATCTAGTGTATTTACCTGGGTTACCATCTTTATCGATATAAGTGATATAGCGTGGTTCGTTTACACTTCCACCTGTTGTAACATCGGTTAGTGCTGGTCCTCTTCCTCCTACATTCCATGCACCTTCAGCTTGGTTAGCGGCTATTGCCCCTCCCCAATAAAAATTCTTGGGAAAACTCATATTATCTCATATCCTTTCTATTAATCTGGATTACCTACGGCTTGTAAAAATCCTGTTAACATCTTTATCATCATCTGTGGTGCTTTATTGGCTAAACTTGCTTTTAAAGCCTGTTCCAAGATTTCTATCAAAGGCTTTTGACCATAATTATCTTCAATAGCTTGATAGATCTTAGCCATATTATCCTCTTTAACAAAATCTCTAACAAATAAAATTTGTTGTTGTTCTTTATAGCTTAACTCTAGTGACAACGACAATGTATCTCGAGCTAGTTTAGCCTCTTTTTGCTGTTTTAACTCTTCTAAGGTCAAAGCATGATCTTTATGCATACCTAAGCGCACATATTGTTCTTGTGGTGCTTCATTAGCTAGCATTAAAATACGCATTTTTTCGATCATCTTTAACTCTAATTCAGGATCTTCTAAATTATGTTTTTGTTTTTCATCACAAGCAAGATCAAACAACTTATTACCAAAACGATAAGATGAAAACATCGCTTTTGCACGCACTTTTAAAACTGGATAATTGCGGAAACAAGCAAAGGTATCATCTAAAGTAGCTTGTTTTAAATTACGCTCTTCAAAATAATTACGCATCCTTGTTGGCATCAAAGTATACTCATATAATGGCGCATTTGTTTCATCTTGAGAAGAACGCATATATACGTATCTACCATCACATACATTTATATGCCCACCAAAGCTTCCAAATAATACAGCCTCATGTATATCTTTATTTTCAACAATGGCTTGATATAGATCTTCACCTAACATGGTTGATGGTTTTTCAACTTTAAAGTAATTTAATAATGTTGCAGGAATATCGATCGTTTGTGCTAGCATATCCACTTCTCCATGCATGTTAGGAATCCGTGGATCATAGTAATAAAATGGCAAATGAACAATTTCATTATACGAAGGCATGACATTTTTGCCCCACCACTCATGTTCACCCATCAAAAAGCCATGATCGGTATTAACGATCAACATCGTATCTTGCCATAGATCATGCTCATCAAATACATCTAATACCTTACCTAAATAATGATCACACATCGATATCAAAGCCGCATAACGCATGATTATTTGTTTCTTCAAGGCAGCATCTTCACATACGGGGGCATATGATGGCCATTCAAAGACCACATCATCCACGATATCATCATATAAATCTAAAAATCTTTGTGGCACATAAAATGGTTCATGGGGATCAAAAGCTTCAATCTGTAACAACCAATTATCTTCATCTTTATTATCATTGATAAAATTGATCCCAGCTTCAAAGGTTTTTACACTAGAAAAATCTTTTTCTTCAATCATTCTTGTGCGATTAGCATGATTAAAGAAGAAACTTTCACCCATTTTCGTCGTTGTTGCTTGCTTAGGTATTTCTAAACGACCAGATGCATTGACCATACCAACCCAACGGTCACCCTCTTGTCCTCTAAAACCTTCCCAGGTAGTATAGCGAGGAAGATAGGTTGCTCCCCCATCTTCCCAATAATGTGAATGATCGGTAACGATGTGCGTATATATCTTCTGCTTTTTCAAGGCTTCAAAACATGAGAAATCATAAGGTTCCATCGGTCCCCAACTACGATGCAAAAAATTATATCTACCTGTATGCAACTCTCTTCTAGCTGGCATGCATGGCAATGAGCCCGCAAAGAAATTATTAAATTGAATTGCTTTATTTTTTAAGCGTTCAAAATTAGGTGTCTTTACCCAATCATTACCATAAGTACTTAGATATCTTCGACTTAAGGTATCGAACATGACCATTACAGCCTTCATAACATTACCTCCTAAATGGCGATTGCTAATAACTCTTTATCTTGATCAGCTTTTTCATCTTTTGCTGCAATAACATCTAAGAATTTATTTGAATTGGTAACAACAAACATTACCGTATCATCATAGCCTTGTTCTTTGATGAATGCTTGATCAAATTCTACTAATAATTGACCTTTTTTCACCATATCACCTTGCTTGATATGCGTTTTAAATCCTTTACCATCTAATTGTACCGTATCGATACCAATATGAATCAATAGTTCAGCATTAGCACTAGTTTTGATCCCAATCGCATGTCCGGTAGGAAAAACGGTCATGGCTTCACCATCACATGGTGCATAGATCTTCCCTTCACTTGGTTTAACGGCAATACCTTTACCAACGATACCTGATGCAAAAACATTATCATTAACCTTTTCTAATGGTACGACTTCTCCCGCAACTGGCGCAGTATAAATTTCTTGTTTGATCAAACCATCAACTTCTACAAGTGATTGATTTGGCTTTTCCTCATTTACTTCTTCATTCTTATATCCAAACATCCAAGTTAAGATAAAGCCACAAGCCATTGCTACTAATACCGCAATGATCGTACCATAGAAAGACATATCAAAACCTGTTTCAGGATTAATATAAGCAGGGAAAGCAAACAAACCTAAACCACCCATCGTATATTTTTTAACATCAAAGAAGCCCATGATAGCGCCTCCGATCGCTGATGAAATCAAAGTAATGATAAATGGTTTTTTAAGTGGTAAGGTAACCCCATAAATAGAAGGTTCACTAACCCCCATGAAACTAGAAATAGCTGCTGGCAAAGCAATTTCTTTTAATTTTTTATCTTTAGTCTTTAAATAAATTGAAAATACAACTGCGCATGTTACAAAAGGCACACATTGCATATTACATAATACATTTTCATAACCAAAAGCGATCAAATTATTTAAACCAATCGGTGTTAAACCTTGATGGATGCCAAACATAACAAGTACTTGCCAAAAGCCACCAACTAAAGCACCGCATAATACTGGTGAGATATTTCTAATACCTACAAACACAAAACCAATGATATCCGAAAGCCAAGTTGCCACTGGACCTACTACGATCAAAGTAAGTGATACGGTCAATACTAAAGTAATGGCTGGCACTAAGAACATCTTTAAAACAGTAGGAATGATCTGTTTCATTAGCTTTTCGATCTTAGATCCCACCCATACTGCTAAGATGGCTGGAATCACTGTAGATGCATAACCCATCATCATTACAGGAATACCAAATAAATTAGCAGTAACATTGGATTCAAACATAGTTCCCGCAAACATTTGATATAGCGGTTCTGCCTTTGCTAAAGCAACAATAGAAGGATATACCAAAGAAGCTCCAATAGCTCCTCCAATATATTCATTCATCTTAAACTTCTTAGCTGCTGAATATCCCACAAAAATTGGAAAGAAATAGAAGATCACATCGCCTATAGCATTTAAGATAACTACGGTACCACTAGTTGGTGCTAACCATTTCATGGCTACAAAGAAAGCCATGAAACCTTTGATGATACCACAGCCACACATCAAACCTAAAAGTGGTGTAAATATCCCTGAAATAACAGCTACGATCGTATTAAATATTCCTTCTTCTTGTTCTTGTTTGCTATCATCTCCTGCTGCAAATTTACCCTGACTTAACACCTCATCATATACATCTTCCACAGCATTTCCAATAACAACTTGATATTGTCCACCTTTTTGAATTACCCCTAATACATCATCGCGATTATTTAAAGCTTCAGTATTAGCTTTTCCCTCATCTTTCAAAATAAATCTTAAACGTGTAACACAATGTGTTAACGAAATGACATTACTTTCACCACCAACATTTTCAATAATAAACTTGGCTAATTCTTCATACTTTTTCATCTTATTCTCCCTAATTGATATTAATAAACAAAAAGGACCCATCACAAAAAATTGTAAATGGATCCTGCCCCTTTTGGGTTACACTTCCTTACTTTCGCTTCAATGTTCTTTCGATATGAATGATTAGATATGTTAGCTCATCATCGCTAACTTCACAATCAAGTTCATTTTCAATATAAGCTTTTATTTTTTTTGCAATCTCATACGATTCTTTATAAGCTTGCTTTACCATTTGAAACAATGGATTATCTTCTTTTAGTTGATTATTTGCCAGAACTCTTTGACAAAAAAAGCGTACATGCGTGATCAAACGTTGATAATTTAAATCATTCAAGTTATCAACGATCTGTGCTTGGTACCGTAAGATTTTCATTACTTCATCAATAAGCTGAATTTCCTTTGAACTTTTTTTCATGCTACCGTTATCAATTTCCGCATTGATGATATGCATAGCGATCGATGCTATTTCATCATCGTTTAATTCACATTCAAATTCATCTTCCAATAGCTCCACAACTTTTGATGATATATGAAACTCTTTAGGATAATATTGTCTAATTTCCCATTTTAGAGAATTTTCAGGTAAAATCCCTTTTTCGACCCGTTCTTTAATAAAATTGATATGATCAGTTAAAGTGATATAAATGGCATTACCTAACTTTTTGCCTAGCATTTGCTCAACATATTCAATAATTTCGCCGGCCAAATTGAAATACTGCTGAGGAATAGCTTCTACTAGATTAGTTAACTGATTTTTTTCTTGGTCTGAAGTAAATATCCGCTCGATCTTATCTTCGGGTATATCTTGACCAATTTTAGTGTTGTAGGCAATTCCTAAACTTACTACAACATATTCTTTTAACCGATCATCTGTAGCAATAACCACATTATTGTTCAAGATTTTCTTTACTTTCAACCATTCACCTTCTTTCGCTTTAATCTTAGAAAAAGGACCAAGATAAAAAGGAATCATCCTTTCAACCCAGGTCCTGCCTAATTAAAGTTACAGCCTCAATTGAGTATTTGTGTTAACGCTTTCATTATAAATAATTATATTCATTTTGTCAATGCAATTTATTTTATTATTTAAATAGAAGCATTTTATTATCCCAGCTATTAATAATTGACACCGTTTGTAATATCTCTAAAATTTAAATGAATGACGGTTATCATTGATAACAACCGATATTAGTTTAAAAGGTGATATAATGAACAAACTAGACCCTAATCAAATGATATATTCGATTGAAGATCTTAAAATTATGAATCTCAGTTATTATTTAATAAATAAACTTGTTGAGCAAAATCAGCTAGAGAAAATTAATCGTAAAAATTACGAAAATTTAAATTTCCAAGGTGAATTTAATGAATTTGTATATGTTAACGCTGC
>JALEMK010000053.1 GCA_022768265.1 Erysipelotrichaceae bacterium
GAATATTACTTATCCAACATACTTTAATCTTTTCCATGATATATCCTTTCATACAATGCGAAATATCGTTCATACATCTTTTTTAAATCGTATTTATCCATCCTAGCGGCTATTTGTTGCTTATCAAACGATATTTCTTTATTTTTAAGCTGAATGACCCTTTGATACATTTCATTTACCGCATACTTAGTTATTATCCTACCAGAACATTCATCAATCATTTCGGTAGCTCCACCGCTACGATAAGTAAAAACTGGCAATCCACATGCCATAGCCTCTAAATTAACCGTTGGGAAAGTATCCTCATAAGTAAAATTAACAAAAACATCAGCAGCATTATAATGATCAACTAGTTCTTGCACATTGTTTGTTCTTTGTAAACAACAAACATTTTTACCAAACATCTTACTTTGTTTTTTATTTAAACCAATAACCACTAATTCCATATCATCATCTAATAATTTAGCAAAAGCTACTAGATCTTTTAGACCTTTTTCTGTATACCACATGCTAGAAACCGCCAAGATCGTAAACTTAGCTTTTTTAGTTGCTGTTTTTTCATATTTAAAGATATTTAAATCAATACCATTATTAATTACTTCACACGGATATTTGTTTAAATAAGACTTTTGTACTTGATCTTTTAACCAATTCGAAGGTACCACGATATGCATATTAGAAACAGAAGAAAAGGCCGCTTTTTTTAATTGATAATTCTTCTTGGCATTATATTTATTAAATGAAAATGGATATTTTAGATATAGGGGACATTCATAACAACCATCGATCCATCTATTACAACCAACAGCTTCAAAATGAGGACAATGTCCAGTAAAGCTCCAACAATCATGCAAGGTCCAAATCACTTTGATATTAGCATTCTTCAAATACTCGAAAAGTATGCCCACATGAATATAATAACCATGTAAATTATGTAAATGAACAATATCAGGATCAAATTCTTTCAATTTATCAACTAGCTTTTTAGTAGCATATGTGCAACTAAAACCATGATTATCTAAGATGAAAGTTTGGATGGTCTGATTTACATTGCCCCAAAACCCATTAAATTTAACACCTATTCCATCATTTACTGCTGCTTTACGACCATAAAAAGCCTTTGCAAGCACATTATCCATCTTGCAAAGGTTCATTACGATCTTTCCGGTACTTCCAAATCCATAAACAGAATTAATCAAAGCTACCTTCATATTCATTACCTATTTAAATAAATCAAGTTTTAGAAGTAACTTCTTCATACCTTCAACATCCAATCTTTCGGTATTATGTGAATTATACTCCTCAGCTATTTCAAATTTCTTTTCACCTTTATTAGTGTATTTATCATAATTTAAGTCACGATTGTCTGCAGGAATGCGATAATAATCGCCCATATCCTCAGCTTTGACCATATCTTCTTTGGTTACCAATACTTCGTATAGTTTTTCACCATGTCTAGTACCGATGCATACGATATCATTATCTGCAGCTTTCAATTCTTTAACGGCTTGGGCCAAAACTTCGATCGTAGCGGCTGGCGCTTTTTGCACAAACAAATCACCTTGATTTCCATGTTCAAAAGCATATAGAACCAAATCTACTGCATCTTCTAATGTCATCATAAACCGTGTCATATCAGGATTTGTTACGGTTAAAGGCTTGCCAGCAGCAATTTGTTCACAAAATAAAGGTATGACGCTTCCTCTTGAGGCCATAACATTTCCGTATCTAGTTAGACATAAAACTGGATCAGTATCAGTCATTTGACGACTTCTTGCTACAACATTCTTTTCCATTAGTGCTTTGGTCATCCCCATTGCATTGATTGGATATGCCGCTTTATCTGTGCTCAAAAAGATAGCTTTACGAACACCGCTTTCCACACAAGCCTTGATTACATTATCACTACCAACAACATTGGTTTTAACAGCTTCCATAACATAAAACTCACATGATGGAACTTGTTTCAATGCAGCCGCATGAAAAACATAATCAACTCCTTTAAATGCATAATTTATAGAGTTATAGTCACGCACATCCCCAATATAGAATTTTAATTTATGACTATACTCAGGATAATTTGCTTGATACTCATGACGCATATCATCCTGTTTTTTTTCATCTCGTGACAAAATTCTTATTTCTTTGATATCACTGGTTAAAAAACGCTTAGCAACCGCATTACCAAATGATCCTGTACCACCGGTAATCAATAACACTTTATCTTTAAACATATCATCTAATCCCTTCTGAATAAATCTCTTGTATATACTTTATCTTGCACATCATCTAAACATTCATCATAACGATTCGCAACGATCGCATCACTTTGCCTTTTAAATTCAGCTAAATCATTAATAACTAGGCTACCAAAAAATGAAGTACCGTTTTCTAATGTTGGTTCATATATGATGACTTTCGCCCCTTTAGCTTTAATTCTTTTCATAACTCCTTGGATAGATGACTGTCTAAAATTATCGCTATTTGATTTCATTGTTAAACGATATATACCAATAGTTACATCTTTCTCTTTGAATCTATCATATTGATTATTATTCTCATATGTATAATAACCAGCTAACTCTAAAACTTTATTAGCAATAAAGTCTTTACGTGTACGGTTAGATTCTACAATTGCAGCAATTAAATTTTGTGGTACATCATTATAGTTAGCCAGCAATTGTTTAGTATCTTTTGGTAAACAATATCCTCCATAGCCAAAAGATGGATTATTATAATGTAATCCTATTCTAGGATCTAAACATACCCCATCTATAATTTGTCTTGTATCCAATCCCTTAATTTCTGCATACGTGTCTAATTCGTTAAAAAAACTAACTCTTAATGCTAAATAAGTATTAGCAAACAACTTAACAGCTTCAGCTTCAGTAAATCCCATGATTAGTGTTTCGATATCTTGTTTAATAGCACATTCTTTTAACATTTTCGCAAAAAATTCTGCTTTTTTCATCAAAACTTCATCTGCTAAATCCGTTCCTACAATAATTCTACTTGGATAAAGATTATCATACAAAGCTTTACTTTCACGCAAAAACTCTGGACTAAAAATAATACGATTTGTTGAAAACTTTTCTCTAATACTTTTTGTATAACCAACAGGAATTGTTGATTTAATTACAATTATTGCATTATTATTAAGTCTTAATGCTGATGAAATAACTTTTTCAACAATAGATGTATCAAAATAATTTTTTACTGGATCATAATTTGTAGGAGCAGCTACGATAATATAATCTGCGTCACAATAAGCTACTCTTTCATCTAAAGTGGCTACTAAATTTAACTTTTTTGATTTTATATATTTTTCAATATATTCATCTTGAATAGGTGACACCTTATTATTTATTTTGTTAACCTTATCAGCAATAACATCTAAAGCCACAACTTCATACTTTAACGATAATAAAACAGCTAAACTCAACCCAACATATCCTGTACCTGCAACTGCTATCTTCATGCTTAACCCTCACCTTTGTGTTAATAATTATACAATGTTTTACCTTAATGAGGAAATTAAATGTATCAATGAAGCATTCCAATAAATCGACATCTCATTAGTTGAATAACTTTCATAGTTATCCGCATATACTTTTGCTGGCGGAACATCTGCACCTATTTGCGAAGTAATCATATCTTCCCTACTATTATTTGGCCCACCAACAAGTACACCATTCAACGTAATATTTTTAAACTCACTTAATCGATGATGAACATTCTTAGGGCTATTAAATCCATATCCACTAACAAACGACATATTTAAGCTATTTTTCCCTAACAAATAGTTAAGTTGTTCAACAGCCATTTGTCGATAAGCATGATCTTTAGTAATATCATAAGCCATCATTAGCAAATTACCATTATCTGCAATAGTTCCATTACTTCCCCATTCATAATTATAAATTGAAGTATTGTAACCATCACTCATCGCTGCATTCACGATTCCTTCTGCTTCCTTTATAAAACTTTCATATATTTCATCATAATTT
>JALEMK010000083.1 GCA_022768265.1 Erysipelotrichaceae bacterium
ATGAATATCAAAAAGCGCAAAATGCGTTACAAAAACTGGGAGTTGAGCTTAAAAGCTGTTATGAAGATAAGTTGTTAGATGGTTCAATGCGGATTAACTTTTATTTTAGTAAAGTAAAGCATACGCCTATGATGTATCCTAGGGCGTTTGCTAAGATCAAGAAACAACCTTTGTGAGGAAGATAAATGAGAAATGCAACATTGATTGCCGTAGAGGAAATTAAGGCTAATCGTTTTCAGCCACGCTTGCAATTTGATGATAAGACATTGCAGGAGTTAGCAGAATCGATCAAGGAAAATGGCTTGCTGCAGCCAATTGTGGTTAGAAAAGCGGATAAAGGATATGAGATCATAGCGGGGGAAAGAAGATTTAGAGCGTGTGTTTTGGCGGGCTTTAAAGAGGTTCCTTGTTTGATCATGGATCCAAGTGATCTGCAAAGTGCGCAACTAGCTTTGGTAGAAAATATCCAAAGAGAAAATCTTACCTCTATCGAAGAAGCTAAAGCTTATGTTAAAATAATGTCCCTAGCTAATATTACCCAAGAGAAGCTAGCTGAAAAATTAGGGAAATCGCAATCGACGATTGCGAATAAGATCCGCTTGTTGCAATTACCAGAAGCGGTTCAATTAGCTATTAGTGAAAAAAAATTAAGCGAGCGCCATGCTCGAGCTTTGTTGAGCGTGGAAAAAGATCTGCAAGTTGATACGATGAAGCGGATCATTGATAAGAATTTAAATGTGCGGCAAACAGAAGAATATATTGCAGCCCTAAAAAATAAAGAGCATAAGCCACGTAAGGTCATGACCAAAGGTTTTACGCGGAATATTCAAATTGGGATCAATTCGATCAACCAATGTTTGGATATGATTCGCAAGACAGGGATCGTGGTTACTAGTGAACTAGATGAAAATGATGAGGATGTAATTATTAAAGTTAAATTTAAAAAGTAGGAGGAACCATGGCGAAAATTATTGCGATAGCAAACCAAAAAGGTGGAGTTGGCAAGACGACGACTAGTATCAATCTAGCAGCAGGGCTTGCATATTGTAACAAAAGAATATTATTGGTCGATTTTGATCCTCAGGGTAATGCTACGCAGGGTATCGGAGCGAAAAACTATGGTTTTACCAAGACCGTTAATGATGTCTTATTAGGCCGTGATAGTGTGAGTGAATGTGTGGTCAATTTACCGATCTATGATCCGCGCTTAGATGTGCTATGTGCCAATATCAATCTAGCGGGTGCTGATCTGGAGATGGCAAAGTATCGTGATGGTCGTGAAAAACTATTGAAGAATAAATTGGATGAAGTGCGTAATGATTATGATTATATCATCATCGATTGTCCACCTTCATTGGGTTTGTTAAATACCAATGCCTTGACCGCGGCAGATTCGGTGATCATTCCGGTGCAAAGTGAATATTATGCTTTGGAAGGCTTGACACAGTTATTAAGTACGATCCGTTTGGTTCAACGTTTATTTAATCCACATTTAGCCATTGAAGGTGTCTTGTTGACGATGTTTGATGCCCGTACGAATTTAAGCGTTGAAGTCCAACAAGAAGTGCGTAAATACTTTAAAGAAAAGGTATATCGTAGCTATATCCCACGTAATGTCAAATTGTCGGAAGCTCCAAGTACAGGTCAATCGATCTATACTTATGATATGGAATCATCAGGAGCGAAGGCATATATGTCTTTGGTGCGTGAGGTCATAGCGAATAATAGCAAAGGGGTGAGATAGATGACAAAGAAAGCTAAACGTCCAGCTTTAGGTCAGGGCTTAGAAAATATTTTTGGGGATGGGATCGAAGATCTTATTTCTAATATCGAAGAGAGCAGTAGCTTACAATCGGCTAGTGAGATAGCCATTGATAGCATTAGACCTAATCCCTATCAGCCACGTAAGATCTTTGATGAAAAAGCGTTAGAAGAGCTAACCGCATCGATCGTTGAACATGGGATCTTTACACCATTATTATTAAGACAAAGCGTCCAAGGCTATGAGATCATTGCCGGGGAACGTCGTTTTAGAGCGGCTAAAAAAGCCGGCTTAGATCATGTTCCAGCTATCATCGTTGATTTTAATGATGAACAAATGATGGAAATTGCGATCCTTGAAAATGTGCAACGTGAAGATCTAAATGCCATTGAAGAAGCCAATGCATATAAAAATTTAATGGATCGTTTAGGTTATACCCAAGAATTATTGGCTAAGCGTGTGGGCAAATCGCGGGAATATTGTGCTAATATCTTAAGATTGTTAAAATTGCCATTAGAAGTGCAAGATATGGTTTCTAAAGGGCAATTAGCTCTTGGGCATGTTCGTCCGTTGATCACTTTAGATGATGAAGATAAGATCATTGAGCTAGCGCAAAAAATCGTTGCTCAAAAGATGAGCGTAAGAGAAGTTGAACGTTTGATCAAGGAAATGAATGAAGAAAAGCCCGTCAAAAAGGTCAAGGTCAAAGATCCTAACCTTGCAAATGTGGAAGCTTATATGGAAAGCCGTTTACAAACCAAAGTTACGGTGGAAAATAAGAAGATTACGATCAAATATGCGGATGTCAATGATCTTAATCGGATTTTGGAATTATTGAATTGTATAGAAGAATAGGTGGTGCTAAGTCATCACCTGCTTTGTTTAAGAAGGAAGGTGAAGTTTAGTGTTTAATGATACGATCGTCGCGATCGCGAGCGCTTTGATGGAACAAGCGATTTCGATCATTCGTTTAAGTGGTGATCAAGCTATTGATATCGTTTCGCGCATCTTTAGCAAGGATCTTCATCAAGTAGCGGCCAATACGATCAATTATGGCTTTATCAAAGATGAAGATGGCGATGTTGATGAAGTGTTGGTTAGTGTTTTTCGATCACCCCGCTCTTATACATGTGAAGATATCGTAGAGATCAATTGCCATGGGGGCGTATATGTAACCAAAAGGATCTTAGCTTTATGTATCGCTCAGGGTGCAAGGTTAGCCAATCCGGGGGAATTTACCCAAAGGGCCTTTTTAAATGGGCGGATCGACCTTAGCCAAGCAGAAGGGATCAATGATCTAATTGGCGCTAATACCGCTAATCAAGCCCATAGTGCGATCAATAGCTTAAAAGGTAGCGTTACTCGTTTGATCGATCCCTTATGTGATGATATCTTGGATATGATCGCTAATATCGAAGTTAATATCGATTATCCAGAGTATGATGATGTAGAAGTTTTGACCAATGAAAAGATCTTACCTAGGGTGCAACATTTCTTAAGTCGTATCGATCAGATCATCAAAGAAGCACAAAATGCCATCATCATCAAAAAAGGCATTGATACGGTCATCTTAGGGAAACCGAATGTGGGTAAAAGTTCTTTATTAAATGCAATGTTACAGGAAGATAAGGCCATCGTAACTTCCGTTGCAGGAACCACTAGAGATCTTGTTGAAGGCAGCGTTAATGTCGGCCAAGTTACCTTAAACTTGATCGATACCGCGGGAATCAGAGAAACCGAAGATATCGTGGAAAAGATCGGAATCGAAAAAAGCAAAGCGGCTTTAGATAAGGCTCAATTGGTCATCATGGTCATGGATGCCGCAAAACAAGATGAGGAAGATGCCGCGCTATTGGCATTATGCCAAAACAAACCATGTATCTTGGTCTATAATAAAGCCGATAAACAAAGGATGGCCAAAGGTATCAACATCAGCGCCATCAATAATGATATCGATGAGTTGGTAAATAAGATCAATGAAATGTTTGAACAAGCCATCATCGATAATCGTAAAGATACCTTAAATAATGAAAGGCAGATCGGACTTGCGATCAAAGCTAAACAACATATGGAAGATGTCTTAAATGGGATCCAAGCTAATATTGAATTGGATCTTGTGAGCATCGATCTGAATTTAGCTTACGAAAGCTTAAAAGAAATCTTAGGACAAGCATCGAAAGAAGATTTATTGGACGCTTTATTTAGCAAGTTCTGTTTAGGTAAATAAAATGAGTTGGATCGATAGTCATTGTCATATCATCGATGAAACCTTCGATGATCAAGCAGCAGTAATTGCTAGGATCAAACAACAAGATATCGCACGTTGTATGATCGTATGTTGTTATGCCCATGAATATGAAAAAGCCTTGGCCTTAGCCAAAGAAGATCCCCGCTTTAAAGTAGCAGTAGGGATCCATCCTAGTGATGTCAAAAACTTGGATGAAAAAACTTGGGAACAATTTTTAACTTACGCTAACAAAGAAGAAGTATGTGCGATCGGGGAAATTGGTTTAGATTATTATTGGGATAAAGATAATAAAGAACAACAAAAAGCTTATTTCATCAAACAGATCGAAATAGCCAAAAGCTTAAATAAACCGATCATCGTCCATTCGCGTGATGCTTTGCAAGACACCTTTGATATCTTAAAAGAACATCGTTGCAAGGGGGTCTTGCATTGTTATAGCGGCAGCAAGGAAATGGCCGTGGAATTTGAAAAGTTGGGTTATTATATTTCACTGGCAGGTCCAGTGACCTTTAAAAATGCTCATGAACCAAAAGAAGTGGCTAAAGCTATTGCTTTAGAGCATTTATTGATCGAAACCGATTGCCCATATCTAACGCCTGAACCATATCGTGGCAAACGTAATGAACCAGCATATGTGGTCTATGTGGGTAAGAAGATCGCGGAATTAAAAGAAATTGATGAAGAAAGCTTACAAAAGCAATTAGTGATAAATTTTGATAAATTATTTAAAGGGGAATAAAAATGCAAAATGATTTAGGAAAGGATCGAATCGATAAACTGGTCTTTGCGATTGCCATACCATGTATGATCGCACAGTTTGTCAATGTTTTATATAGCATCATCGACCGTATTTATATTGGTCATATTGCCGAAGTTGGTAGTTTAGCTTTAGCGGGAATTGGGGTGTGTGGACCGGTCGTAACGATGATTGGGGCATTTGCATCATTGATCGGGGTTGGAGGTGCGCCACTTTGTTCCATTGCGTTAGGGGAAAAAAATCACCAAAAGGCGCAAAGCATCATGGCTAATAGCTTTACGCTATTATTGACCATTTCGATCTTGTTAGTGATCAGCCTTTTTCCTTTCCAAGAGCAGATGCTTTATTTATTTGGTGCCAGTGATGCGACCATCGTTTATGCTAAAAGTTATTTTAGCATTTATCTTTTAGGAACACCTTTTGCTTTATTAAGCGTAGGGATGAATAACTTTATCAATTGCCAAGGCTTTGCGAAGACGGGAATGGTATCGGTATTGATCGGGGCGATCGCCAATATCATCTTGGATCCTATCTTTATCTATACCTTAGATATGGGGGTTGCGGGCGCAGCCTTAGCTACCATCATAGCTCAAGCCTTAAGCTGTTTGTTTGTCTTGAGCGTATTATTCAAACAAAAATTAGCGGTCAATCTCCATTTTGAGCCGTTGAATGTTCAACATTGTTTAAGCATCTTAAAGATCGGCTTTACGCAATTTATCATCATCGCTTTTGATAATATCATGATCATTGCGATGAATATGACCTTAAAACACTATGGTGGTGAGCAAGCTGATCTTTTGATCATGGCAAATACGGTAGCCCAATCCTTTATGTTGTTAGTAACGATGCCTTTAGGTGGTATTAGTGGGGGTACGCAATGTATCTTAAGTTATAACTATGGAGCTTACCAAGTGGAAAGAGTTAAAGAAGCATGGAAGTATATCATCAAAGTATGTATTAGCTTTGAGATCATCATGTTCTTATTTGCTTGGGTAGGCGGAAGATACTTTGTATATTTATTTACGATGGATGAACAAGTTATCTTGCAAAGCGTAAAAGCTATCAGGATCATGACGATATTTATCATCCCATTGGGAATGCAATATGAATTGATCGATGGGTTAACGGCCTTAGGAGCAGTTCGTTTATCTTTGCCGCTTTCCTTTTTTAGAAAGGGCATATATTTTATCTTTTTATTGATCATTCCTAGCATCTTTGGGGCATCTAGTGCTTTTTTTGCTGAGAGCATCTCGGATTTGATTGCACCTTTTGTTAGCTTGGTCGTTGTGTTACGAAGTGTGGAAAATATCTTACAATGGCGTTTACAAATGAAACCAGAAAATTTTGAAGTGGAGTAAAAAATGATCAAAGAAATTATCGTAGTAGAAGGAAAAAATGATACCTTGAATCTTAAAAGGTATTTTGATTGTGATACGATCGAGACCCATGGTACATGTTTAAGTGATTTTACTTTAGGTTTGATTGCTAAAGCGCAAAAACGTCGAGGGGTAATTATTTTCTGTGATCCAGATAGTCCAGGTGAAAAGATCAGAAGCATCATCAACGAAAAGGTCAAAGGCTGTAAAAATGCCTTTTTACAAGCTGATGATTGCCGCTTTAAGCATAAGGTGGGTATTGAGCATGCTTCATATGAGATCTTGAAAGAAGCTCTTGAAAACTTATTGACCTATGGTGAATATGAAACTACCTTAACAACGATGGATCTTTTAGAACTTGGTTTAAGTGGACAAAGCGAAAGTGCAAGTTTACGAAATAAGGTAGGTCGTAAGTTACATATTGGCAAATGTAATACAAAGCAGTTATTAAAGCGTTGTAATATGTTACAATTAAATAAAGAAGATATCAGAAAGGTTTTAACAGATGAAGATAATTGCTAGTGTGGCAAGGACAAATGAAATATTAGAAAAATTTGATCTAAGAGCTAAAAAAGGTTATGGTCAAAACTTTTTGACCGACAGCAATATCGTTGCGAATATTGCGGACAAAGCTGATTGTCAGGATGGTTGTGTCATTGAGATAGGTCCGGGGATCGGTGCGCTGACACAGATGTTGGCTCAACGTGCCAAATTTGTGTTGGCTTATGAGATCGATACCAAGCTTTTGGATGTTTTGGCTTATAGCTTAGCAGATCTAGACAATGTTAAGATCATCAACGAAGATTTTTTAAATTGTGAGCTAGCAAGTGTTGTTAAAACATTGAAAGAACAATATGGTAAAGTTGTCGTATGTGCGAATCTGCCATATTACATCACGACTCCGATCTTGTTTAAGTTATTTGAATGTGAACAGCAAGTTGATAAAATCACGGTCATGATGCAAAAAGAAGTAGCAGATCGTTTTAGTGCTAAGGTCAATAGTAAGGATTATAATGCGCTAAGCGTCATGAGCCAATATCTATATGATGTCAAAACGATCATCAAGGTCAGCCGGAACGTCTTTAATCCTAAACCAAATGTTGATAGTGCCGTAGTGCAATTTAGTCAGCATCAACGTCCAGCAATCAATGATCAAGCAGCCTTTTTTGCCTTGGTAAAAGCTAGTTTTAAACAACGTCGTAAAACTTTGTATAATAACTTGCGTGAATATCTTCAAGATGGCCCACTGGTCGAAAAGATCTTGGCTGATTGTCAGCTAAGTAATAAGGCAAGGGCCCAAGAATTAAGTTTAGAACAATTCATTCAATTATATGAGAGGTATGATCATGAAAGAAAGAGCGTATGCAAAGATTAATTTAAGTTTAGATGTCGTGGGAATACGAGCCGATGGCTATCATGAATTAGAAATGATCATGGTACCGATCAATTTTTATGATGTGTTAGAAATGGAAATCGCTCCCGAAATGTCGATGGAACAAAATGTTGGTTATCTGCCAATGAATGAAAAAAATACCATCATCAAAGCTATCAATGTCTTACGTGAAGAATATGGTTTTGAAGAAAACTTTAAGATCAAACTAACTAAACATATTCCAACGCAAGCTGGTTTAGCGGGAGGCAGTAGCGATGGAGCAGCAGCCATTCGTTTGGTTCGAAAGTTATTAAGGCTTAACATGCCTAATGAAAAGATGATCGAATTAGCGACAAAAGTGGGAGCTGATGTAGCTTTTTGTTGTATGAATCGTCCCGCCGTGGTTAGAGGTATCGGGGATATCATCGAACCATTTAAATTTGATTGTCCATTTGAAATTTTCTTGGTCAAACCTCATCGTGGCATCATGACCAAAAAAGCTTTTGAAATGATTGATAAGATGGATTGTGAACATCCAGATGTCATGGGCTTGAAAAATGCTTTAGAAACAAGTGATTATGAACAAGTCTGCAAACTGTTAGGTAACAGCCTAGAAGCATCAAGTTTCACCATGAACAAAGAAATCGCGAAGGTTAAACAAAAGATGTTGGATCTTGGTTTTGATGGTAGCTTGATGACGGGTTCAGGATCTTGTGTGTTTGGGATCACGCGTGATCCAGAGCTAATAACAAAAGCGGAAAAATATTTTAAACGCCGAGGATATTTTGTGCGTCATACCAGTATCCTTCGTAATAATTATCGTTAGGGCACCTAAAGGTGCTTTTTTAGTATTATTAGTGTGTAAGGCTTTATATTAATTAGTAATTTTCAAAGTTAAAAAAGTAGAATTCTTTTCGCTAAATATTGATGATAATAGAAGTATGGAATTTGTTAACTTTAAAATATAATTGGGCATAATTTTCGTTCACGGTCGTTCACGATTTTGCTTAAATTAACCAAAATAACGAGAAAAAAGGCTTTAATACATGATATTTTACTTTGTTTTTCGTTCACAGTCGTTCACATTTTATGTTGTAAGTAATAAATTGTTTGATCTGTAACATTGAAGTAAAAGTGATTTGTGGTATATGAGTGTTGCTGCGATCATTGATCAGTTGTTTTACATAGGGCAACTATTTTAGTTTTTTAGCTCATTATGGTAAAATATAGGATGTTAATATAGGTACATGTATGCAGACAAGATGGGCGAAAAAGATCGATGTCAAAAAATGTTTCAGCGAGTATCCCCGGATGCATATGCAAAGGGATAGCTATACTTGCTTAAATGGTATTTGGCAGTATGAAATTACAAGCAAAGATGGACAACCAGGATCAAATTATCAAAATATTTTGGTCCCTTTTCCTGTTGGTTCACCTTTAAGCAATGCCCTAGAAGTATTAAAAGATGACGAGGTCTTGTGGTATCGCAAGCGTTTTAGTTATCGGCGTACCAATGAAAGAACGATCTTACATTTTGAAGCTGTCGATCAAAAATGTGTCGTTTACTTAAATAATGTAGAAGTAGGTATGCATAGCGGTGGTTATTTACCTTTTAGCATGGATGTTACCCGCTTTTTACAAGATGAAAATGTTTTGATCGTGGCGGTGAGCGATCGTAGCGATAAAGGTATTTATGCTTATGGTAAACAAAAGCTTGAAGCTGAAAAAATATGGTATAAACCTACAGCGGGCATCTGGGGAACCGTATGGTTAGAAGATGTCTGTGAAAGGCATATCGAGGATATCAAGATCACGCCACTTTTTGATGATGCTAGTGTGTTCATTCAATTGTTTGGTGACTTTGAGCAAGCAGTCATAACCGTTAGGGATAATGGGCAAGATGTCTTTAAGGATATCGTCAAAGATAAACAGATCTTATTGAAGTTTGATCAGTTTAAAGCTTGGACCCCAGATAATCCTTTTCTATATGATGTTTATATTGAAACAGCTGATGATTATATCAAAAGTTACTTTGGAATGCGTAAATTTAGCAAGGGCAAAGATCGTCATGGGCATGTTAGGTTCATGTTGAATAATAAGCCATTATTTTTAACAGGATTATTAGATCAAGGCTATAATTGTGATGGGTTATATACTTATCCCAGTGATGAAGCGATGATCTATGAATTACAAACCGTTAAAGAAATGGGCTTTAATATGCTGCGTAAGCATGTTAAAATAGAAAACCACCGCTGGTATTATCATTGCGATCGTTTGGGTATCTTGGTCATGCAGGATATGGTCAATGGCGGCAATGATTATGATATGTCCCTGGTGCAATATAAAGGATATCTAGGCTTTAAGGTCAAAGATGATGATTATGCTGCATTTGGTCGCGATAACGAAAAATCTCGATCCGCTTTTGAAAAAGAACTGTTTGGGATGATCAATCATTTATATAATCACCCATGTATCTTTAGTTGGGTCATCTTTAATGAAGGATGGGGCCAATTTGATAGTCTATATTGGGTCGATCGGGTCAAGGAAATTGATCAAACTAGATTGATCGATCATGCGAGTGGTTGGTTTGATCAAAAAGGTGGCGATTTTAAAAGTCGTCATGTCTACTTTGGACCTTATATCCATCTGAAAGATCGTCAGGGTAGGATCGAGATATTGAGCGAATTTGGGGGATATGCCTATCGAGAATATGGACATAGTCTAAGTGATAAAGTTTTTGGCTATAAAAAATTCAAAGAAAAATTAAAATTAGGTAAAGCAATTTATAACTTATACGATAATCAGATCCGTAAAGCTGTGGAAAAAGGCTTGGGTGGCTGTATCTATACCCAATTAAGCGATGTCGAAACAGAAATGAACGGGTTATTTACTTATGATCGGGAGATCTTGAAAGTAGAGAAACGAATGATGAATCGGATCAATCGAAAATTAATAAGGATGGTAAAGTAATGGAAAATAAATTATTAAAAGCGTTAGCGTTAAATGATCATGTGCGTATCTATGGGGTTGATTGTACTAAATTAGTAGAAGATACACGTTTACAACATGATCTATGGCCAACTTCTTGTGCGGCTTTAGGAAGGATCGAAGCAGTAGCATGTATGATGGCTTCGATGTTGAAAAATGATGACGAAAAGATTACGATCAATATCAATGGCAATGGGCCAATTGGTACATGCTTGGTAGTAGCCAGCAAAAATGGAGATATCAAAGGTTTTGTTGGTAACAATGAGATCTGTATGCAATATAATGACAGTGGAAAATTAGCGGTTGGCTTAGCTGTAGGGACAGATGGTTATCTAAGCGTGACGCGAAATCTAGGTTTAAAAGAAAATTTTACAGGTAAGGTTCAATTGGTAAGTGGTGAGATTGGCGATGATTTTGCATATTATTTTAGCGTAAGCGAACAAACACCATCGATCGTTAGCGTGGGTGTCTTGGTCGATAGCGATAATAGCGTTAAATGTGCCGGAGGATTATTGATCCAATTGATGCCAAATGCCACTGAAGAAGATATTGAAACTTGTGAAGCATTAGTTAAAAACTTAAAACCAATTTCTAATTTATTGGATAGTGGTTTATCGATCGAAGAAATCGTAAGATCATTATTTGCGGATGTAGAAATCGTAGAAGAAAGCAGTGTTAGATGGCATTGTGATTGTTCAAAAGAACGTTTCATGGCGGGTATCTCAACATTGCATGAAGATGAGATCGTAGCGATGATCGAAGAAGATCATGGTTGTGAAGTTAAGTGTGAATATTGTAATAAGACCTATAATTTTACGGAAGAAGAATTAAAGAGCATTTTGGAGTTTAAGCGTTCATGTTTAAGATAGGTGATATTACGATCAAAAATCCGATCGTTATTGCCCCGATGGCTGGTGTCAGCAACAGTGCGTTCAGATCGATCTGTTATAACTTCAATGCTGGATTGGTCTATAGTGAAATGATCAGTGATAAAGCGTTGATGTTTAGCAGTTCCAAGACCTTAGAAATGTGTCAAAGCTTTGAGAATGAACATCCTTTGACCTTTCAATTATTTGGCCATGATCTTGATTCGATGATCCCAGCTGCTAAATATTTAGATAAACATACGAGTTGTGATATCATCGATATCAATATGGGTTGTCCTGTTAATAAGATCGTGAAATCGGAAGCAGGTAGTGCTTTGATGAAAGATCCTGAATATGCGATCAAATTAGTTAAAGCCATTGTAGAAGCGGTAGATAAACCTGTAACGGTTAAGATGCGCTTAGGTTGGACCAAAGAAACGATCAATTGTTTTGAATTAGCCAAAGCTTTGCAAGATGTTGGGGTCAAAGCTATTGCCTTGCATGGCCGTACTCGTGGACAAATGTATGAAGGGCTAGCAGATTGGGACTATGTCAAGAAGATGAAAGAAATCTTAGATATTCCAGTAATTGGTAATGGGGATATCAAAACGGTCGATCAAGCAATCAAGATGTTAGAGTATACCAAGTGTGATGGCATCATGATCGGAAGAGGCGCCATAGGTAACCCTTTTTTGATCAAACAATTAGATGATTATTTACAAGGTAAAAAACATGCAATGCCTAGTTATGATGAGCGGATTCAAATGTGCTATGACCACGCTAGACGTTTATGTGACCTAAAAGGCGAAAGGATTGCGATGAAGCAAATGCGTGGGTTAGCTAGTTGGTATATCCAAGGTATGCCATATAGTGCCAAAATAAAAAACGCATGTACGGGGTTAAGTACATACGCTGATTTAGAAAAACTATTTGGTGATTACTTACAAGAAATCCATAAGCATCAATTAATTGATAAGCTTGATGATGCCTCCAGCAACTAAGACGATGCCAAATAAACTAATGGCAAAGGTTGCGATACCAAAGGCATTAGAAATAATAAGAGCACCAATGATCAATGGAGCGAAACAAGATAGGATACTATCGATGTAGCGCTTCATTTTTATTTGTTCGATGGCACTTGGAATAGTAAATACGCTATTAACAACGATGATCAAACCAATGACCAAAGGCAGAAAACCTAAGATAAAATCCCAAAATAGCATGATCAAGATACCAATCACGATTGGAATGATCGCTCCACTTAAGCCAATGAAGTTACGTTCCACTTCGCTCATGCGAAAATATGTTATTAAATGAATGATACCCCAAGCGATGAATAATACACCGATGGTCATGATGACAAGATAGCCTGTCAATCCTGGCATAAATAATAAGATCAAACCGATGATGATCGAAAGGATGGCTTCTAGTCGAGAATTTTTATTAGAATAAATGATATAGTTCATATTGAATGGACCTCCTTTATTTAATTATAAGACATAATGGTATATTTAGATATATAAATGATTAAAAAAAGATTAATTCAAATTTACCGTGAATTAATCTTTTTTCTTTAAATATTTAGTTGTTTGCAGCGTTTTGACCAGCAATTTTACCAAAAATAGCTGTATCTGGAATTGCATTTCCTCCTAGACGGTTAGAACCATGAATACCACCAGTAACTTCACCAGCAGCATATAGATTGTTGATGATTTCGCCATCTGTATTTAATACTTGAGCATCAGTGTTGATTTGGATACCACCCATTGTATGGTGTACGGCAGGAGCTTGTACACGAGCATAGAAAGGAGCTGTTGTGATTGGATTGTTGAATAATGTACGACCAAATTCATCTTCTTTTTCACCGTTTACCACAGCGTTATAATCATCAATTGTTTTTTGTAAGGTATCGGGATCACATCCGATAGCTTGTGCTAATTCAGTAATTGAATTTGCTTTGATGATTTCACCGTTTTCGACCATATCGTTAATTTTGATGCCATCAAGGTTTACTTCTTCACCGGTTGGATATACTTGTCCATCGCAGATGGTATAAGTAACAGAATCAGTTTGACTTAAGATGTCTTTACAAATATCATCACGGCGGCCGCCTTCATCGGTAAATCTAGTACCTTCTTTATTAACGTAAATTAAGTTAGCTGTATCACCATTCAATATTCCTTTTGTTGAACCATTTTCAGGATTGGTCAATGGGAATAATTGGATATATTCCATATCGATCAAATTAGCACCGATTTCTTTAGCTAAAGTGATTCCATCTCCAGTAGCTCCAGCATGGTTTGTAGTAGGTAGCGATTCACCTAAATTTGGCCACAAAGTATTATATTCTTCACGCATTTCAACGTTGGCACTGAATCCTCCAGTTGCGATGATAACCCCTTTATTAGCATGTAAAGTAATTGTATTACCTGTTGGTCCAGTTGCGATTACTCCTGTTACAGTATTGCTTTCTTCATCGTAAATTAGTTGAGTTGCGGTTGTTTCAAGCATGATCTGAGCATTATCATATTGAGCAATATGTTTTTCATATGTTTCGATGTAACTAGATCCTAAAGGTACGACAGGTGTATGTGTTCTTGGGTGAATAGCACCAACACAAGTCGTAATAGTATCTTGGAACTCTACACCTAGATCTTCTAACCATTCTAAAGTTGGATAAGCGTTATTTGCAAATGTCGTAATTAATTCTAAATTACCTACTTTATCTCCGCCTTCATAAGTTTGTTGAATATGTAGATCGATCGAATCTTCGATACCTAATGCTTCTTGACGTTTTGGATCAACAGCGTTGTAATAACCAGCAGATCTAACTGTATTTCCACCAGTAACAGGCATTTTTTCAATAACGATTACACTTGCATCATTTTGTAAAGCACTAACAGCAGAACTTAATCCAGCTCCACCTGCACCAATGATAACAACATCTGTTGTATATTCTTGGTCTTCTTCTTTAGTTACGGTCTTTTCAACTTTTTTTGAAAAAGCTTCAATATCAGCACCAGCTTGTTCTAAAGCAGCTTTTACACCGTTGATGATTGCATTGCTAGAAACCGTACATCCACTGATGGTATCAACACCAATAGATTGATTATCAATGATTTGTTGTGGAATTTTTTCTAAAGCACTATCTGCAATTCCTGGAGTTTCAGCGTGGTTTAAGATGTTGATAGTTTCAATCTTACCGCTGGAGATCACTACTTCTAATTCAATGTCCCCATTGTGACCTTTAGTAGTTGTAGTGTAAGTTCCATCTTTGATTGAAGCAACTTCTTCAGTTTTGCTACATCCAACAAAACTAAAAAGTAACATCAAAGACAATAAAATAGATGTAATTCTTTTCATATTCCCCTCCTTTTTAAAAAATAGAATAGAATTATAGAATATAATTCTAATAATATGATATATATTTGTTAAAATGTTGTCAATGATTTTTAAGATATTTTTTTTGTGTTATGATAAATATGCATCATAAAAATTAGTGCAAGAAATTAACAATAGTTACATAAAGGTGAAGTCGTGAACAAAGTACAATATAAACAAGAGCAAAAAAGAAAAGAAATAGCATTAAAAGCAATTCCTTTAATAGATAAATTTGGATTCAATCGCATAAGTGTTAGTGATTTGTGTAAGGATATTGGTTTGTCTATTGGGAGCTTTTATCATTATTTCAATGATAAGAATGATATCATTCGCGAAATATTCAAATTAATAGATAGCTATTTTTCGCAAGAAGCTAGCGTTGATATTGAAAAGCATGATAATTGCTTGTTAAAGTTACGATTATTTTGTTTTTATTATGCTTTTTATTGTCAAAACTGTGGTTTTGAAGTTTGTAGGCAAATTAGTATTATTCCTATCATGAAACATGAGGAAAAGTTCATAAGTGAAAGTCGCTTTTTGTATCAAATGTTATTTGATATTGTTGAAAAAGGCCAAGAATCAAAAGAAATTACTGAAGGCTATACTTGTAAAAATATAACAATAATGTTATTAAATATGATCAGAGGTTTTTGTGCTGATTGGTGTCGTAATAATGGAAGTTATGATATCGTAGAAATGATCGACATGAATGCTATTTTATATATTAGACAACTATCAAATGATCAAGATAAGTGTGATGAAGCAATTAATTTTACATTGCCCCTAAATATGGAATTTGATTGGTTATCAATTTAATTGAAATATTAGTTTATTTAGTACATTTTATTTGAGTTGTATCATAAGATTTGCTATAATAAATGCGCAAAAATATTAACGGCGATGATAGAAAAGCAGTAGTCGATAGATCATTGTTTACAGCGAGTTTCTTGGATGGTGGAAGAAGAAACAACAACCTATGGATGAATAAAGATTTCTGGAGCTGAACGTTGCTTGCGTTATAAAGCAAAACTCTAAGAGTTGATGAGGTAGATGAAGTGATTCGTCTATGAAATAGGGTGGTACCACGATATTAGATCGTCCCTAAAAAGGTGCTTTTTTTATTTTAAGGAGGAAAACATGGAACAAAATTTATCAGAACAAGAAGTTGTCAGACGTCAAAAGATGCAAGATTTGATCGATAAAGGCATCGATCCATTTGGACATGCTTATCAACGTACGCACCGTTCTGCGCAATTAAAAGAATTATATGGTGAAAAAACTAAAGAAGAATTATTGGAAATGAATGTGGAAGCTAGTGTTGCTGGCCGTATCATGACCAAACGTCGTATGGGTAAACTAGGCTTTATGCATATCCAAGATCGTGATGGACAAATTCAGATCGTTGTTAATAAAGGTGTTGTAGGCGAAGATGTTTATGAAATCTTCAAAGCTAGCGATATCGGCGATATCATCGGGATCAAAGGTCAAGTTATCAAAACTGATTCAGGCGAATTATCAGTTAAAGCTCATGAATATACGCATTTAAGCAAGGCTTTACGTCCATTACCAGAAAAATTCCACGGGCTAACGGATGTAGAAGAAAGATTTAGAAGACGTTATGTTGACTTGATCATGAATGAAGAAAGCCGTAAGGTTGCTTTATTAAGACCAAGGATCATCCGTGCCATCCAACATTATTTAGATGGTCAAGGTTTGGTCGAAGTAGAAACTCCAGTATTACAACCAATCTTAGGGGGAGCAGCTGCTAGACCATTTGTTACGCATCACAATACTTTAGATATGGATTTCTATTTACGTATCGCTACTGAATTACCTTTGAAACGTTTGATCGTTGGGGGCTTAGAAGGTGTTTATGAAATCGGTCGTTTATTTAGAAACGAAGGGATGGATACCAAACATAATCCAGAATTTACTACGGTTGAAGCATATGTTGCCTATAGCGATATGTATGGCATGATGGATCTATGTGAAAACTTATTAAATAGCGTAGCGATGGAAGCTGTTGGTAAAACTGAATTTGAATGGAACGGTAAAACTATTAGCTTACAAAAACCATTCAAACGTATCAGCATGGTAGATGCGATCAAAGAAGTAACAGGTGTAGATTTCAGCAAAGAAATGAGCGTTGATGAAGCTTTAGCATTAGCTAAGGAACATCATGTTGAAGTGGAAAAACATCAAATGACTTTTGGCCATATCGTTAACTTATTCTTTGAAACATTCTGTGAAGAAAAGATGGTTCAACCAACATTTGTTTACGGTCATCCAATTGAAGTAAGCCCATTGGCTAAAAAAGCAGCAGATCCTCGCTTTACCGAACGTTTTGAATTATTCATCGATGGTACGGAATATGCAAATGCCTTCAGTGAATTAAATGATCCAATCGATCAAAGACAACGTTTTGAAAAACAATTAGAACTAAAAGCTTTAGGTGATGATGAAGCTAGTGAAATGGATACTGATTATGTTGAAGCCCTTGAATATGGCTTAGCTCCTACAGGTGGTATCGGTTTAGGAGTTGATAGATTGGTTATGTTCTTAACTGGTCAAACTTCCATTCGTGAAGTATTATTATTCCCACACATGAAAAATAAATAAGATTAATATGACTCGCTATTGCATGATATGCAATAGTGAGTTTTTTTCTTTGAAGATATCATTAAAAATAAATGGCTTATGCTCAACAGTTAATAATAGCTATTGTTTAATATTAAAAGTAGTATAATGATTATAATCATAGTTACAAAAAAAGAAAGGATAATTTATGAATACAAAGAAATTAGAAATTTTGCTTATGATCATCGCGGTTGAATTAGCTTTAGTATTATTTGGTATTTTCATCATGGTACAAGTATATTGTTGGATAAATGGAGTTACAGGTCCATTAGGTATGCCATTCTTTTTTGGCTAAGAATTAAAATGGAGATCTTGCGATTAAAAAGTATTATTTTGTGAAAAAAAGTGATGACTTTAATAAAAATATATGGTTAAATAAAGCGGTAAAAGGGAGTAGTTTGCACGCCAGTGTTATATTAATCGTCATCACGCTTAACAAGCCGGTTAATGTATTAAATAGCGAGACTTTTACCTGTTTTTATAATTTATGGGTAAAGGTCTTTTATTTTGCCCAAATGATATAAATAAAAACAGCATAAAAATAGCTTGATAACACATTAAAGGAGAGGAAAATGAATTTAAGTTATTTATTAGGTTTACTAGGGGGCTTAGCATTATTTTTGTATGGAATGCAGATGATGAGCGATGGTCTTGAAGGTGCTGTTGGTAACAAGATGAAAAAAGTTTTAGCAACCTTGACCGCTAATCGTTTTGTTGGGGTGCTTGCCGGGGCACTTATTACGGCAGTAATTCAATCATCATCAGCTACCACGGTCATGGTCGTAGGTTTTGTTAACTCTGGAATGATGACCTTGAACCAAGCGGTATGGATCATTATGGGAGCTAATATTGGGACTACGATCACTGGCCAATTAGTAGCTTTGGATGTTGGAATGTTAGCACCACTTTTCGCCTTTTTAGGGGTAGTGATGATGATGTTCATCAAGAATCCTAAAAGTCATCATATTGGTAAAGTACTAGCAGGTTTTGGGGTATTATTCATAGGTATGGATATGATGGGAGCAGCAATGGCACCATTACAAGATTCACCAGCATTTGTTTCTTTGATGACCTCATTCTCTAATCCGATCTTGGCCATCATTGCTGGGGCACTATTTACTGCAATCATTCAATCTTCAAGTGCTTCAGTAGGTATCTTACAGACGCTTGCTAGCAATGGCTTGATTTCTTTTTCAAGTTCGGTATTTGTATTGTTTGGCCAAAATATCGGTACTTGTATCACGGCTGTTTTAGCGTCGATCGGGATGAATAAAAATGCTAAAAGAACTACCGTAATTCATTTGTTATTTAATATCATTGGAACCATTATCTTTACAACAGCTTGTTTATTATTCCCATTAGCTGATTTTGTTGGTAGCTTGACTCCAGGTGCACCAGCATCACAAATCGCTAATATGCATACTTTATTTAATATCGTAACAACGATCTTATTGATTCCATTTGGTCAATATCTTGCACGTTTAGCTGTTATCATCTTACCTGATGGTAAAGAAGAAAAAGCGGCTAGCTTGGATGATGAATTGATGTTGAGCAATTATACTTTAGGTAATTCGGCTATTCACTTAGATTTGATGAAGCAAGAAGTTAGCAAAATGTTAAAGGCAACTCGTAAAAATGTGGAAGGATCATTTGATATAATCATGACATATGATACGGAAAAAGCTGAAAAAATTGCACAACGCGAAGAAAGGATCGATGCCTTTAACAAGAATATTTCAAAATTTATTTCTAAGGCTATTGGGGTTGACAGTAATGATAAAAACTTAAGAACGATGAATGAATATTTCTTGATCTTAAGTAATATTGAGCGTATTGGTGACCATGCGATGAACATTGCAGGATATGGCAAAGAATTATATGATGAAGCTATTTCATTAACAGATCCTACTTTAAAAGAAGTAGCGAAGATGAAAGAGATAACTTTGGAAGCTATTGATGTTTTAAGCCAAAATTATGATGATGATCGCTTATGGCTTTCAAAGGTAGCGTCTTTAGAACAAAGAATGGATGATATGAATCGTGAATATCGTACGAACCATCTTTATCGAATGAATCATCAAGAATGTAGTGAACTAGGTAGTGTTGTTTACTTTGAAATGTTGATGGATTTTGAACGTATTGGGGATCATGTCTTAAATATTGCACAAGCAATGTGTAAAGAAAATTATGCGTAAAACTAAAAGATCATGATAATGATTTTTCATCATTCATGATCTTTTTTGTGGATAAGGAAATAGTGGGTTTCAATACTGATAAATGTAGATAGAATTAATTGAAGCAATTACCTATCCTTCATAATATTTAATAATTTCGTTAATATAGGCTTTTAGTAATTCTTTGTCATTGTCTAAGGCCTGTGATAAAGCAATATATTCATCTGCTTCATCAAACTTAAAAGAAAAAACCATATCGGCAATTAGGTAATTAAACCATTTTTTACCTTGGTAATACTCAAATTCACATTCTTCGGTTGCAGGTTCCCATGTATCATTATTGTAATCTATATGACATGTAGCCGTTGTTGTATGTAATACGTCATCCTTATATGTATCATAAGTTAGATCTTTAAGGCTGGTTACAGCTAAAGGGGTATATTCGCTGTTCTCAATTTCCTCTTGCGTATAGTTGAAAACGCCATCAGGAACATAATAATATCTTTCATTAATAGTAAGATCATTGAAATTATAAAGTGTCACTATACGATAATATTCTGAGTCACTTTCTCCTGTAGAGTAGTACAGTTTTTCGGATAACTTATGTGCAGGAATAGAAACGCATTCCATTGGATCATGGATCAGCTTAACATCATAGGGATCATAATCGATAGATGTATCTTCAGTAAGTTCTGAAGTAGTAATCGCGACAGTTTCTTGTGGTTCAATGTTTTTGGTAGTGCTACAGCTAACTAATAACACCATGCATAATAAACAAATAAGTTTTTTCATATGATTGCCTCGATATTTATATTTTCATTATAATACGATATATATAATAAATGTTAGATAGTATATATTTACATAAATGTAAATAAATGTTGGTGGCTATGAAAAAAATAATAAGTATAATTTTGCTAGGGAGATATAATAAAAATGATTAATGAAAAAATAATATATTGTCGAAAAAGACATATGATGAGTCAAGAAACATTAGCCAACAAATTAAAGGTATCAAGACAAACAATATCTAAATGGGAAGCAGGTGTTATTTATCCTAGCTTAGATAATTTATTAGATCTATCTGCTTGTTTTGGAGTAACCGTAGATTTTTTACTCAAGGATGATGATTGTATTAATGGATATGAACAAATAGTTGAAAAAGATGAATTGCAAGAATTTATTATAAAAGCTAAAAGACAAACATATGTGAAAAAAATGAATAAAATAGCGTCAACAAGACCATGTTCTCATGATTATTGTTATACAGAGGGTAATTATAAATATTTTGATTCATTTTTTGGATCATCATCATTTTCTGGACAAGAGACAGTTTATAAGGGTGATAGCGTGTGTTGGTCGCTTAATTATTATGGTAAAGTTCTTAAAGATCAATTTAATGGTGATTTTTTGAAAGAAGCGTTACTGCTTGTTAATGAAAAAGAACCATATAGAGGTCCAAGTTTATATCAAAAAGGTGATTTTACATATACCACAGAAGTTATTGGGGATATGAATTCCTTTAATGGTAAAGAAAAGATATATTATAAAGATATGATGATATATGAAGGTTTTTATCATGGAGGACGAATAATATAGTAAAACATCATTTGAGAATGGAGCATTAGTTATTATTTGAGAAGTATTTGCTGAAAGATGAAATTTACAGCTTCATAGAGCTTGGACAAAATGTTGGAGTACAGGATTAAGCCTTGCATTTTTTTAGAGCCCGATAGAATCATCATCAAAATGATTTTCCCTAGGTTTTAGATAATGATTTTGATTGTATAACCTGGTGTTTCTTTTCTTTGAGGTAGCTGAAAGAGATATACAAACTTCTGATTAATTAAATTACTGTTAATTGTACGTCTATTAAATTGATTATGCATTGCATAAGCTATATAATATAAGTGCAATAGACGTAAAAGGAGTTGATATAATGGCAACCACAACAAATTTCAGTGTTCGCATGGATAGCGAAATCAAAAAGCAATGTGAGGAGCTTTATGGAGAGTTGGGTATCAATTTGACTACCGCGATCAATGTGTTTCTTCGTCAATCGCTTCGTGCTGGTGGCTTTCCCTTTGAGGTCAGGTTAGAACAGCCCAACAAGGAAACTATCGCAGCCATGCTGGAAGCGGAAAGAATCGCGCGAGATCCTAGCGTGAAGCGCTACTCCGATGTAGAAGAAGCACTTCGAGAGTTGAAAAGATGAAACGTGATATCGTTTGGACAACAAAATTCAAAAAAGACTACAAGGTGGCGATGAAACGGCACTTGAACATTAAGCTTTTGGATGATATTATCCGAGCTTTGGCGCAAGGCGAAACGTTGCCAGAAAAAAATCATGACCATGAGCTATCCGGTGATTGGGCAGGGCATCGGGAGTGCCACATTCAGCCGGATTGGCTGCTTATTTACCGCATCGAGGACGATGTGTTAGTACTGACTCTAGCTCGCACGGGGACACACAGCGATTTGTTTGATTAATAAGCAAATGCAGCGTCATATAAGGAACCTGTGTGGTGTTATAAAGATAATTTATCAAATTAAATGCAACACCTAATGTAAGTTATATTCCAAATATGACTTCTTTAGGTGTTTTATATTGAAAACATTTTTTTGGCCGATCATTCATGGTGGTAAAAGATAAGAAAACTATGTTCTACTAATTTAACAACACAATATTTATTTTCCTTGATATATTGTTTGGAAAACGATATAAAGCTTTTACAGTTGTTCTTAAATCAATGACATGATGTTAGAGAAATCATAGTAGTATCTCCATGTACGTTTTAATAACTTCATAACATCCTAGTGTTTTGGCATAATTGATAAAATTATTTAGGTTTTTTTCTGGAGTACTAAGATAGTTAGTTATTATTTCTTTTGTCTCTTCTATACCAATTTTTTCTCGATAATACACGATGTCAACAACGGTTTTATCAATATTATATATATGAAAGAAATCATTATTTACCTTGATTTTTTTAATGCCTGTATGATATCTGTCGTAAGAATAATAATATGTATCAATAATAGGCCATTTTGGATGCGATCGAATTTTATCTTTTTTATAGATAGCAATGTCAATGGCTTGGGGTATAGTGTTGGTTAATCCATAA
>JALEMK010000087.1 GCA_022768265.1 Erysipelotrichaceae bacterium
TCACTAGTTATTGTTTAGCCTTTTTGCGTTTATTATTGCATATTCAATAGATATAGATTACTATGAAAGCGAATAGTAATAGCAATAATTTACAGTTTATAAATTTTCAAAAATTATTTACACACTTTTCTTGACAAAGCCCTATTAAATTATTTGCAAAATTTAATGGTATTGAAATAATTGAATTATAATTTTGTATAAATTTAAAACATTAACTATTAGCATAGTAAAAAATACTATGCTAATTTTATGTGATTGGAATTATAAAATAATTATTTGTCACTATTATTTGCAAGCAATACCTTCAAGCATTCTATATATTGATCATAAGTGTTAGCTTTGCTCAATACGTTGATATTGCCTTCACTAGATAATATTTCAACTAGTTTATTGAATACATCTCTAAAAATCTTACGTTCGTGATATGCAATACCTATCAATATAATAATTTTTACCTTCTCGCTATCCCATTGAATTGGCGTTTCATATGTACAAATTGAAATAAAGCTATTTTTTACTTTCTGTGAGATAGCATGAGGAATAGCCAAGTAATTGTGAAAACAAGTACTAGATACTTTTTCTCTTTTAATCACTTCTAAGATAAATTCTTGATCAAAATAATCTTGCTGTTCAATTTGCTCTAATAGTAGATTAATTGTTGCAAATTTATCTTCACCACAAATATCGTAGAAAAATAGATTATTTTTAAATAAGTATTCTAAAGATAGATTAAAATCATTGATATCTTTTTGTTTAGATAGTTTTTTTATTGCTGCTTCTATAAGATCATATTCTTCATTTTTGATGAATGGGGATATTAAGATTGCGTCTATTTTATTTAAGGAAGCTTCACTTAGAATAAGATCAGCTTGGATTTTGCTAGGATCATAATCTGAAATGGAAATACTATATTTGATTTTAATCTTATCTTCAAATTTTTTTTGTATCTTTTCGATATTGTATTTATAAAAACCATGGTAATCCACATAAATGTAGATAGCTGTTAACAAGCTATTTTCTTTTTGTACAGATTCCATGAATCCACCAATGTGTAATGCTATTAATGATATTTCATCGTCACAGATTATATATCCTGTTTCATCATATATGATATCCGCAATAAAAGCTGATATATCATATACTAAAGGATACGAAAGCATGATTTCGTTTTTTAACGGATTATGTGCCGAGGTATTGGCTTTGATTCTTTTTAACAAATTATTTATATGTAAAGAAAACCTAGTGATAAAAATATTATCAAAATTGTCTATATAATAGTAGTTATTTATTTTTTCTAGTATTGTGCTTGTTAGTTTAGCACATTCATCGGTTATATAAGTGTTTAAATTTTCTTCACTAATGAAATTATAATCAACAGTAGCTAAATTACATGATAAAAAAAGCATTAGATTGTTTATCTCATCTTCAGGAAAAGTAATATTAAAATGGTCTTCTAAAAATTGAACCATCTCAAAAGTTGCGTGTTTTTCAATGTCAGTTACTAAATTTGAAGGCAAGACATCATATAGAGAATTATGATTTTTAAGTCTATCGATAATTATTAAAATATGTAAGATGATATTATTTAGCGAATAATCATTATAAATGAAATGGCACTCATCAAATATCCTTTTGATATTATCTTTAATGATGTTAGTTTGATATGAACTATTAAGATAGGTATTATCAATATTAAAATTACCGTATTTTTCATTAGCAATCAAAAAACTGGTTAATCGTCTTTTATCTTTTTCTTCGCCATGCATTGTAAGCATATTATCATTAATGGTAATTTTTAAATTAAATTCATTGATGATTTTTTTTATTTTGGTTATATCTGCTTCAACTGTTGGGCGACTAACATATAAATTATCAGCAAGATCAAATATGTCTACTTCAGGATTTGTCAAAAGAGAAGAAATGATGACCGAAACCCTATTTTTAGGAGAGTATTGTTTAATCTCAAAAACTGATAAGTATTTTTGAAAATTTTCCACTAAAAAATATTTACCATTTTTGTCATTGTCGATGATTTTCTCGGGGGCTACATCATGATTTAATTGTTTGATATAATTCGTGATCTGACGGCGAGAGATACCAAATTTTGTAGAAAGTTCATCTAAAGTTAATGGTAATGATTTATTTTTGATAAAATAATTTAGGATATCGTTAGCTTTATTATTTCTCATAACATTATTATAGAAAGCTGGATTTTTTAAGTCAAGGAACCCCCAAGATATCTTAATTACCATTAGACGGTAATTAAAATATTACCTCATGACGGAAATTAATAAATTAGAAAAAAGCTGGATGTTATCTTAAGATTTAATTGTAAAAAATACAGGAGGAAATCATATGAAAATTTTATTAGTTTGTGGTGGTGGTGCTTCAAGTAGCTTTGTAGCACAAAATGTTAAGAAAGCTTCTATCAAGAATAATATCGATGCAGAGATTGAAGCAATTGGTGAAACAGAACTTGAAGATTATATTGAAGGAAATGATATTGTTCTATTTGGACCACATTTGAAATATTTAGAAGAAAATTTAAAAGAAACTTGTGATTATTATAATGTGCCATACCGTTTTATCAGCGAAGAACATTATGCAAAGATGGATGGCGAAGCAATATTGAATAATGTTTTAGAAATCATTAAATAATAAAGGGGGATAAATAATAATGTTTCAGAAATTAATGGATTGGATGACCAATGTGTTTGCACCAAAAGCTGGTAAGTTTGCCAAGAATCCATGGATCGCTTCAGTCCAAGATACGATGATCTCAATCATGCCTATCATGATCATTAGTTCTTTGGTAACGATGGTGTCAATCTTGAATGAATATATTCCAAATTTTCCAGATTTTAGCTATTTTAGTACATTCACTTTTGGCTTAAGCAGTATCTTTGTAGCTAGTTTGATTCCTACACTTGTTCTTGAAAAATTCCGTTTACCTAAATATAAAAGACAAGCTGGTCTAATGGGTATTGCCTTATTGTTAATGATGAGCATGGCTGGATTTGATGATCTAGGAAATTTTGAGGTTTTGGCTGATCGTATCGGGTCTGGTGGTATGTTTGTTGCTATTGTTGCTGGGTTATACACTGCTTTTGTCATGAAATTATTCAGTAAGAAATCAATGTTTGGTCAAAAAACAACAATGCCAAAATTTTTAGTAGATAGTTTTGATAGCATGGCGCCAATTCTTGTTATTGTAGCAACAGGATTTATATTCTGTAATATCTTACATTTTGATCTATATGCGTTGATCAGTACTGCTTTGAATCCATTGATCGATATTTCGCAAAGTTATTTTGGTTTCTTATTGATCATGTTCTTAATGGTGTTCTTCTATTCATTTGGACTAAGCCCTTGGTTATTAACTCCAATTTATTATTCAGTAGGATTAAAAGGTATTGCTGACAATGCAGCATTAGTGGCTGCAGGTGAATCAGCAAAATTTATCACAACAAATGAAGTTTTCCAAGGTTGGGTTTGGTTAGGAGGAACTGGATGTACATTAATGTTGTGCTTTATCATGGCTTTTATGTGTAAATCTGGTAAATTAAAAGGTTTAGGAAGAACTTGCTTGGTTCCAGGTATTTTCAATATTAATGAACCTGTAGTATATGGATCTGTAGTATTTAATCCAATGTTAATGATTCCTATGTGGTTATGTGGAATCATCATTCCAACAATTACTTATTTTGCATTTAGTTTAGGTTTTGTTACAATTCCATCTCAAAGTTTCCTATTATGGTATATGCCTTTACCAATTATGGCGTGGCTAACTAATCATGATATAATGGGATTAGTGTTGTTGGTAATTAATCTAGCTATTACATTTATTATATATTTACCATTTACTAAAGCTTATGATGCACAATGTTTAAAAGAAGAAGCGGAAGCAACTAAATAATATATTAGGAGGTTTAAGGCAATGACTATTGATGAATTAAATTCACAAGCAATGGAAATGATAGTGCATGCAGGAAATGCAAGAACATTGCTTAATGAAGCATTAGAAGAAATTTATAAATTTAATGAAGAAGGATTTAAGGCTAAGATGGATGAAGCTAATAAGGAAATTACTGCTTCCCACAGAGCACAAACTGTTGTTTTGCAAAATACAATTACAGATGAGGAAATGCGTCCTAACATTTTATTTACGCATGCTCAAGATACATTGATGACAGTTATGAGCGAGATAAATGTGGCTAAACATCTAGGAAAAGTAGTAATGCTGATAAAGGAGAGTAAGTAATGACTTTCTTTTGGGGAGGAAGTATCGCAGCTCATCAATGTGAAGGGGCGTTTGATAAAGATGGTAAGGGATTAGGTATAATGGATCTTGTTACTACAGGAAATGTGAACTCTCCACGAGAATTTCATGACGATTTTGAAGAGGGATATTTATATCCCTCACATTATGGTATTGATTTTTATGATCGCTATTGTGAAGATATTAAGCTTTTTAAAGAAGCAGGATTTACTGCATTAAGAATATCTATTGATTGGAGCAGAATTTTTCCAAATGGAGATGATGAAATTCCTAATCAAGCAGGATTAAAGCATTATTATAATGTTTTACAAGCATTAAAAGAAAATCAAATTGAGCCTATTGTTACAATTTATCATTTTGAATTACCATTAGCTATCGTTAAAAATTATGGTTCTTGGACGAATCGAAAAGTAGTTGATTTGTATGTTCGCTATGCAAAGTGTTTATTTGATGAATTTCATGAGCTGGTAAAATATTGGGTTACATTTAATGAAATGAATCATTTGGATGCTGACATGGAATTATCCGATTTTTTCACCTATATGAATACAGGTTTGTGTTATTCTAAACTAGAAAATCCTAAGGAAAAAATGGCACTGTGTGCATATCATATGACTTTAGCAAGTGCGAAAGCTATTAATATTGCACATGATAATTATCCAGAGCTAAAAGTAGGATGTGTATTTGGATTGACGCCATATTATGCATATTCATGCAATCCGATGGATTCAATTTTAGCGCAAAAAGCGATGGATAAAGATTGGTTTCAAATTGATGCAATGTGTAAAGGAAGTTTTCCAAAATATAAATTAGCTGAATATCGTAAAAGAGGAATTGAATTAAATATATCTGAAGTAGATGAACAAACATTTAGCAAATGTAAATTGGATTTTATTGGATTAAATTATTATGCAAGTGCAGTTGAAAAAGCTGGAAGCAATGATAGCGATAATTTCTTTGGTGGAATATCTAATCCATATTTAAAGAAAAGTGATTGGGGATGGACGATTGATCCGATTGGTTTAAGATATGTGCTGACACTAATTGACCGTCGTTATAATCTACCAATTATCATTACCGAAAATGGTTTAGGAGCATATGATAAATTGATCGATGGTGAAGTACATGATGATTATCGGATTGCATATGTACATGATCATTTAGAAGAATTGAAAAAAGCGATTGTTGATGATCAAGTGAATTGCTTTGGTTATCTAATGTGGGGACCAATAGATTTAATCAGTGCTACTACTGGAGAAATGAGTAAACGCTATGGTTTCATTTATGTCGATCAAGATGATAAAGGCCAAGGAACGTTGCAAAGGATAAAAAAGGATTCGTTTTATTGGTTTAAAGATTATATTTCAAGATGGTAAATCATTGGAAAAGCCATGTTTGTATTTTAGTGTATTTAACTATTTTAGACTATCAAAGACTTTCATAAGTAATTGTGAAGGTCTTTTTATTTTTGTGTTATAACAACAATCATATAAGAGATTGTTTTTGAAAAAATTAGGTGCGATAATAAAAATAAACTGTAAAAGCAAAACTTGAAGGAGAAATATCGTGAAAAAGTATGAGTATAAATTTGTTGAAGTTAAGATACAGTAAGGTCTAAAAACACAAGCTAGAAATACCTTTGAAGAATGTAAAAAAGTAATTGTAGCAAAAGCTAATCAAGGTTGGCGTTTGAAACAAGTTGTTACACCTACTTAATGAAATATCTGGAGTAAATACACCAATCGGTTATCAAATTATTTTTGAAAGAGAAATTTAGATTCTTTTTTTAATGGTAATATCAAAGTAAAAGCTGTAAAGGATGAAAAATATATGTGTGACGAATGTTATATTGATGAAAGCAGAATAACACCATTACTAAATCCATTAGAATGCTTGCAAAACCACACGCAATATATTTGTGGAACTTGTGGACGATGTATATGCATTGAACGTGATCCTAAACGCGGATTACAAAGATGGAATTTTCCTTTTAAATCGTTGGAAATTGCAAAAATGTATTTGCGTGTTGCAGACTATACCATGAAAAAATCCTGTGGTATTTATGAAATAAAAAGTGAAAACGGAAGACTTTTTTATAAAATATTTGCCAGTGATGAAGACTTAAATCTATATTTACAAAAGAACAAAGATAAATATTGTAAAAAAATGAAGCCAGTTTTTTATGTTGAAGAATTTAAAGAACACGCAAATACCCAAATAAGAAAATTAACTTCTAGTGAAATTCATAAATATATGTCAGAACGATGAGAGTTAATATATTGAGGTTAGGATGGAATTATGACAGATTATTATATTAGGGAAGCATTGCCAAGTGATGCAGAAAAATTAATTGAATATTTAAAGATAATTGGTACTGAAAGTGATAATTTAACATTTGGCAAAGAGGGCCTCGGTATCAGTGTGTCTTCAGAACAGGCATATTTACATAATCTAAAAGAAGATAAACATTCTGTTATGTATGTTGCAATAAAAAATGGTGAAATTATCGGACAAGTTGGTTTAGACGGATTGCCAAGAAGAATGAGCCATCGAAGTGAATTAGGAATTACCGTAAGAAAAGAAGAATGGGGAAAGGGCATTGGAACAACACTATTATCAAAGGCCATTAGCTATGCTAAGGATAATGGAATTGAGTTGATAAATTTAGAAGTTAGAAGCGATAACATAAGTGCCATTCATCTATACAAAAAATTTGGCTTTAAAAGAATTGGTAAATTTCCTGCTTTTTTTAAAATAGATAATGAATATTTTGAATTTCATTTAATGGTGCTAGATTTAAGATAAAGGATGGATGAAGGAATATGAAAATATTGAACTTACATTTAGGTGATGAAATAAGAGGATGTTTTGAAGCACCAATCCAAAATAACGTTTTATATTTGAATAAATCATTTATAATTGACGAAATATTGATAGATAATACCAAGAGAATTTGTGAGATAATTTGTAATGATAGATGGCAGGAGATTAAATTACCAATTGATAATAAAATAGTAAAGGTTAAATATCATGGTATCTTAGATGGTAAAAGTGGATTGTATCCATATGTTAAAGAGAATAGCAAAGATGAATTTTATTTGTTAAGGCATGAAACGATATATTATCCATCATTTTATGAAATAGATAGTGAAGAGTTTTTGGAACATTATTTATACCCCAAAACAGATGATGAGTTTGTCGTTAATATTGAAATTGATGATTCTAGATTTATTGTAAGTAATTTAAAGCAAATTGATAACAATGTTTATAAAGGGCATAATCCTGTTTTTGTTATTGGTAATTATTTATTAAAAGATGATTATTTTGGTAAGCTATTTTATCTAATTGGTCATAAAGAAATTGATTCAAAAAGTTTATTTATAAAAAAAGTAAATGATGCTTTATTAAAATATAAAGAAGTTTACTTAAATAACTTAAAGATAGTTATCATTCCAATTGGATATGGTAGTTTTGTTATGCCTGATAATAAGACCATGTTTATTACTGAGGATAGTTTTGATGATCCACAATATTTTATTCATGAATTAATACATTTGCATTGGAATCCCAAAAGTAAAGCTAATGTACAAAAATCACGTTTCTTTGATGAAGCAATAACTCAATATCTTACGTTAAGAGTATTAGATGAGTTGAAAATTAGATGCTCAGAAGAAACAGAACGTTTGTTCATAGATGATTTCAAGACATCAGTAAATAGTTATGACATAGTACTTCAACCAATATGTAATTTCGCTGAAGGAAATAATGGCTTTTTATCATATTCATATGGCCCTTTATCTATATTGCAGATTGAGAAAAAGATTGGAAAAGAAAAAGTTGATAGTGCCTTTAGAAAAATGATTAATGATGATCAATTGTATGATTTCACAAGATTCAAAAGTTTATTTGAAGATATTGAAGATGTGTGGAATGATTGCTTTGCCACATGTAATTATCAAAGATATTTAATGACACGATCATCATAGGTTACATTTTTGCCTAGACAAATAAGAAGACGATCAAACAACATAAGGATATATAAATTTAAAGTAAGGTAGAATAATTGATCTTTCAAGAGATGATGTTAAACGATGAGCAAACGATGTCATATAACCATGCTTATGGTGGAACGATTTTAGAATGAGTTGGTCGTAAATAATGTTGGTGAAAGATTTTCTTGTTTTAAAAAAGATAACATTGTATATAAAATATAGTTTTGAAAAAATAGTAGATTAATTAATAAGGGAACTAGTAAATGAAAAGATATGTAGCTTTGTTAAGAGGAATAAATGTTGGCGGTAAAAACAAGATTTCTATGAAAGATCTGAAGAGTAATTTAGAAAATCTTGCATATGGAAATGTTAAAACCTATTTAAATTCAGGTAATGTAATATTCTCAAGTGAGGAAAGGAATATTGCTAACTTGAAATGCCAAATAGAAACGATGATTAAACAAGAATTTAATTTGGATATTCCTGTATATATTATTTTGCAAGAGCATCTTAAGGATATCTTGAATAATGCTCCAACATGGTGGCATGATAATGGTAAAGAAATATATGATAATTTAATTTTTATCATACCTCCAGCAACATTTGCAGATGTATATGCAGAATTGAAAGAACCGAATAAAGATTTAGAAAAGATTAGTAACTATGAAGATGTTATATTTTGGTCTTTTGTTAGAAAAGATTATAATAAGACAAATTGGTGGGCTAAAACATCAACAGCAAAAATTAGTAATAGCTTAACGATAAGGACAGCTAATACAGTAAAAAAGATAGCTGAT
>JALEMK010000097.1 GCA_022768265.1 Erysipelotrichaceae bacterium
TAGAACTATTTAACATGTATCATAAACCTACGATGATGCAGGCTGATGGTGGTATAGCTGAGGATAGAGGATTTTTAATCAATAACATGATGGCTTTGGTGATGGGCCGTAATAAATATTTTTTAAGTTCAGGTAAAGAAACAGATAAATATTTTAATTATTATAAAGTTTTGTCATCGAAAATTTATCATTATCGTTTTACTACTTATAATAAACAGGAAGTTTTTTCCAATTATGAAATGACTAAATATAAATGTGAGTACAGAAATAAATTAAGCTTAAAGGGCGATTTTATTGTTTTTTCTGTTGGACAGCAGATTCATCGTAAAGGCTATGATATTTTAGCTCAAGCAGCTATTGGTTTACCTGAAGATATTCAAATATATATCGCAGGAGGTGAGCCAAACGAAGAGACTTTGCAAGTCATAGAAAGCAATAAACTTAAAAATATTCATTTTATTGGCTTCAAAAGTAAAGAAGAACTATTTTCATATTATGCAGCTAGTGATGTTTTTGTTATGCCGACAAGATATGATATTTGGGGCTTGGTGATTAATGAAGCCATGTCATTTGGTCTACCTATCATCTCTACAGATAAGTGTGTTGCAGCCTTGGAGTTTGCGCAAATGGCAGATATAGGTTATATCGTTAAAGTTGATGATGTTCAAGAAATGCATGCAAAAATCTTAGAGTTATATGGAAACAAAGACTTAGTGACAGTAAAAGGGAATAATTCATATCAAATTATTAAAGATTATCATCTTGAAAACATGTGCGATGACTATAAACAAGCAATATATAGTATAATAAACAAGAAAGGTTAAAATGACTAAAAATTATGATTATATTATCTTCAGTATTAATAACTGCATTATTAATAATAGATGGATATCTATATGGTAAAGTCTATACAAAATTCATCAGTTGTTTGTCAGAAATAAGTTGTATTGCTTTAGGGGTATTATCTATTTTAGCTATTTTTCAAGTGTTCACCTTTATAGGCATAGGGCTTGATTTAACATATCACATATATTTGCTGGGGTTTATATTAGCTATAATATTACCTTTTATATTAGTGGTAATTTTTAGAGTGAATATCATACCTAATCGAAAAGATTTTATATCAATAGGATTTGGCATAGTTTTTTGTATTTTATTAGGTATAATGTCATCTAAATTAAATACTAACAATGCTTTCTATGATTCTACTTTTTATATGTCAAAAGTAGTTGAAAGTAGTTCACAGCTAACTATGGCACATATTAGTAATTATACAGGAGCAAAATTAGCTAGGTTAGATTTGTATTATGATTATCAAGGATATTACTATCTTTGGGGAATGATATTAAAACTATATAGAAACATATTTAATTATACAAATTCATTAGCACCATTATATCTTTGGGGAGCATCATTTTTATACTATTTTTGTTTAGGTGTTTTAGTATCTAATTCTGTTCAAGCAATAGGTAAGGTAAAAAAATGGTTTTGGGTAATATTTCCAATCCTATTATTACCTTATGTTACTAATTATTTTAATACGACATTAGGCTTTTTTGGTAACTCATTTAGAACAGTTGGAACAGGATATTTTTGCTTGATAATGTATTTGTTGATATATAAAGAGGATGTACGATTATTCTTTATGTTATTTATGATTAATCTAGGTACATTATGTTTAAGTTCATCATCGTTATTTATTAATGTTTTATTATCTGTAGGATTATTCATTTACTATAATTTAAAGCAAGAAAAAAATTATAAAGTTTATTTTTACTTAATTTTATCAGCTTTGCCATTATTGTATTATTTGATTATCGTATTTAATAGTTGGGAAATTTCTCAGCCGATAGTTGGATATGCTTTGGCAGGATTGTATTTTGTTTTGTTGATTTTATTTTATGTATTTAGCAAGAATGTTAAATTAAGTTCAACTATTGTTAAGATATTGCCATTTATATTTCCAGTGATACTTGTTTTGTTGATTGTAGGATCATTTGTTTTAAGAAATATTCAGCCTTATTCATATTATTTTAATTTATCAAGTAAAAATGATATGCTTTTGAATTATACTAATTGGATTGATGGTAGAGAGCTATTAAGAAATATTTTGTTATGGTTGGCTTTATTGTTATGCTATATTAATTTTAAATTCAAGTCTAAATATAAATTGTTATTACTAGTGATTACATTATTATTTTTAAATCCTTTGACTATGCCAATGATTTATATTGTTTTTACTAAAGATGTTTATCACAGAATTTTTGAGATGATCGTTAATCCGTTTAATTTGGCTATTATTTTTTATTCTTTGATTAATTTATTTAAATATAAGATTGTTTCTGTATCGTTATCAACTCTATTTAGTATTGTATCGTTTTATTTGTTTTTTAATATAACTTATTCGAATCAGCTAATTCCTTATCAAGATGATTATAATTATCAGCTAAAGGTTTCAGAAAGTTTATATGATATGTATGGTTATATTGAAAATAACGTTGAAAAAGATTATGATAAGAGACCGCTATTTATATCACAAGATATTAATTTAAAAGCTTATATACCTAATATATTGGTAAGCTATAGCACTATTGATTATCGAGCTGCGTTAGAAAAAGATTATGATGAAAATGATAAGATGCAAGAGCAAATTAATTATTTTTATCCTAATAGAGTATATGAATATGATAGTCCATTTGATGTTGTTCCTAATTACGCTAATACTTGTGAAGTAATAATATCATCCCAAGCAGATTATGTGTTATTAAAATCTGATATTGCAACTGTTGATGAAAATAATAATTATATGTATACTTGGTGGAATGCTCGTGCTTGTAGTGATGTTGAATATGAGAATGATCATTGGGTATTGTTAAAGGTTAGATCATACAACTAACACTTAGGAGGTAATTTATGAGTAGAAAAATAAGAACGCAAAAAACAATAGAGTTAATAATAAATTTGGCTATCATTACATTATTATCGGTCATTTTCACGGTTATATGGGGTAAATATTATAGCGAATATGTCATATTTTTTAAAAATGGATATATATTGATTGCGTTCTTGTATGGATTTTTATTGGGACTATTTATGGTAATATATCGTGCAACAAATATTGGTACGACAAAATTATCGGAAATAATTTACTCACAAAGTTTATCTGTTTTTTTTACTAATATTATTACCTATTTTCAACTTTCATTGCTAATAAAGAGTTTTTATAGTATAAATGGATTTATTTTGATTTTCTTTGTACAGGTTATTTCTTGTTTAATCTGCACATATGTCGCATTTAAGATATACCATGTGATAATGCCACCGTTGAATACTTTATTGGTATATGGTGATGATTATAACGAGATATACAGTAAAATCAATAAATTTCAAGCGGATAATTTTAAGATTAATAAAGTTTTAAAATATGATAACACTGTAAATTTGGAAAATGAGATCATAAAATATGAAGCAGTGATGCTAAATGGTTTGTCTATTGAGGATAAAGAAAAAATAACATTACTTTGTTATAGGTATATGATCGTTATTTTTGATGTACCTTCATTGTTTGAGGTAATTACTAAAAATTCTCAAAATATGCATATGATTGATACACCTTTTTTGATATTGAATAAGTTTGGACCATCGCAACTAGATAAAATTATTAAAAGAACGATTGATATTGTTGCTTCGTTATTAGCAATTATTATTTCTTCACCATTTTGGTTACTAGTTATTATTGCAATAAAGTTAGAAGATAATGGACCAGTATTTTATAAACAAGTGAGATTAACACAGTATGGGAGAAAGTTTAATATTGTCAAATTTCGTTCAATGAAAGTAGATGCTGAAAAAAATAGTGGAGCCGTATTAGCTAAAGAAAATGATGATCGTATTACGAAAGTTGGAAGATTTATACGTAAAGTCAGGCTGGATGAATTACCGCAATTATTAAATATCTTAAAAGGTGACATGACCATTGTGGGGCCACGTCCAGAACGCCCAGAATTAATGGAAAAGATAGTAAAGGAGTTACCAGAGTTTCCTTTACGTTTGACTGTAAAAGCAGGATTAACTGGATATGCACAAATTTATGGAAAATATAATACGACATCTAGAGATAAGTTATTGATGGATCTTATGTATATCGAAAATTGCTCAACATTAATTGATATTAAATTAATGCTGATGACGATAAAAATATTATTTATGAAAGAAAGTACAGAAGGGATAAAGTAATTATTATAGTTATTTTCTAATGTATTATTTACTATACAGAAATAAATACGCCAAATTTTGGTAAGTTGTTTACTGAAACCAATAATTTGGATTAAAAGTAAACAAGCAAATTAAGCTACCCATGAGGATTGATTCCCGTTTTCTACAGGAATTAATCCTTTTAATTTTATGGTTAATTTATTAGGCGCTCTAAAAATGGATGGGGCGACTGATAAAAAGTTTTAAAATTATTTGGGGTTAATTTCACCCCAAGAAAGTTTAACCTAGCGGGTTTATGCAGATGCATAATCCGCTTTTTTTGAAAAAAGAAGGCGTGTTAGCCT
>JALEMK010000166.1 GCA_022768265.1 Erysipelotrichaceae bacterium
AATCACGTGAGTAAAAGAAAGACGAAAACAAATATGTCAAGCTGTTATTCAGTTTTCAAAGCAATGAGCTTTGTATGATCTGGTGACGATAGCGAAATGGTCACACCTGTTCCCATCCCGAACACAGAAGTTAAGCATTTCTACGGCGAATATAGCTATGCTTGCCATAGTGAAACTAGCAAGTTGCCAGGTTTTTCTACCAGTGGTTCTTTCCACTGGTTTTTTTATTTTCTTTGGGATACTTATCATCATTTATTATCAATGTTACTAATTAATATTGTTTATCCACTAATAATGATTTAAACTTAACTAAAATGCCATTTTTAACGTCTATCAGACGCTTTTTTACTTTTTGTGCAATATATTACCATTGTAGTATTTTTACCTTTATATGCGCTTATTAAAGCCTTTTATTATTAGATCTTATTGTTAAAGAGAAGGACATTAAAAAAGGTTATCTAGTTTTCTAGATAACCTTAGATCTTTATCCTACGATCTTAACTGTTATTGTTTGATCAACTCTAACTCTAGCTCCTGGTTTTGGATCAATTGATTTTACGATTCCTGGGCTAGATCCATCTGCTTCTTCTGGTGATACTTTTATGAAGTTTAGGTTGTTAGCTAGACCAACGGTCGAATATGTGTTGGTAACATTTTTAACGGCTCCATCATAGGAGTCGGAACTTAAGATTCCTAAACCAACATTTGGCGTAGTTACATAAGTTAAGATACATGAGTTACTATTAGCGTCATACTCATAATCTTCATTATTACATTTACAATCACCATTACCAGGTCCACTAGCATCTGCAGGGCAGGCTTGGATTGGTTTTGGTCCACGTGATAATACAACTTTTATTGTTGTTCCTTTAGCAACAGAACTTCCCGCTGCTGGATCCATCGATACTACTTGGCCTTGTGGAATATCACTGTGTTCAGTTTGGGTGGATACTTCATAATTTAAACCATCGATTGAACATCTTGCTACACTGCCACAAGGGTTCGTATCAAAACTTGGAACTTTTACATATGCTCCACTTGAAACTTTACATGTGATCGTTTTCCCGCTTACGCTACAAGCTTCAGTAATGATTCCTTGTTCATAGCTTGTTTGACCAGCATCTTGCTTATTTAAGGTCCAACCAGCACCTTTGCTATTAGCGGCATTGATCTCATTTTGTAGATTACTAAATGCTTTACCTGCTTGATATAAATCAGCATTTGGTCCGCCATATGCACCTATCGATACGATATAGTTGATGCTTGAGCCTTGTGGTTTATTGCCAGTATCATTAGAAATAATATTACCGCTGCCAATGCTATCATGATATTGTTCTTGGCGTGAACCAGCAACTAAACCATTATTGTTTAAATAATTTTTGAAGTCATTTTCTGATTTTCCAGAATAATTAGCAACATCGATATTTTTACCTTTTGAAACGGTTACTACGATATTTGTTCCTGGAGGTACCATTTCTGTACCATTTAATGACTTGCCATTTATCGAGATATCTAAGATTGTTCCTGCTATCTTATCAGCATCCTTTTCATTGAAGCTGATATTGATCTTAGCTGAACCATTGTATAGGCTGTTGATACCATTGATATAAGTAACAAATTCTTGCTTATCTTTTCCTGTATAGTTATTGATAGGTACATATCCCACTGATACATCAAATGTAACGATACTTCCTTCTTTTAAAGAACCTTGAGAAGGTGATTGGGAAATGACCGTACCTTTTGCTTTATTGCTATAATGTTCTTTGATGCTGTATTTTAAACCATTTTCTTTGGCCCAAGCAATTGCATCTGCTTGTGATCTTCCAACTTGATTTTTAACGGTTATTCCAGTACCTGTGGAAATTGTTACCGTAACTTTTTCTCCTGTTTTAGTTTTTTCTCCAGCTTTTGGACTTTGAGAAATAACTTTATCTTTAGCTACCGTTGTACTACTTTCTTCTTTAAATGTAACGCTCATCATATTTTCTTTGGCCCAAGCTTGAATATTGGCTTTGGTATAATCTTTAAAATCTGGCATGGTAATTTCAATACCTAAGGCATCTTTACCAGCAGAGATGCTTACTAAGATCACCGCATTACGTTTGGCTTTATTGCCATCGATGTTGATTTTTACAAATTGTCCTTTCTCAATTTTTTCGTCAAGGACATATTCAAAATTTACATCCGTAAATTTATTATCATCGAACCATTTTTTGATATCTTCTTCTTTCATGCCTTTAAAGTCAATCAGTTCAATTTCTTTCTCAGGATCAGCTCCATTGCTTACCTTTAATTTTAAAGGTGTTTCTTTGGTGATATATTCTTCGACTTTAAGGTTTTGGGAAACTATATGATCTTTAGGCACCTCTTCATCATATTCATAGGATATTTGATACCATTCTTTAGGGACCTCGTTATCCTTTAACCATGTTTCCACTTCAGCCAAAGGTTTTTCTCTAAAATCAATGACCTTATATTTTTCACTAGGACTACCTATTAAAAAGATATAGGCGACTGCGCCGACGATCAAAAATAAAGTAACGGCAATTCCCGCAAGAATATAGGTCGTTTTTCGGCTTTGAAAATTAATGCTCATATCATACCTCTTCTTTATAATTCTTAGAAATTATATCACATATTAAAGATATCGTGGTAAAATAGTTGCTCAGGAGAGAATGAGAAAATGGAAATGTTAATTGAACCAATAGCGCAAAGCTTAAATATAAAAATTACCCAAGTTGAAAACACTTTGAAATTATTAGCAGAAGGTAATACGGTTCCTTTCATTGCTCGTTATCGTAAAGAAGTAACGCAAGGTTTAGATGAGGAACAGATCTTATTTATTCAAAAAGAATACAGCTATCAGCAAAATCTGCAAGAGCGAAAAGAAGATGTCTTACGTTTGATCGAGCAACAAGGTAAGCTTACCGTACAAATCAAAGAAGAAATTGCAAAATGTACTAAATTATCTCAAGTTGAAGATATCTATCGCCCATATCAACAAAAGAAAAAGACTAGGGCAACCGCCGCTATTGCCTTAGGCTTAGAGCCTTTGGCCAACACAATTTATGCATGTCCAAGCCATTTCGATATTGAAAAAGAAGCTAATAAATATCTTAATGAGGAAGTTAAAGATGTTAGTATGGCCATCAAAGGTGCTCAAGATATCATTGCTGAAAAAGTTAGTGATAATGCAAAATTACGTTGGAAAGTTCTAGAATCGATCCAAAGATATGGTAAGATCGTTACAAAAGCTAAAAAAGAGCATAGCGATGATAAAAAA
>JALEMK010000184.1 GCA_022768265.1 Erysipelotrichaceae bacterium
ATCTTTTAAAGGTTGTTGACGGTTATAACTAGAAAGATCGGCATTATCCTTAAGCGCGATCATTGGTAATAGATCTTCCAGCATACTGTATTTAGGCAAGGTATAGATACCATTGGTGGCTCCATTACCCTTAACCTCAACTTTGATATTAGCTAGTTCAAAAGATCTAAGATCAATGATCCGATGATCTACATACATGCTAATAATAAGTATTAAGATCACAAAAAAAGCTTTAAACATATCATCACCCCTAATATATATGTTTAAAGCTAGATTAACCCTTTTTAAAACGGATAAAACAATTATTTATGTCTAAAAAATGCCACACAATTTTTGATGCTTTCAAAAGTAGGAATCAAAAAAGGAACATAAGTTTTATAATTACCATAATCGCTAAAGACCTTTATGAAGATAAAGACATCTTGATAAATGATATAAAGCAAATTACAGCTATTATAAACAACCAAGATCCAAAGCCATGTTGCATCTTGATATGCTATCCATAAACCCACATACATCAATAATAACGTCCAAAAACCTGGATGACGACATAGAGCATAGACTCCTTTATCATAGACCTTAAACTCTTCATTAATGTAGGTATCATCGAAATTTAAAGCAAAAAAAAGCACATAGATAGTTGTAAGCAAACCAACCAACGCAATAACGATCCCCCAGATATTAGATATTTCTAGGTCCATATTAGCGATCGTACCAGCAACGATCAAGAAAAAGCCCAGAAAAAAACCGCTTTTGATATATTTATGATGCCAGCTTATCTGATTGTAATCGTAGATAAACAATAACAAGAAACCGATAATTCCTAAATATTTGATCATAATGTCCCCCCCTTGCTCTATTTTATGTTATTTTACCATAAATAGCTTAATACCAATGAAAAAGAGCGCTTATTTAACGCTCTTAATTTTAACTTCGTATGGTTTATCAACATTAACAGTAACAGTTGATCCAACTCTTTTATCCAAGATAGCTTCTGCCAATGGTGTTTCATTTGATAATTTACCATTTAATGGATCAGCTTCGGTTGTACCAACGATGGTATATTCTTGTTCAACATTGATATCCAAAAATTCTAAAACAACCGTTGATCCGATTCTAACTGTACGGCTTCCGCCTTTTTTAGTATCGATCAATTCGTAATTTTGTAACATTACTTCTAGATCCGCAATACGAGCTTCTACTTTCGCTTGACGATCTCTAGCTGCATCATAATCAGCGTTTTCGGACAAGTCACCTTGTGCACGCGCTGCTTTTAATTCTTCTTTTACTTCATCACGTACGACGTGAACCAGATTTTGATATTCATCTTGTAAATCTTTAAGACCTTCCGCAGTGACGTAAATCTTATCTTCCATTGCCATTATTAACTTACTCCTTAATTTACTAATCGATTATATCACAGAGTGATTAAGAATACTAGAAATTTTCGTTATCAAAAGATCGATAGCAACCACATTATGGCTTCCCTCTGGTACGATGATATGGGCATAGCGCTTACTTGGTTCCACAAACATCTCATGCATTGGTTTTACCGTTTTAGTATATTGATCGATGACCGATTGAATCGTACGTCCACGCTTTTCAACATCACGTTTTAAGCGACGAATAAAGCGGATATCAGCATCAGTATCGACAAATACCTTGATATCCATGATATTTCGTAACATTTCATTTTCTAAGACAAATAAGCCTTCTAAGATGATGACATCACAAGCTTCGATAATTTCGGTTTGAGAGCTTCGTGTATGATTAACAAAATCATAGATCGGTTTTTGAATGGTCTTCCGTTGCAATAGATCGTTAAGATCTTGGATCAATAGATCATTATCAAAAGCCAATGGATGATCATAATTGGTTAAGACCCTTTCTTCCATGGTCAAATGACTTTGATCTTTATAATAATCATCTTGACGAATGATCACGACACTTTTTTGTTCATCAAAAGCTTCGCACAAGATTCTTGCAATCGAGGTTTTGCCTGAGGCACTTCCGCCAGCGATCCCGATTATGATAGGCTTCATGATAAGCTCCTCCTTATATTTTATCTTTTTATTTTAGGTATTTTGCGACATTAGCTTGATGTTCTTCATAGGTCTTAGCGTAATACACCGTGCCATCGCCATAAACATCTGCCATGAAATAGATATAGTCATTTGGTTGTGGATTTAATACCGCAGCGATTGCTTCTTCGCCCGGATTTAAGATCGGTCCTGGTGGTAAACCTTGATACATATAAGTGTTATAAGGAGAATCATAGTTAGGATTAGCTTCACATTTGAACCAATCATCATCCTTTTCGATATCTAAGGCATAACATACCGTAACACTTGATTGTAAAGGCATATTTTGTGCCAAACGATTATAAAAGACCTGAGCGATCATCTTCATATCTTCCACTTTGCTTGCTTCATATTGGACCACGCTTGCTAAAGTATAAATTTCATGAATGCTAAGGGAGCTAGTTGCCATTTGATCTTTGAATTTTTCATAAACCACCAAAGTTTGATCTAAGATCTTCCTTGTGATCGCATCTGCGTTTGTCTCTTTATCAAACTCATAAGTATTAGGACATAGATAACCTTCTAATAAGATCCGTGCATCTTGATTAAAGATATCTTCCGTTAAAAAAGGATAGCTATCCATCAAGCTGCGAATATAATTTTCATCATTCCATAAGGCTAATAGCTCATCTTGAGATACATTAGTGCCCTCACTAATTTTTAAGGCGATATGTTTGGCCCAATCACCTTCAACAAAAGTCAAGCGTACTCCATTGCTTAAAGCGGTGGTGGTTGAATTAAGCGTGGTAAGGATCTTATGAACATCTGCTTGATCATTTAAAACATAAGTTCCCATCTTGATATTGGTTAGATCATGAAACTTAGCATAGATCAAAGCGGTATTCTTATCCTTGATCAAGCCTTCAGCTTCTAAATTAGCTAAAACTTTTTTAAAGCTTTGGCCCTCTTCAATGGTAAAGGTTATATCTGCATGCTGCTTATTCATGGCTTTTAAGCTGTTGTGATAGTACACATAAGTACCAAAAGCAGATAACAAAAAGACAACTAGGATAATGATCAAGATGTTCTTGATCTTTAATTTACGTTTTTTAGTCTTCTTGCTCATCGCTAAAAGCTCCTAGAACCTCTTCACACATGGCCATTTCTTCAGCCGTCAGATCCATGTCTAGATCTCCTTCTTCACTGTATTTTGCGGCAAATACTTCATCGCTATCTTCATCTAAGGTCGTAAATAAAACATAGCTTTGATTAGTAGCATCATCATCAAAAGTAAATAATATTTCCATTTCTTGGACTGTGCCATCTTCTAAAGTAACTAACATTCGATTGTCTTGCATCTTTTACCTCCTAAATTAAAGGGCATTTATAATAAACGCCCTTAGTTACGATCTAAATAACTTTGTAAAATTTGTACGGCAGCCATTTGATCAATAACTTTTTTTCTTTTTTTTCTTGATACATCTCCTGCCAATAAAATTCTATTAGCCGCCATGGTCGTCATTCTCTCATCGATCATGATAACTTCTAAACCAATGGCAGATTCTAATTTTTCCTTGAATGCTAACGCAATGTTAGCTCTGATCCCAATATCACCATTCATATGTTTGGGTAATCCAAGGACAATTTTTTCAACTCCTTGTTCTTGGCATATAGCCTTGATTCGAGGAATTGCTTCATCATTTTGTTCATCAGCGAAACGAATGGTTTCAACGCTGCGTGCGATCATCCCTAAAGGATCAGATATCGCAACCCCACAAGTCACGCTTCCTAGATCTAAACCTAATACTCTCATTAACTATTGATGTCCTTCTAAGTAGAAGCGAACTAGCTCTTCGATCAATTCATGTCTTTCTACTGATTGAATGATGCTACGAGCATTTTTATGACTTGAAATATATGCTGGGTCATTGCTGATAAGGTAGCCAGCCATTTGATTGATGGCATTATAGCCGCGTTCTTCTAAAGCTTCTTGTGTCAACTTCAATACTTGTTTGATGTTTTCGCGACGGATGCGATCAGAATTAAAACTCATCGTTTCTGTTAAATCTTTATTAGCCATATTTATCACTTCCTTTATTGTTTTAATTATACTTTTAAAGTTTATAACTTGCAAGCATGAGCTTTGCAATTTGTTATTTTTTTAGCTTAGTTATTCCGGTTTCATCAACATAGATATCAACCGAGATATCATGAGCTTCTTGAAAGTCTTCATCAATTACAAGCTCATGATATACCAAGGCTATTTTAATACCTGAATAACCTTGTAGATAGCGATCATAATACCCTTTGCCATAACCTAAGCGATAACCCTTTTTATTTATGGCGATACAAGGAATGATGATGACATCCAACAAGGAACTTGCTATTGCTTCCCTAGGCAAAACAGGTTCTAAGATACCATATCTACCAACTTGTAATTGTGCTAGATCATCTATTTTATAAAAGCTCATGGTCGTATCTTCTACCTTGGGAAAACAGCATTTATCCTTAAATGTTTGAAAGATCAAACTAGTATCTACCTCATCATTGAAACTAGCATAGATACCGATATATCTAGCATCATGCAACAAAGATATAGCGTGATCAGCTATATCTTTGTTTTTGCTATTTTTGGCTAGCAGCTCATGTCTAAACGCTAGGTATTTGGTTCGTAAAGTCTTTTTATCCATTGACCTTGGCATTGATCATGGCTAAGACTTCATCAACTTTCGTAATATCTTTACCACCAGCTTGCGCCATATCTGGTTTGCCTCCACCATTACCATTGCTCATGATAGCTGCTTCTTTTACGATATCGCCAGCTTTAAAGCCTTTAGCGATGGCTTCTTTGCTTAATGCACAAACATACACGATCTTATCGTTATTGACATTAGCGATAAAGACAAAGCTATTGCTTGCTTTATTTCTTAAAGCTTCAGCATATAGTTTAACATTATCACTATTTTCTAATTTCAAGATGATCGTTTTTAGGCCATTGATTTCAGGAGCTTTAGCAACCACTTCATCAGCTTGTAACATCATCATCTTTTCTTGCTGTTTAGCTGCTTCTTTTTTCAATTGGGCATTTTCCGCTAACAATTGTTCGATCTTTTCTTCGATCACATTATTATTTTTTTGTTTCATGATCGTAGCGATATTGGCGATCCTTTGTTCACTATGTTTCAATTCATGGTACGCTGCCATTTTTGTCTTGACAGTAATTCTTCTAGTACCACTACCAATGCTTTCTTCTGATACGATCTTGAAGACCCCTAGCTCACTAGTATTACTAACATGGGTTCCACCACAGAATTCACATGAAGCATTGCCCATGGTAACAACACGAACCATATCACCGTATTTTTCATCAAATAATGCGATAGCTGAACGTTTTGAAGCTTCTTCCATCGTCAACACTTCACAAGTGACCGGAATTTCGCTCATGATGAATTCATTGACCATATCTTCGATAGCAACGATTTGTTCTTCGCTAACTTTTTCAAAATGGGTAAAGTCAAAACGTGCATATTCATCACATACATATGAACCGGCTTGGGCAATATGATCTCCTAAAACTTTGATCAAAGCACTTTGCAATAAGTGTAATGAAGAGTGATTAGCTTTGATCTTAACACGTTTGCCTTGATCGATCTTACCACATACCTTATCACCAACTTTTAAGGTACCTTGGATATTTTCTAAGTGATGTAGATGTTGTTTGTGCGGCGCTTTTTTGACATCAGTAACATCAGCTGTAAAATTAGTGCTACTTAAAGTTCCGGTATCTGCTACTTGACCTCCGCTTTCTGCATAGAAACAAGTTTGATCTAAAATGATGTCGCCACTATCATCCAAGCTATCAACTTTAACTCCATTTTTAAAGGCAGCGATGATGGTTGCTTCACAGCTTAGATGTTCATAACCGATAAATGCACTATCTTCAACAAAATCCATTAGATCCTTCGATTGACTAGCCATTGATTGTGCATCATCACGCGCATTACGAGCACGTTCTTTTTGGATGGCCATTTGTTGTTGGAAGCCTTCCATATCGACCGTATAACCTGCATCTTGTGCAATTTCCATCGTTAGCTCTTTTGGGAAACCATATGTATCATATAGTTTAAATACGCTTGCTCCATCGATCAATTTGCTTTCAGCGTTTTGATCCATTACTTCTTTCAATAATTTTTCCCCATTAGCTAAGGTAGCATGGAAGGTTTCTTCTTCTGTTTTAACTAATCTTTCGATCAAGCTGACTTTAGCTTGTAGATATGGATAGAAGGCTTCCATATTATCAGCGACGATCTTAACTAATTTATACATGAAGGCGCCATTGATCCCCAATTTGATGCCATAGCGTACAGCACGACGCAATACCCTTCTTAAAACATAGCCACGTCCTTCATTAGAGAAGTTAGCGCCATCGGCAATGGCAAAGGTTACGGTACGAATATGATCGGCAATGACACGATAAGCCATTTTATATTCACCTTCATAAGGATATTTTGCCATCTTTTCACAAGCGTGGATCACTGGTAAGAATAAATCGGTATCAAAGTTTGTTTCGCCATCTTGGATCAATGCTACCAAACGTTCTAATCCCATACCGGTATCAATATTTTTTTGTGGCAATTCTTTGAAATCTTTACGATCCACCCCTTCTTTAGCGTCATATTGTGAGAATACGACGTTCCATACTTCGATATAACGATCATTTTCCATTTCTTCAAAGAACAATCTTTCGCCTAAGCCTTCAGGATCATATTTTTCACCACGGTCATAGAAGATCTCACTATCTGGTCCTGATGGCCCTTCGCCGATCTGCCAGAAGTTATCATAGGTTTTTAAGATATGTGTAGGATCGATTCCGATCTTATTGACCCAAATATCGTATGCTTGTTCATCATCAGGATAAACTGTTACATAGATACGCTTTGGATCAAAACCGATCCACTCAGGACTGGTTAAAAATTCCCAAGCAAACTTTAAAGCATCTTCTTTAAAATAATCACCAATTGAGAAGTTTCCTAACATTTCAAAGAAAGTATGATGTCTTGCAGTTTTTCCGACATTTTCAATATCATTGGTACGAATTGATTTTTGTGCATTGGTGATACGATTACATGCTGGCTTTTCACGCCCATCAAAGTATTTTTTTAAGGCTGCGACCCCAGCATTGATCCACAATAAGGTTGGATCATCATGAGGCACCAAACTAGCCCCTGGTTCGATCATATGTCCTTTGCTAGCAAAATAATCTAAGAACATCTGACGAACTTGATTACCTGTTAAATTTTTCATAATTTCCTCCTAAATATAAAAAAGTTCCTAATAAAAATATTAGGAACGAAAGATCCGCGGTACCATCCTACTTCATATCTTAGCGATATGCAACTTAATTTCCTGATAACGTTAGGTAACGTCGCTGATTAAGCGCTCTATGAAGTAGCTTCCTAATTGCCTGTGCTAAAGATTTTCATCTGCCATCTTCTTTCTAAAAGCCCCAAACAACTGTACTTATCTTCAATATGATTTTACTTATCTATGATACCATATATTTATAAATTATCAAGCTAACTTTAAAAGTCTAAACGCAAATCCAAGGTGCTTTGTCTTTGATGTTTATCTTTGATCGCGATAGCTTGAAAAAACACCTCTTGATCCCCTAACAAGATCAAGCTTTTTTTAGCACGGGTAATGGCGGTATAGATCAAACGTCTTTGCATCATGATTGCTTGTTCCTTAAATAAAGGTAAGATGACGATTGGATACTCGCTCCCTTGGGATTTATGGATCGTAATGCAATAAGCCAAAGTGATATTATCAAAACTATCACTGGTATAATCGACATAGATATCATCAAAGCGCGCAATGATATGTGCTTTATCATCCAGTTCATCTGGCATGACGATCTCTTCAATGATGCCAATATCCCCATTATAAACATCATCATCGGGCTGATTTTTTAACTGTAAGATCTTATCATTTTCACGAAAGGTCATGCCATTATGTTTGATCTCACGCTTACCATGATCGCTAGGATTAAACTGTTTTTGTAAAGTAGCATTTAAATTATCGACCCCACTAAGTCCTCGATACATTGCAGATAAAACTTGAACATCATTTACATCATAACCTTTTTCAAAAGCATTATGCACGATCTGCAACAAAACATCCTTTAATTGATAACGATCACAGGCAAAAAAGCGAAGATCATTGTGATATTTGCTAAGATCAACCTCATTATTACTAATATCAAATGCTAAATTGACGATATCACTGCCCTCTTGTTGACGATAGATATGTTTTAAACACACTACCGGACATAGATCTGATTTGATCAGATCATGCAACAAGCTTCCCGGACTAACCGAAGGCAATTGATCGACATCACCAATGATGCAGATTTTTTTGACATTGACACCAGCATTACATAAATTGGCGAACAAGTAATTATCGACCATGGAGAACTCATCAATGATCAAAACATCGACATCTAAGGGATTTTCCATATTTTTGCCAAAGCTATTGGTTTCTAAATTCCATTGTAATAAAGAATGAATGGTCGAGGAAGAAACATTACACAATTGGGCGATCCTTTTGCTGGCTCTTCCTGTAGGCGCAATACAAACGATAGAGTTTGCTGGATAGAGTTTCTTAAAAAGATAAGTCAAGGCCTTGACGACCGTAGTTTTACCTGTACCTGGTCCGCCTGTTAAGATCATTAGATCATGCTCAAAAAAAGTATCGATAGCTTTTAATTGTAAGTCATTATAGGTAATTTCCTGTTGTAATTTGCTTAATTCTTCTGCCATTTGCTGCTTATCATATGGATCTAAGCTATCAAGAGGAAAATGATTTAAATAAGCAGCAATTTGTAATTCTGCTTGATACTGTGAAGGATGATAGATCCGACTATCTTCTTTGACAAGATGAGTATTAAAGATAGCTGTTTTTAAGATATCAGCAAAATCTAACGCCCCTAAGCGCGCTTGATAGATGTCTGCCAAAATATCTTCTTCAATGAAGGTATCGCCAGTTTTCATGCAATAATTCATGACCTCGTTAACTAGATATGCTTCTTTGCGTAAGGGATCATCATCACTAAAGCCTAGATGCATCGCCAGTTTATCAGCCGTTTTAAAGCCAAAGCCATCCAGTTCATAAATGACCCGATAAGGATTCTCGCTAACCTTAGCGATTGCTTCTTTACCATAGGCCATATTTAAGCGCATGATATTGCGTGGACCAATACCATAAACCGTAAAAAACTGTATCGTTTTTTCTAAGACATCATCCATGCTTGCTAAACCATCAATGATCGCTTGCTTTTTCTTAGGGTTCATATTAGGTACTTTATCTAAGATATCATGATCATTACGGATATCATTTAAGGCCTCTTTACCTAAGGTTTCGACGATCACCTGCGCACTTTTTTTTCCTACACCTACAAACTGGGGTCCAGATAAGAAACGAATGATCGCTTCTTCATCATTTGGTAAACATTTTTCATAGCTAGAAACACTGAATTGCAAACCGTAGCGAGGATGTTCGATGAATTCGCCTTGCAGATGATAACGAAAATCTTTCTGGATATTACAAAGCATGCCCGTACATATGATATTTTTTTCGTTTAATTTTTCTAATTTAAAGCTAATGACCGCATAGCCATTAGCTTCATTAGCGTAAATAACATGAGCAATTTTACCGTAAATATCTTCCATAACCTAAACCAAAAACAGCAAAGTCCCTATCAGATTATTCATCATGTGCAATAACATCGCACAAACGATATTATCACTTTGATAATAATAGCGACAAATGACCAATCCCATCATACTATATGTTATGATATTAGCTAAATCTAAATAATTACCTAAAATAAATGATGAAAAAACATGGATAAAACCAAAAAGCAAGCTGCTGATGATGGCAGGCCCCCAGAATCTGTTTTTATAAAGTCCTCTAAAGATACATAAACGAAATACAGTTTCTTCAACAAGAGGAGCAAAGATCACGGTTGCGAAAAAAGTGTATGGATAATTAAGCAACATTAACTCATTGATCTGCGATTGATTTTGTGATCCTTCCACTGAAAATAATAGATATAAAATTAATGAGCATAGAACATTAACAACCATGATCAAAAAAACTTGTTTTACTAAGACGATGACATTACTTAAAAAATTAGCTTTAAAGCGTGCTAATCCTTCTTTGATAATATGGCGACATGCATAATAGACGATCAAAAGATAAATAAAATCTAAGACCCACGAAACGATGATCAGATCAAATTGATTATAAAGGGAAATAACTAAGCCAAATAACGGCAAGATCAAGCTATAGCCAAAAACATAACTAATGATCAACCATATTGCTTTTTTATTAGATAATTTCAAACTTTCCATAAACTACCCTTTTAACTTTGCTTCAAGCCTTTCTTCCATTGTTATGCCTTGATAATAAACTTGATCGATAATACCTCCGCCTAAGCAAATATCATTTAAATAAAATACTGCTTCTTGACCACAAGTTACAGCTTTGACACCTTGAAGATATGTTAATTTTACATGAGTATCATCTATTTTTTCTAAAGTAACGGGATTATCCATTTGACGGTATCTAAATTTAGCCATACATTCAATTTGATCATCAACATCATACAACCAGTTAACATCACTAACAATGCAACTAGTACTTAAAAGCCATGCGTTATCATCGCCACTTGCTACATATAGTTCGTTTTTTACTACATCCTTACCTACAACAAACCAAGGTCCTCCAGCACCACCAATGTCTAAACCTTTACGTTGTCCGATCGTATAAAATAAAACACCTTGATGTTGTTTTAAAACTTTTTTAGTATCAATATCAATGATGTTACCAGGTTTACTTGGTAAATAATTTTGTAAAAATGCTCTAAAATTTCTTTCACCGATAAAGCAAATACCAGTACTATCTTTCTTCTTAGCAATGCTTAGTTCAAGTTTTTGAGCATATTCTCTAACCTGTGGTTTATCAATGTCACCTAATGGAAATAACGTATATGATAATGCTTCTTTTGATATTTGGCACAAGAAGTAAGTTTGATCTTTATTAAGATCGTGAGCTTTTTGCATTACTGGTTTATCATTTAGCCATGTTTTCTTAGCGTAATGACCCGTTGCAATTGCATCAAATCCTTTTTCTTTTGCAAATTTTAAGAAACTGTCAAACTTGATATATTTATTACATAAGATATCAGGGTTTGGCGTTCTGCCCTTCTTATATTCATTCAAAAAACTAGCAAAGACATGATCCCAATATTCTTTGACAAAATCGATCCGTAAAAGTTCTAAACCTAAGCTATCAGCGACGCTTTTAGCATCCATATAATCTTTTTCTTGGGGACATACATCATCTTCGATCGTCGGATTACCTAAAAAATCATTGTTAGCCATGGAATCCCAGTTACGCATGAAACAACAAGTAACATCATGTCCTTGCTCCTTTAATAAATATGCGGCGATAGCAGAATCTACCCCACCAGATAAACCAACTAATACTTTCATATCTTACCTCTTTCTATCGTTATAAAAAACTAAACTTGCGTTTAGTTTCTTAATTTTTGACAACCATCCCAATTTGGACATTGTTCATTACAGGCATTTTTTGCAATCTTACGTAATTCGCCAGGAATAAAAGCATCTATTTCTTCTTCATCAAAGCCAACTTGAAAGATCTTTTCATTCAAGATGATCGGTCTTTTTAAAACACTAGGATTATGTTTGATAAATTCTACTAACTGCATCGTAGACATAGAGTCAAGATCGATCTTACTTTCTTGGATGATCTTAGAACGTTTGGATATGATGTCATCCGTACCATTTTCACTACGATTTAATAAATGCGTAATTTCTACTTCATTTAATAAGGTCGTAAAAATATTTTTTTCGATAAATTTTAAATCATGTTCTTTTAACCATTTTTTTACTTTGCGACAACTTGCACATCCTGGAGATGTATAAATAACAATCATATGAAACCTCCGTTTACAGTAATTATAGCATTAATAGTTTAATCTTGCATTATGAAATAAAGTATGTTTAAATGATTATAAGAGTTATCATCAAAAAATTAGTAGATCTTGATAAATAGCAAACAGAAAGCTGATGGTCGATGAAAATCAGCATTTATCTTGATGCGAAATTGGGTTTTTGTAACACTCAAGATAGCAACAGTTATCTTCGGTATGCTTGGCCGTTATCAATAAGTGATCCTTGATCAAAGGATAATGTGGGTGGTACCGCGACATTGTCGTCCCATAAGCAAGGTACTTTTTTTATTTTAGGAGGAACGATCATGAAAAGAATGTTAAGTGGAATCAAGCCAACGGGGCAATTGACCCTAGGAAATTATATCGGCGCATTAAGAAATTTTGTTAAATATCAAGATGAATATGAAATGTTTGTCTTCATTGCGAACCTACACTGTATCACTGTTTATAATGACCCAGAAGAACTACGCAAGAATCTAAAAGACTGTGTGGCTTTATATCTTGCATGTGGTCTTGATCCTCAACGCTCTTGTATCTTTTTGCAAAGCGATGTCATGGAACATGCGCAATTAGGTTTTATCATGTGCTGTAACACCTATCTTGGTGAATTAAATCGAATGACCCAATTTAAGGATAAACAAGCTAAAGGTGAGCAAGGTCTAACTGGTGGGATCTATACCTATCCAGCTTTGATGAGTGCTGATATCCTAATGTATGATGCGGATTATGTGCCAGTTGGCGAAGATCAAAAACAACACGTTGAATTATGTCGTGATACCGCTATGCGCTTTAATAATCGCTATGGTCACTCTTTCAATATTCCTGAACCGGTTGTTGCCAAGGTTGGTGCTAAGATCATGTCTTTAAGCGACCCAACCAAGAAAATGAGCAAATCGGAACAAAGCAATAAAGGCTGTATTTATTTATTAGATGATCTAAAAGTTGCTCGTAAGAAGATCATGTCAGCTAAGACCGATGACATCGCAAAAGTGCAATATGATCCAGAAAATCAACCAGGTATCGCTAATTTGATGACCATCGTCAGTGCCTTGAATGGACAAACTTATGAAGAAATTACTAAGATGTTTGAAGGTAAAGGCTATGGAGATTTCAAACGCTATGTTGCGGATATCGTTTGCGATGAATTAGCAAACATTCAAGCAAGGTATCAACAGATCATCAATGATAATGTCATCGAAGAAGTCTTAGCCCAAGGTAAAGCTAAAGCTGAAAAGATTGCTCATAAAAAACTAGATCAAATCCAAAAGACGATCGGTATCGAAATAAGATAAAAAAGTTGGTTTTATGATACATCCCTAGTCAAGTAGACAAAGGAAATATTTAAAAATCTCATCGAATATCAACCCGTTCCAATCTGGTTTCGGGTTGATTTTTTATTTCTTCTACTATCATTTGTTTTTGATGTATTTTCTTAGCTTCAATTTCATAATAACATTATACATAAGTATTTTACATATTTAATATTTCTATGATATATTATTCAAAACGGAGGATAAAAACATGAAAAATAGTAACAAATGTCCTAAATGTGGCAGTACTAATATCCTTTTTGTTAAAGGAAATGTTGGCGCTTATGGTAGCGGTAATAATATTAACGTATCTCTATTCTCCTCGGCTTTAGTAGATAGATATGTTTGTTGCGATTGTGGATATTCTGAAGAATGGATTAGCAAAAAAGATATTGAAAAATTAAAAAAGAAATTTCAAAAATAGCTATCCACTGGCATGATACATCCCTAGTCAAGTAGATAAAGGAAATATTTAAAAATCTCATCGAATATCAACCTGTTCCAATTTGGTTTCGGGTTGATTTTTTATTTCTTCTACTATAATTTGTTTTGTCTTATTTTCTTAGCTTCAATTTCATTCCAATATCTTACATACTTTTTTGCTGGAACAATTGGATATTGAGAAAATTCATTTTGTTTTAAAGACTCTTTTCTTACTTGTCCGCAACTTTTTCCCTTCAATCTTTTTTGTGGATAATGGTTGATATAATAGTCAAGCGTTCCTTTAATAGCTTTGATCATTTCATTTTTCGATGATATGTTTGGATATAAGACGAATAACATATCTTTGAATTGTCCTTGAAATCCTTCGCATACTCCATTATCGATGCATTTGGAAACACGCGACATCGATTGTGACATGGAATATTCAGCTAATTTTGCTTTATATACCTGCCTTGTATAGGCAAATCCTCTATCTGAATGAACAAGTGGCATCGCTTTTGGATATGCGCTATGTGCATTAACTAATGTTAGATCAGCTAAATATGCGTCATTTTTATCAGATATTTCTAAAGCTACTGGATACCTATCATATAGATCTATCATTGGTGATATGAATAATTTTTCTCCAGTTGCAGGCACCTTGATTTCTGTAACATCTGTACACCATTTTTGATTTGGTCCTGTTGTGTTGAAATCTCTATTTAGAATATTTTCTGCTGTATGCTCTGCGTTTGTTTTGACATAGTTATATTTTGGTTTGCGCCTGTAAGTAGATTTGATATCATTGATACACATCAATCGATAAACCCTATTATGTCCACAACCATATCCTTCATTTCTCAGTGTGTAGTACATGGTCATGGTTCCAAAAAGAGAATGATTAGAATTTGATATCTCCTTTATTCTAGTTATAATTCTTTCATCGTGGCGTTGTTTATCAATTTGTTTTTGAGAAGGTGATGATC
>JALEMK010000015.1 GCA_022768265.1 Erysipelotrichaceae bacterium
TTGTCATATGGGATCCTGTACATATGTACAATTCTTTGACTAATGATTGGCAAGGCCAAGAACATCAAATGACTTTTGATGTACGTCAGCCAAAAACTAAAGCTTATTGTTTAAATAAATTTAGAAAATTTTGTGAAGAAAGAAAAGATGTGGATGTTGTACGCTTTACAACTTTCTTTCATCAATTTACCTTACAGTTTGATGAGTTAGCACGTGAAAAATTTGTAGACTGGTTTGGTTATAGTGCTAGTGTTTCACCATATATCCTAGAACAATTTGAGCAAGAAGTAGGATATAAATTTAGACCAGAATACATCATTAATAAAGGGTATAATAACTCAACATTCTGTGTCCCAACTAAAGAATATCGTGATTTCATGGATTTCCAACAACGTGAAGTTGCAAAATTAGCTAAAGAGTTTGTTGATATTTGCCATGAATATGGTAAAGAAGCAATGATGTTTTTGGGAGACCATTGGATTGGAACTGAACCTTTTGGTAAGTATTTTGCATCTATTGGTCTTGATGCCGTCGTTGGTAGTGTAGGCTCTGGAACAACATTACGTTTGATCTCAGACATCAAAGGAGTTAAATATACAGAAGGTCGTTTCTTACCTTATTTCTTCCCAGATACCTTCCATGAAGGTGGAGATCCAACAAAAGAAGCCAAGGTCAATTGGGTAACAGCTAGAAGAGCAATCTTAAGAAGTCCAGTTGATCGTATTGGTTATGGTGGTTATTTAAAATTAGCATTACAATTCCCTGATTTTATGGAATATATCGAAACTGTTTGTGATGAATTTAGAGAGTTGTATGAACATGTGAATCAACAAGAACCATTAAATCTATTAAAAGTTGGGGTGTTGAATTCATGGGGTGAACTTCGTCGTTGGGGTACTCATCTTGTTCATCATGCAATTTGGTACAAACAAATATATTCATATACTGGTGTTATGGAAGCTTTGAGCGGATACCCATTTGATGTTCGTTTCATAAGTTTTGAAGATGTCAGAAAAGATCCAACGATCTTAAATGAATTAGATGTTGTGATCAATGTTGGTTCAGCATACACAAGCTTTAGCGGTGGTGAAGAATGGGATGAAAAAGTCATCAGTTTTCTTCGCGCATACGTAGATAATGGCGGTGGTTTTATTGGTGTTGGAGAACCTAGCGCTATTCATCGAAATGGTAAATACTTTACATTGTATGATGTCTTAGGTGTTGATAAAGAATTAGGATTCAGCATGCATACGGATAAATATAACTGGGATGAATGTGAGAAACATTTCATTACGGAAGATCTAACAACAGAGGATTGGGGCGAATGTGTAAATGATGTATATGCTCTTCCTGAAACTCAAATCATTAAAACTAAAGATCTTCATGTAAATTTAGCGGCTAATGAATATGGTAAAGGTAGAGGAATTTATATCAATGGTTTACCATTTAGTTTTGAAAATACTCGTTTATTGTATCGCGCAATCTTCTATGCTGCCCATAAAGAAGATGCGATGTATACATGGTTTAGCACTAATTATAATGTCGATGTTAATGTGTATCCTTCAACGAATAGTTATTGTGTAGTTAATAATACTTATGAAAAGCAAACAACAACTGTTTATAAAGCAGATGGAACAAACTTTGATGTTACATTAGATGCTTGTGAGATTAAATGGTTTGAAATATAAGCTAACTAATAAATGCATATTAATTATTTTGACAATTGCAAGCGCTCGCAATAATAAGGTATATATGGTAATATAGTATTAAATTAAGGGATAGTAATTGTAAAAATTTGCAAGCTTAACCCATTTAAAAAGGGGTAACCGAACTCTTAGGGGTCAAAAACGGGGGACAACAAATTCTCCGAAAACAACAGGGGTTGACTTCAGGGGGCAAACAAAATAGAAAAAAGCTTCTGATGTAGTTGAAATACAACTACTATCGGAAGCTTTTTTAATGTTGAAAGATAATACCAAACTTATTAATTATCTATCAATCATTGTTCTTCTTGTATGGTCCTCGTTTTTTACCAACCTTATGAATTTTACTATTAGATAATGGTACAACATTTATAGGTGCATCATCACGAATAGCCCATAATATCCTATTCCTAGCAAATTCAAAATTGCTTATTCCATGTGATTGTCTACGCAATGCAGTTGGAATATTGTTAAATGATTCCATCGGACCGTTGGATAGTCTTCTGAGCATCTCGTTTTTAGATCCATTCTTTTGAGTCTTAACACATATGAATGAATTTACGATGGATTGATGGTATTTCGTAAGAAGTTTGGCAAAGCCTCTAAATATGGAAATATCAGAACTACAATATATTTCAATTAGTTCATCTAGCTTCTTTTGGGCACCATCTAAATCATTAGCGAATTCATTGTTGAACGATTCATAAAGATCCTTTAGATTACGTATCGCCATGAAGTTGTCATCTAGTTTTAGAAATTCGTTTTCCCATTCATAAGTATCCATGAACTTTCCAAGTTTATGGTTATAACGAGGTTCATGATATGACCGGTTGACTGGGTTCATAAGAAGGACCCATTGTGCGTTTTTTAGTATATATACCTCAGGTGAATCCTGTATGGTCTTATTATCCTGATTCGTTTGATAGTTTTTAGTTGCCAAGGTTTTTCTGTCACGTTCCTGATAACGCTTATTTACAGCGTTGATATAATTGCGTATGAGCCTAAGTAACCATTGGAGCACATGAAAAGAATCAGTGATGACCAGCGTGTACTTGCAGTCATTAGATATGTTAAGATAATCTTCATCGATGCATATATATTCGGTTAATGGTTTTCTTTTTAGGCGAACATATTTCATGAATATTTGATGGACGTAAGAATCTGATACATGTAATCTTTGTGCTACTTGGGTACATGATAGGTTGATATCCTTTAGTTCCATGATGATACGAATTGTTATGATCTTGGTTATCTGTTTGCGAGGTTCGACGAAATTTAAGCTGTCATAGCAAGAATAGTTACATTCTTTGTTTGAGCATATCCAGCGTCTTCCCATGACTGTCAATTTCAGCGTGTAGCCATCCAGCAAAATCTGGTTTTTTGGATGTTTGGTGAATCTTCCTTTGGAATAAAGTCTTGAACTACATACAGGACATACAAGATCATGTTTTAGGTTCTTGGTAATAGTAACAGATTTGACATTATTATCGATCTTTATATCGATAACAGAGGAATCTTCATCTATGACATCAAGCAATTGTGCTATATAATTATCTATGGTTAATACCTTCTTTCTAGTATTAGGTTTGGCAACTTTAATAATAGAAAGAAAAGGAGGAATCGGCAAAAAAATTAGCCTTGATTCCTCTTTTTTTATGGTTAGATGGATTCCTTAAAGTTGACCACTAAAGTCTTGACCCCTAAAGATTTTGGAAATCCTTTTTTTACATGAAATATGATTGTTTATTATAAGTTGAATTACTTTGAAATATATGAAAATACTTATAAATTTGCAAAAAATATTAATTATCATCTTGCGAGTAAACACATTGGACTAATTTATAAATGTTTGTATTATAGTATTCAAAACCAAAATTATAAGGAAACCCATTTTGCATATGGGCTGTTAATGTCATGAGGATTACTGGAGAATTATCTTCAATAGTTAACAAGTTAGCAATGGATTTAGGACAAGCTACTGCTTCTAGTTTTTGATCCATAAAAGCAAATTTTATTCCTTTTTTTTCTAAATGATCATAAATAGAATTATATATTATTTTTTCATTTAGATCTGGACATTGCTTGTAAATAAAATACTCGCAAATATATACTACTGGAACATTATCAAAACAGCGTACTCTACGAACTTCCCATACTTTATCATTTGCGCTTATATTGAGTTTTTCCGCAATGTATTCAGTTGGTGAAATAAGTTTTAATGAAGCAAAACTAGTAGATGGTTTTAATCCTCTTCTTTTTGCTTCTTTAGAAAAACCTACTCCACATTGAAATTCAGAATATTTAGGACGAGCAGAAACAAAAGTTCCAATTCCTTTTCGACGATATAGTGTACCTTTTGACACTAATTCATCAAGAACATTTCTAACTGTCATTCGAGAGCAACTGAATTTGTTGCATAACTCATTTTCTGATTCAATAATTTGTCCTTGAGCGTAAATTCCACTTTCAATTTGATTCAAAATATAGTCTTTTATGATTTTCTTTTTCATATGTATGCCTCTATGTGGTGGTTGAAGTTTTTTAGACATAATAATTTTAACATAAAATTAAGTAAAAAAATTATTATATTAATGTATTGACAACATGTATATACAAGTGTAATATATAAATAACGAGGTACCTAGTTAGGAGAAGGATATGAACAACATTTTAAAAAGCATATATCATCAAATGATAGTATCATGCCAGGGATATGATGAGAGAACTTTTCATACATGTCAAGATATGTTAGCAATGGCCAATGCTGCTTATCTTGGGGGATGTTCAGGCTTTAGGGTTAATTCTCCTGAATATGTTAAGGAAATTAAAAGTAAATTTCCAGATAAGCCGATAATAGGCATTTGGAAAAAGGAAAGTGCAAATTCTGATGTGTACATAACTCCTGATGTAAAATCGGCATTTTCATTAGTAGATGCTGGAGCGGATATTGTTGCGTTAGATTGTACATTAAGAAAAAATTATTTGGGTGAATATGGATGGCAGACCATTCAAAAGATCAAAAAGATTAATAAGGAATTAATCTTAATGGCTGATTGCTCAACCTATGAAGAAGCAAAGTTGGCTGCAGAAGCCGGAGCAGATATTGTTTCGACAACAATGAGCGGCTATACTGAATATTCTCGTCATCTTTCAGGTCCAGATTTGGAAATGATTAAACAATGTAAATCAAATTTAAATGTTTTTGTGATTTGTGAAGGAAAAATATGGACAAAAGAAGATGCATTGATGTGTTTTGAAAATGGTGCAGATGCGATTGTTGTTGGTACTGCAATAACAAATCCCAAAATGATCACAGAACATTTTGTTAACTATTTAAAGGAGAATAAAATATGTCAATAGTTTTAGCAAGAGTTGATGACAGACTTATCCATGGTCAAGTTGCTACTAGTTGGATTAGATCAAATGCAATTGAAGTTGCTGTTGTTGTTGATGATAAGATTGGAAATGATGATCAGCAGAAATCGATTTTAAAAATGTCTGCTCCAGCAAGTACTAAAGTATATGCAATGGGGGTAGATAAGTTTTTAGACAAGTACAATAAAGGAATTTTAGACAAGTATCGTGTTATGTTAGTCTTTGAAAATGTATTCGCTCCATTAGAATTAATTAAAAAAGGCTTGATGATCAAAACGTTAAATTTAGGAGGAATAAGATTTAAAGAAGGTAGAACTACGTATACTAAATCAGTATCATTAACTGATGAAGAAAAAAAATGTATTTTAGATTTAAATAGTTTGGGAGTTCATGTATTTTCTCAACAGGTTTTGGCAGATGAACCTATTGATATAATTTCATTGATTAAATAAGGAGGATAATAAATAATTATGTTGTTTGAAGCTATTATCGTGAGCATATTAGCTGCTATATTATCGATTGAAGGAATGAATGGCCAATTTCAATTTGCTGCACCTCTTGTTAGTGGAACACTGACAGGATTAGTTTTAGGAGATATGACACAAGGCATTATTATTGGTGCTAGTTTACAATTGGTATTTATGGGAGTTTCAGGTGTAGGTGCTGCGGTTCCACCAGATAAAACAATCGGAACGGTTGTAGCTACAGCATTTGCTATTTTGAGTGGAGTTACAACAGAAGTTGCATTGTCTTTTGCGGTTGTAGTTGCTGTGGCTTCACAAGCGTTGGATATTTTTGGTAGGACATTTACTACTATATTTATGCATATGGCAGATGGTTATGCTGAGAAGCGTCAGTATTCTAAAATGTCGATGATTCACTATGCTGGAATAATCGTTACTTTTGTGAGGGTGTTTATTTTAGTATTCCCTGCAATATATTTAGGCGTTGGTGTTGTTGAAAGCATGATGAATGTCATTCCTGAATGGGTACTAAGAGGATTAGAAGTTTCAGGAGGAATGCTTCCAGCAGTAGGATTTGGAATGTTGATGACAATGCTAAATATTCCATACTTATTTCCATTTTTCTTTATTGGATTTGCATTAGCAACTTTTGCTGGTTTTTCTACAGTTGGAGTTACAATGGTTGCAGTATGCATTGCTTTGATATTTGATTATCAAAAAAGAAATAAGAGCAATGATGATAATCATAATGACTTAGATGATTTAGATTCATTAATGGAATAAAAGGGAGAAAAATATGGCAGATAAATTATTTAATAATAAAGATCTAAGAACGACTTTTATAAGAGGATTGGGTTTACAGTTTTCATGGAACTATGAAAGAATGCAAGCACTAGGTTATGCTAATGCATTGCTTCCAGCTCTAAAAAAAATATATAAAAATGATGAAGATGGATTAAATAAAGCTGTAGTTAGAAACTTGGAATTTTTTAATACTCAGCCATATATGGCAATGCCGATTTTAGGTGTATCAATGGCTATGGAAGAAAATTTGGCAACTGAACACAAAGTAGATGAAAATGCCATTAGTTCTATTAAAGTAGCTTTAATGGGACCATTAGCTGGAATTGGTGATTCTTTCTTCTGGTTTACATTATTGCCAATATGTGCTGGTGTCGGCGTATCATTGTCAACAAATGGAAGTATTTTAGGGCCAATTGTTTTCTTGGTCTTATATAATATAGTTAGTATTGCAGTTAGATGGTTTGGACTTACATATGGTTATAAATATGGAAGCGAATTTGTATCTAAGATGTCTGGAAATAATGTAATGCAACGTTTAAGTGAAGGGGCTACTTTAGTTGGATTGATGGTACTAGGAACTATGACAGCTACGATGGTAACAGTTCCGTTAGATTTTGTGATTGGTAAAGGCGATCAAGCTATGTCATTGCAGGGCATTTTTGATACCATAATGCCTAATTTAATTCCATTATTGTTAGTTTTAGGCTCATATAAATTGATAAAAAACGGAATGTCTACAACAAAAGTTTTATTTTTAATTATTTTAATAGCTATTGTTGGTGCGGGAATTAACATTTTCTAGTATGAAAAACATATTATTAATTAGTCATGGGCCATTAGCAGAAGCATTAATTGCTTCTGCTGCCATGCTATATGGAAAAAAAGAAAATGTAGCATTCTATGGATTAAATCCTGAAGATAATATAGCTGAATTCGAAAACAAAATTTTTCAATATGTTGAAGAACATAAAGAAAACGATATTATTATAATGTGTGATATATCGGGAGGATCACCTTACAATTGTGCTTCTAAAATAAAATTTAGGTATCCAAATATAGAAATTGTATCTGGAATGAATGTAGCAATGGTACTAGAAGTATTTTTATCCGAAGAATACTGTACATTGAAGGAGCTTGTTTTAAAGGCAGAAAATGCGGGCAAAGAAAGTGTATGTATTGCTCATATTGATAATAATATCATAAAAGATGAAATGGATGAAATGATGGAAGAGTAGTTATGAATATTGGATTTGCAAAGGAAAAGATTGATTTATATAAATGCAATGATAAAAATATTTACTTAGCAGGTTTTGCACAAAAAAGAGAAGCAACAGGTAAATATGATGATATTTTTGTGAAATGCATTGCTTTAAAATTTGAAGATAAAATTTATCTATTTTTTAATTATGATTTATGTGCGGTAGACGAATTGATAATTAATAAATTATTAGATAATTTAGCTGAAATCAAAATTGATAAAAATAATGTATTTATTACCTCAACTCATACGCATTCTTCCTATGCAGGAGTTGTAAATACTGATGATGGATTTTTGGCTGTTGCAAAGGAAATCTTTGGAAAAACTGATGCAAAATTAATTGATTATATTTGTAAGGTATCGTTTGATTGTGCTAATAAAGCTATTAAGGATATACAACCAGCTAAAGTCAAATATAATAATGGAATTTGTAAATCTTTTGGTTCTAATAGAAATAATAAAAATTTAGCAGGAAACGATCGGCTATTCATTGTGGAGATCGAGCAAAAAATTAAAAAGATCGCTATTATCAATTTTGCTTGTCATCCAACAATTCTTAATTATACCAACACAAAAATTAGCGGAGATTTCCCAGGATATCTAGAAAAAATATTCAATGATAATAATTTTGAATTTTGTATGTTTTTAAATGGTTCATGCGGAGATATTTCTACAAGATTCACAAAGCAAGGTAATGGATATGATGAAGTTATTAGAATGACAAAAAAATTATATGATTCATCCATCGTTGCGCTAGAAAATGCTAAAGAAGCTAATTTAAAAACAATGAAGATTAATAATGTAAATTGTTATCTAAAAGCAAAGACTAAGCCAACTATTGAGGATGCTGAAAAATTTTTGAAATTATGTGAAAGAGAATATGATCAAGGAATTAAAAATGGAATATGTGGTTCAGAATTAAGATTACTTGAAAATCACATAGAAGGAGCTCAGGCAAATGTTAGATATGCTATTAGCACTTATAACCCTACAGAAATAGAAGTTAATATAAAAATATTAAATATAAATGACCAGTATTTTGTCTTTATTCCTGGCGAATGTTTTTCTGAGTTAGGTAACATAATTGAAAATAGTAAAAGACATATAATTAGTTATGCAAATGGATACAAAATGTATTTTGCTGATAGCAAAGCTTATGATGATCAAGTATATGAAGCAATGAGTAGCCCATTTGAAAAAGGTGAATGTGAAAAGATGATAAGCAAGATTGATGAAATGATAAAATGTATGGAGGATAAAAAATGAATACAGCAAAAAAATATCTAGAATTTGTGCAAAGTATTTTAACAAAAGTAATTGATACTCAAAGTGATGCAATTGAATATGCAGCACAATTAGTAAGTGATGCGTGTTTAAAGGGCGGTAGATTTTATGTGTTTGGCTCAGGACATTCACATATTGTTGCAGAAGATATTTATATTAGAGCAGGCGGTTTAGGATATGTGAAGGCAATTTTGGTTCCAGAATTAATGCTGCATGAAATGCCAAATAAAAGTACATATTTAGAGCGGTTAGAAAATTATGCTGATGCTATCTTAAACTTATATAAAGTAGATAAAAACGATGTACTGATGATTGTTTCTAATTCTGGAAGAAATGCTGTTCCTGTTGAAATGGCATTAGGAGCAAAAGAAAGAGGATGTAAAGTCATTGCAATGACCTCGATGGAGCATTCAAAAAACACGACATCTAGACATAAGAGCGGTAAAAAATTATATGAAATTGCAGATGTTGTGCTTGATCATGGAGCACTAAAAGGAGATGCGGCTTTCTATATTGATAATTTTGATGTTCCTACCGGACCAACAAGCAGTTCAATGGGCACAGCGATTGCACAGGCGTTAATAGCACAAACAATTGATAATTTGGTAAAAGCTGGTCATGTGCCTCCAGTATTAAAGAGTTCAAATTTAGATGGAGCTGATAAATATAATGATGAACTATTCGACAAATACTATGGATATTGGAAATAAAATTATTATTTTATTATGTAACCCTGATGATGCAAGTATGTTCCCTTTTCATTATGAAGAGGGAACTTGTATGCTTCCAGTAGGAGAAAAAAAATTACTTACTTATTGGACAGATTTGGTAAGTAGTTATCCCAATAGAGGAATTTACATCGCTGCAAAAAATACACCTTATATTGAACATTTATGTCATGAAAAGAAAATAAATTATTTATCTTTTAATGATGATCTTTACAAACACATAAGTGAAATGAATGAAGATGTTTGTATAATAAGCGTAGATAATTTTATGCATGAAGAGGATTACTCTAGATTATTGACAGAAAACGAAAATGTTATAATTTGTAGTCCATGGATAAATCAAGAAAAATCTTTTGCTATTGGAAAAACTGACAATTATATAAAGGAAATTTATGCACATCCTAGAGATCATTATGCAACAGATAAAGTGTTTGAAATTTGCTCGATTAATAAAGAATGGGTTAAAAAATTATGCTTTATTAGAAAAGGATCTTATACATTGAATTGTGGTCAAATGCCTGACGATAAATTTCATTTAGAAAGCATTGTAGATCAATTAATAAAAATGGGCATGAAATGTAAGCCTTTACGTGCTGAGAAAAAGATAATAAAAGTCAAACATGCCTGGGATATTTTTCAAGCTAATGAATATTATTGCATGAACTTGCATATTACTGAAGACGAGATAGGTAAAAATTCTAAATTAAATAATGTTGTAAGAGATACAAATTCGCATATCCATGTTGGTGAAAATTGTTATTTAAATAATGTAACAATCGAAGGCGATTGTTGGATAGGAGATAATGTAACGATTGAAAATGGTGCGTTTATAGGTAAAAATTGCATTATTCAAAATAATTGTAAAATTAGTAATAGCTGTATGATTCATGCGAATACAGTAATTGGAGAAAAAAACAAAATAGGTTTTGGTGCTGAAGTATGTGGTGTGACAATGGAAGGTGTTGCCATGGTACATACTTGTGAGGTATTTGGAGTTATTGGAAAGTATGTAGATATTGCAGCAGGAGTAATCATGGCAATCTTACGCTTTGATGATGGTGAAGTTACACGAAAAGTTAATGGTTGTCATTATAAATCACCATATACAAATGCAATTTGCATTGGAAACTATGTTAGAACAGGCGTGAATAATACTTTTTATCCTGGAGTTTCGGTAGGCGAAAAATCAGCGCTAGGTCCAGGATTGATCGTTGATCAGGATATACCGGCCAATTCTTTAATATTAGTTAAACAAGAAAAAATAGTAAAAGAATGGGGCTCAAATAAATACGGATGGTAAAGAGGTACGAAAAATGAAGTATGGATTTTTAAGAAAAATAATTAATTCACCATTTCCAACTACACAATGTGGACATATTACTCAAACAAATGAATTATTTGTGTATCATGATGATCTAGAAGCAAGGTTATTGTATCTTTCTGATGATAATGGTACTATCATTCATTTATCAGCCGATCTATTATCTATCGATCGTGATACTAGAATTAAATTACAAAATCAAGCAAGAATTTTTTTCCAAGATGAAAAACTGGTCCTTATTACTTCAGCAACTCATACACATATTGGTAATAACGTCAGGGATGAACGATATATAGGATATTTTATCGATTTAATATCAAATGCATTTAAAGATATCATCATTCACGAAACCAAATCGATTAAAACAGAATATCAAATAATTAAATTCAATGAAGTTGGTAAATCGAGGATTTCAAACTATGAATCTAACAATGAGTATTTATCATTAATAAAATTAATGGTCGAAGATAGGGTATGGTTAAATATTATCATTCACAATTGTCATCCAACGATCTTACATGCAAATGTTCCATATTTTTCTAGTGAATTTCCTGGGTATGTCATGCAGCAATTAAGGTTAGAATATCCTGATGAAGAATTCACATATATGAGTGGAGCTTCTGGAGATATATCCTCAAGATTTACTAGACCTAATCAGACCTATGCAGCAGTTGAATTTTTAGGTAATAAGATGATTGCAAAAATTAAACAATTAAAAGCAAACCAAAGCTATACCAAAAATCTTGAACTAACATATCATGAGGAAGAAATTAAATATAAACATGATTTTACGCCTGTTGATATCTCAAAAATCAGAGGAAATTTAACTGCTAGAGAATTAGAGACAATTGAATATGGAAAAATAATGCGTGAAAATTTAGAGAAGGATCCAAGTAAATTGGTAAAAGAAGCAACGATAGGATGCTGGAATTTAGGATGCATCAAATTAGTTTTCTATCCAAATGAGATGTTCTCACAATGGTTGGATGAAGTTGATCTAAAAGAAAAATTGCTAATTTCTTATTCTAATGGCTTTGGCCCATATATCATCCCAAAAGATTTTGCTTATATTACATATGAAAGCTTTAATGATACGTTAACATTAGATACTAAAGATAAGGTTCTATCAGCAATAAAAAATATATGACATCTGATGTATCCGCTAAAATACGTGATGAAATTATAAAAGATACGATAAATTTAATAAGTTTTCGTACGTACAAAGAAAATAATGCTGAATTTGATGATGAATTATCTAAAGCTTTTGCATATATCAAAAAAATTGGCGAAAGATATGGCTTTATTTATAAAAATTATGATAATAAAGTAGTAACTTTAAGTTTTGGGCAAGGAAAGAGAAATGTTGGTGTGGTTCTTCATCTGGATGTTGTTCCAGCTGTTAGAAGCGAATGGCAACATGACCCATTTATTGCAAGAGTAGAAAATAATGTTATATATGGAAGAGGAAGCAATGATAATAAAGGACCAGCAATGGCTTTGCTTCATGCTGCCATAAATGTAATACATGAGAATGATATAAGTAATCGATTAACACTTATATTTGGTAGTAATGAAGAAGGAAAGATGGAAGATATTGATTATTATCTAGCAAATAGCATAGATGTTCCAGAAATAGGTTTCGTGCCTGATGCAACTTTTCCTGTAAATTATGGCGAACATGGGCTATTAACATTGGCTTTGAAATTTACTAAGCCAAAAATGATCAACGAAATGCAAGGTGGAGAGCACTGGCATATTACTTGTCCTTCGATAAATGCAAAGATAAAATGCTGGAATGACGATATATTTGAAAAATTTGATTTCTTTTTAAAAGAACGACAGTTAGATGGAAATATCTTAACAAAAGATGATACCTTAAATGTGACTATTAAAGGTAAACAAGCTCATGGGTCAAGGCCAAATTTAGCAATTGATCCTTTTGAAGCCATGATGAGCTTTATTGGAGCTTATTATGGCGATAAAAATTGTATGGCTATAGCAAAAATGTTCAAAGATTGGCAAGGAAAAGAATTTGAAATTGCTCATAAAGATATGAAGTATGGGGAATTGACGTTATGTGTGACGAAAATTGAAACAAATGCTGATAGCATAGAATGCATAATTGATGTTAGGTATCCATTTTGCTTAGATAAACTGCAAATAATAAAAACGTTATCAAATGCTTGGTGCCAAAAAGCAAAATGCCAGCAAGTAGAGGTATTAGAAGATCGAGAGGGTCATTATATTGCCCCTGATTCCAAATTAGTAAAAGACTTAGAAAAAATATACCGCGATATTTCTGGTGATGATATAACGCCATGCAAGGTGTCACCAGGAGATACCTACGCTAGGAAATTTAATAATTTTGTAACTTATGGACCTACTACGGTTGATCATTTAAAAAGAAAAGATATTGGTCAGGCTCATCAAGCTAATGAGGGTATGGATATTGACACTTTGATGATTGGCTATAGAATATATTATGAAGCATTATTAAAACTATTAAATGAAAGCGGTGAATAGGTTGATGGAAAATAAATATAAGGTGATTGTCGTTGACATGGATGGCACCTTGCTTAATTCATGTAAAGAAATTTCTAAAAAGAATAGAGAAGTATTAATTAATATCCAAAAAAAGGGGATAAAGGTTGCATTAGCATCAGGCAGACCTTTAGATCATTTGATGGAAGATTCCTTAAAAATCGAACTTGATAACTATCAAGGTTATTTGGTAGGAAATAATGGTCAGGAATTCTATGATTTCAAGGAAAAAGTAATATATCGCGGAGCAAAGCTTCCTCAAGATGTATTGATAAATACTATAAATATTGCGGAAAAATATCATCTTAGTTGTTTTGGCTTATCACAAGGCTATCGCTTTAGAACCGAAAAGTATCATGATGATTATCCAAGCGTTATTAAAGAAAACAAAGATATCATCTTTGATAAAATCGGTTTAAACGATCGCGACGGCATAAAAAATGTATGGATGGTAGCGAATGAACTAAAAGTATTGCTAGTTGAATCTTGTCAGGTAATGGTTACAGATAACACGACCATTGAATTAGTACCTTTTGGTATTGATAAGATCGTTGGTGTCGATCGTATCCGTGATTTGAATAATTTGCGTAATGAAGATATCTTGATAATTGGTGATGGAGAAAATGATTATCAGATGTCATGTCATTATCCGTTTGTGGCAATGCAAGATTGTTTTGATAAACTAAAAGAAAAAGCCATCTTCGTAACTTTGAGCAATGATGAAAACGGAGTGGCATATGCTTTAGAAAAGTTATGTTATTAATTATAAAAAA
>JALEMK010000037.1 GCA_022768265.1 Erysipelotrichaceae bacterium
AGGAAATTTATATGTATAAACGAATAAATTTGATAAAAATTAAAAATTCACTTGTTAGATATCTTAGGATGAAACTTTCTGTAGATATGCCAATCTCTACTTCAAATGATTCATTTGATAAACTTGTAAAAAGATACATTAAATTGTACCAGTCATTTTCTGTATTGAGAAGGAGAGAAGAGATTGCGGTTATACAGAGGAGGAAATCTCAAATTAAAGGGTTAAATCTTATTACATTACTTGGGCTTCTACAGGTTGTAATATGGCCAGTTATAAGTGTCGCAATAACTGGTAAAGAAGTCGATTGGCAGATAGAGCTTATATTGGCTGTATTTCCTTATGCAATTAACATGGCGGTAGCATTTTTCTTCTTATTAGGTGCGTACTGGGCTGCGCAAAACGATAATAAGGTAAAGAGATTGTGGGGAATAGGTGGCCTCTTAAATTTGATGATTTTATGGTTGATTGCTCATTTCCATCAGTTTTTTCCTGGTTATTCAACAGCATTTTCAATTATGGTATATGTTAGTGTTGTAATCGGGTGTATTTTTCCGATTTATTTAATTCTATACTATAAAGACCAAGAGTATACTGCTAGACTCGTAGCTTTGGAGCATCTATTAAGTCATCAATAGGGGAATCATTTGGTATTATAAGCTAATATGAAGATTTTGTACTATTAGGGGGAGAGATTATTTAATTTATATTGATGCAGTAAATATATCTTGATATAATAAAAGTACTCCAACGATATGCGTTGGAGGAGTCAAATTGATGTCAATCTCGAAAGTATTTTCGTAGATTGTCGCCGATAACAATAACTATATTGTTTACTCCTTAGATTTCTATGGAATATGAATATAGCCAATACGGTGACTAATGATATCACTTGAGTGATACCAGAGGTTTCATTGAACATAGTTTCAATCAACTCCTTTAGTATAACATTAATTGCTATTAAAAGACCTATAGGTCATTTGGTGGACGATTATATATGAAAATTATATATGGTGTAAATTCTTGACCCACGAACGCTCCATTCCACCAAGGTTGTTCGTGGGTTTTGCAATGAGGTGGACATGGATTTAAGTGAATGGGAAGCAAAGGTTCAGAAACTGACTCGTAAATATAATCATTTTGATGTATGGGTCTCTTATGAGCGCGTGAAGGAATATATACTTAATATAGAGAACATTGAACAGCATGGATTTTATCCTCTTATTCATTTTTTCATGCCTAAGTATAAATGGAAAAATGGTTTTATTGATAAATCTAAGAGAAGAGAGATATATTATGCTGCTCATATAGATTCATGGATTTATCGTTACTATAGTTATAAATTAAATGAATTATATAATACTTATGTAGAAAAATATAAATTTCCTTGGGCTCCAGTTGCTTATAGAACAAATTTGGGATTAAGTAATGTGGACTTTGCGTATAATGCATTTGAATTTATTCGTGAGTTACAAAAACAAAAAGAAGATTGCTATGTAGTGATTGGTGATTTTACAGATTTTTTTGATTCCTTAGAGCATGCATATCTAAAAGAGCAGCTCTTAGACTTACTAGGTGATGAGAATATTGAGATTAGTAGAAGTCGTAAATTACCTAAAGACTACTATAATGTATTCAAAAATATAACTAAATATTCATATGTAGATATTGAGGATATACTGGCATATCATAAATTAGAAGCTTGTGATCGTGATAAACGGTTGCTGAACAAAGAATCTTTTAATGGTGGGCGCGTATTATCCATGGCGAAACTTAGATTATCTGACAAGATAAGAATTCATAAACATAATAATATATATGGGATACCACAAGGCACACCTATAAGTGCAGTACTAGCTAATATATATATGATTAAATGGGACTTATTATTGAAGGAATGGGTTGATTCAAAAAATGGATTCTATCAAAGATATAGTGATGACTTTATCATTGTTATACCGAAGCTAGAATGTAGTAAAGGGAATTTGGAAGCTTTTATTAATAATCAAGTTAAATCTATTCCTAAACTTGTATTACAACCAGAAAAACAAAAATGGTTTGAGGTCAGGCCTGATGAGATTATTAATTTTGAAAAGATATTGTCGGAAAATATAAATATTGTAAAAAGTGAGAAGACGAGAATAAATTACTTAGGGTTTTCATTTGATGGTGATAAGGTTTCGATTAGAGATAAAACGATTTCTCGTTATTATGGAAAAATGAATGAAGCCATAAGAAGCATTATAAAACAAGATGGGGTGACTCATCCTAGAAATCCTAAAGTAAAGTCAAAAATAATTCCTCTTTATAGACTGTATAATCAATACACATATAAAGGCACAATATTTTATCGGAAATACCATAGAAATTATAAACATGTGCAATTGATTGAACAAGATAAGGGAAATTTTCATGATTATGTATTGCGCGCGCAGAAGAAATTCAAGAATGATGAAAGCATTAGTGATATTACGACCAAATCTATTCGTCATTTATTGAAAAGGTTTAAATAGTTTAGTTTCTTGCAGACTTATAATGCTTTAATTTTATATAAGATAAAAGGGGCTGTAACAAAATGAACATTTTTGTTACAGCTCCTTTCTCATAGAGCTATTAGATTTTAATTATTTTCTGCCGCATAGTAGTTAATCAAACAGCCTTTAGCAATGATGTCTTTTTCTTCATCACTGAGGTAACCAAGATGTAATGTGATTTTTTCTTTTTTATTTGTATTGATAACATAGGCATCAAAGTTGTCTGTCGTACCTAGGAGCGTATCACGTACATTAGGGATCCAAATATAATCGAAGGTAGCGATTTTTTTAGCATCTGTTTCGTCGGTTACAAATGGCAACATGCCCCAGTTAATTACATTAGAACGATATCGTTTTGTAGCATATTCAAGGGCGATATTAGCGCCACCACCGAGTACGCGTTGACATGATGCAGCTTGCTCACGGGCAGAACCGTCACCAGGTTTGTTAGCATAAATTGTACTTGCTACACTAGTTGTTTTAGCCAAGGTTTCTATAGATTGACCAAGGTTCATTTTAGTGTTTACTAATTCATAAGCTTGAGCTAATTCGTCTGGAATCGTTCCTTCTTGACGTGCTTTT
>JALEMK010000040.1 GCA_022768265.1 Erysipelotrichaceae bacterium
TTTTTTAGTATTTAGTAGGTTATATCATGGCAAAATTTTTGCTATATTATCTTCACTTGATTCCTTTTTGGTAAATAACATGGTTACATTGCTTAGCTTACCTAGTTATTGATACTACGTGGTTTTTACAATTAGCTAGTGTTATAATATTGTGCGAGGTGTAAAAAATGAAAAAAATAGCTATTATGGTTGATTCAGGCGCTGATATCACTGTAGGTGAAGCAAAAGAAATGGGTGTTTATGTTGTAAGAATGCCTGTAGTGGTAGACGGTGTAGAATATATCGAAGAAAAAGAAATAAACGATCGGGAAATGGCAAAGATGATGCGTAATGGAGCGGTTGCTAAAACATCACAGCCATTATTAGGTGAATCGATCAAAATGTGGGAAGCTTTATTAAAAGATTATGATGAAGTTTTATTTTTGCCAATTTCTAGTGGTATTAGTGGAACTTATCAAACATCAAGTAGAGCAAGTGAAGCCGATGAATTCAAAGATAAGGTCTTTGTGGTTGATTCTAAATTTGTTTGTGCTCCAACTAAGGTTTTAATTGGTTTTATCAAACAAATGATCAAGGCGGGGTATGATAGTAAAATGATCAAGGAAAAAGTAGAAAAAGAAGCAGAATTATTTGCAATCATCGTGCCGGAAGATCTGGTTTATCTAAAACGTGGGGGAAGGATATCTAATGCTGCCGCTATGTTAGGTAATCTTTTAAAGATCGTCCCTGTCCTAAAAGTTGAAAATGGGGCAATTGATGTGCAAACAAAGGTACGTACTGTTTCTAAAGCACATCAAGTAGCAATGGAAACCGTTGCCGATGTTGAAAACAAAGATGATTATGTATGGTTAATGTTATCTTGTGATACCGATATTACAAATTATAAAGAGCAGTTTGCAAAAATCTGTGGTTGTGAAGTAGTTACAGATTCGATCAAAGCTGTTGTAATGTCCCATACAGGTCCAGGTACATTTGCTTGTGGAAGAGTAAAGAAAATCAAGATCTAATGTAATTTATAAATGTTCATCATGATATGAGCATTTATTTTTATATGATCAATGTTATAATTATGCTAGCAATGGAGATCGATGATGTTAAAAAGAATCCACGATATTAATTTTGTAGTTGAAATCAAAAGAAAAAAGATTAAAAATATGTATTTGCGCTTCAATGATAATAAGATCATCGTGAGTGCCCCAACCCATGTAGATCTAACAACGATCCTTAATTTTATCGATCTTAAAGCAGAGTGGATATATCAGCAATATCTAAAAAATAGTCAAAAAGTAAAGGCTATCGACTTACAAGCTCAAACGATCTATATTCTTGGTAAGAAATATCAGCTCAATGTTTATGAGCATGTTTCAAAGTCGTGGATCTTAAATGATGATGAGCTAAATATTTATCTACGAACATTTGATGAAAAAAAGCTATTGAAATACCTTGATAAAATCTTAGCTTCTTTATTAGAAATAGCTATCGATCCTTTGATAGCTAAGTGGAATAGTGTTTTTAATTTAAGGCCAACCATTAAGATCAAAGCTTTAAAAAGCAAGTGGGGGATGTGTTATCATCAAGATAATCTCATCGTTTTATCAACTTATCTTGCCCATAATGAATTAAAAGCCATTGATGCGGTCATCTTACATGAATATGTTCATTTTTTGGTGCCTAATCATTCCCCAAATTTTTATCAGATAGTTTATAATTATATGCGGGATTATGATCATTATAAAAAAATTTTAATTAAATAGAAGGGAGTCTTATGAGCGAATTTTTATTTTCGGAAAATAGTATTTTTAAACATGGTTTAGTATATTTTTTGATAACCTTTATTATCTTATATATCATAGCTTTTATTTTTGATAAAGGGATCAAATTTTTAGTTGATGCACAATTGAAGAAAAAAGGGAAAAAAGCAGCAAATTTATTATTTATCTATAAAGTATTAAAAACTGGCGGTTATAGCTTAGCTTTGTTGCTGGCATTATTTGAAATCAAGGTTTTTAGTAATTTTACCGTGGCAGTATTAGGGGCTTCTGGTATTTTTGCAGCAATTGCCGGTTTAGCAGCTCAAGAATCATTGGGTAATTTGATAAGTGGGTTCTTTTTATCAATGTTTCAACCATTTAATTTGGGTGATCTAATAACGATCAAAAGTGAACAAATAACAGGTACGGTAGTAGAGTTAGGCTTGCGTCATACCGTGATCAATACTTATGAAAATACCCGAGTGGTCATTCCTAATAGCCGAATGAATAGTGCCATTATTGAAAATAAGGCTTTTGAAGATATCAATTATAATAACTTCTTATATTTAGGTATTAGCTATGATTCTGATATAGCCAAGGCAAAAGAAATCATTATTAAAAATTGTGAACAACATCCATTGGTCATAGATAACCGTACGCCAGAAGAAAAGGCTCGCAAGGAGCCTTTGGTGAAGATCTTTGTTACCAATTTGGGAGACTATGCTGTTGAATTAAGAGCAACGATCATAACATATGACGTCAGTGATGGCTTTAAAGCCATGAGCGATCTACGCGAAAGCATCAAGAAAGATTTTGATGATAATGGTATCGTGATTCCATTCCCAACACATATCATTAAAAACCAATAAATTCTTTTAAAATAGAATCGTCTGGAATGATAGATGGTTCACCGGGACAAAAGAAACTTAGGATTCTTTTGATCCGCTGAGCTGTTATGTATTCTGGACTTTTTTTATCTACTTCTAATAACAAAGGAATCAATACTTTACGAAAAATAGGCATTTCATAGCACATTGAAGTATTAATGATGTAGTTTGCATCTTCTTGATATGGATAGATATATTTATTTTCACCATCTTTTACTTTTGGCCATTGTCTAATGGTATCTTGGATCGATTGATTGCGATATTGGATATCTCTGGTCATTCTTCTTATCATCCGATAATCGCTAGTAGAAATATAGTTATGATTATCAAGATTTAGATGGGTCAAGGCATTGATATATACTTTAAAGATATATTTGCTAGGGATGTGCTGGCTAGTTTTTGGATTTAAAGCATGTAAGCCCTCGATCAATAAGATCTGATCAGGATGTAATGTAATGGCCTCTTTGGCAAATATTTTTTGACCTTTGATAAAATCAAAAATAGGTAAATGATAAGCTTTACCGTTCAATAAGCTATTTATACAATCATTAAACAGGTTTAGATCAATGCAAGTTATATTTTCAAAGTCATAACTACCATCAGGTAATAGTGGGGTTTGATCGCGCTCGAGAAAGAAATCATCCAACGATAAGGCCAAAGTATCATGACCGTGATGAAGAAGCTGTTGTTGGATGTTTTTAGTTAAGGTTGTTTTACCACTGCTTGAAGGTCCAGACATCAAGATGACACGCTTTGTTTTATCGGCTAAAAATAAATCGATCATATCGCTAACATCATCTTTTAAACGTTTTTCATCTTGCATGACTAAAGTAGCATATTGGTTATTTTCAATGATCTTGTTGATATCTGGAATGTTGGCTACTTGCTGGTCAAAAGCTTGTTTCTCAAA
>JALEMK010000124.1 GCA_022768265.1 Erysipelotrichaceae bacterium
TATCTTTGAGAACTTTTGGCACATAATTTGAGATTTTTTTCATATTCACCCATGATTTTTTCGCATCGTTTGATGGTATCATGAACTGCTGCACGCGTGATGTTCATCAGTTCGCTGATTTCCATCAGCGAAAGATCTTCACGGTAGTATAATTGACAGATTTGTTGTTGCTTGGCTGTTAGTAAGCTTTCATATTGGTCTAATAGCTCATTAGCGGTAAACTTATCCATTTTTGATTCCTTCAGAAATGCTGTATAGATAAGCGTCTAGATCAAATGGTCTTAGATCATCTTCCTTTTCCCCTAGGCCAATAAAGACAACAGGAATTTCTAGCTTATGCTTGATTGCGATGATGATGCCGCCTTTTGCCGTACCATCCATCTTGGTTAACACGATGCCGGTAAGATCACAAGCTTCATCAAAGATCATTGCTTGCGATAAGCCATTTTGCCCAGTGGTCGCATCTAAGACCAACCATGAGTTATGAGGAGCTCCAGGGATTTCCCGACCTACGACCTTATACATTTTTTCTAATTCATGCATTAGATTAAACTTATTTTGTAGTCGTCCCGCTGTATCACAAAGCAAGATATCGATATCATGTTCTTTGGCATAGCGACAGCCATCGACCAAAGCGGCACTAGGATCACCATTTTCCCGACCCTTGATGCATGGTACATTTAATTTTTCTGCCCATTTAGCTAATTGATCGATAGCTCCCGCTCTAAAGGTATCAGCTGCCACAACGGCAACTTTTTTACCTTCATCTTGATATTTTTTGATCAATTTGGCACAAGTCGTGGTCTTACCACTACCGTTGACCCCTACTAATAAGATAACGGTCGTTCCTTCTTGATTATATTTGATCGGTACATCTTCATGCTCGTTATATATATCGCTCATGATTTCTAATAAGAAGTTGATGGCCCATTCAAAACGGATCACCGGATAATTTTTTGCTTTTTCTTTTAAGCGTTCACAAATTAGATCTGCTGTTTCGATCCCAACATCGCTTTCTAACAAAACGATCGTCAATTCTTCTAAGAATTCATCATTGATTCCCGTATATTTAAAAGCAATATCGTTTAATTTGGCTCCTAAGCTATCGTGTGTTTTCTTAAAGCCTGATAAATAGATAGCTTTATCATCTTTTTTGGCAAATTTAGCTTTGATCTTATCGATAAAATCCATTATTTATCCTCCTTATCTGGTTGAGCCATTTCAATGGCATCATATAATTCTACTTTAAGCATTTGAGATACCCCTTGTTTTTGCATGGTTACCCCATATAATACTTCACATTCTTGCATCGTACCTGGACGATGGGTAACAACGATGAATTGCGTTTGGTCAACGAAGGTTTTTAAGTACTTAGCAAAGCGTTCAACATTTGATTGGTCCAAAGCAGCTTCCACTTCATCAAAGATGATCAATGGTACCGTCTTGACCTTTAGGATCGAGAAGATGACACAAATAGCGATAAGGGCTTTCTCGCCTCCGGAGAACAAGCGAATATTTTGTACGGCCTTACCTGGTGGTTGAACATCGATATCGATACCTGTATTTAAGATATCACTTGCATCTTCTAAGACCAGCTTAGCTTTGCCTCCGCCAAATAACGATCTAAAGGTTTCATTTAGTTCGTTATTGATTGCGTTAAACATGGTTTTAAATTGTTTGGTCATCACGACATCCATCTCATCGATTGCTTTTAAGATCTTATTTTTACTATCAACTAGTTCATCGATTTGCTTGTTTAAAAACTCATAACGATTATTAACTTCTTCATATTCTTCCGGAGCATTCATGTTAACATTTCCTAAAGCTTCGATCTCACGTCTTAATTGCAATACTTCTTCCTTGGCATTTTCGATATGACCATCTACTTTGGTCTTGGCAAATTCAAAGGTCATCTGATATTCGCTTGCTAATCGATTTAAATTAGCTTCGAGCTTGGTTTCGCTTTTGGCTTGTGAGATCTTGATGGTGTTGATCTTATTGTTAGCATCGTTTAGATCTTTGCGAATTTGGCGTAATTGTTGTTCCTTACGTTCATTATCCTGAAATAAGCTCATGCGATTATCGCGTTTTAATTTGATGGAAGTCGTTAATTCATCTCTCAATGAATAAGCTTTATTTAAGCTGGTAATGATCTTGTCATCGACGCTATCTTCTTGGATATCAGCATCTGGGGCCAGCGTTTGCATATCATTTTGTAATTTCTCATACTTAGCTCTTTTCGCATCCACGATAGGTTCAAGCTTGGCAATGGAGATCCTTGATTCCATTAGTTCTTGTTCAAGCTTGCTTTTTTCGTTTTGAGCTTCTTGTAATTGTTTTAAAGCTAATTGACTGTTTGCTAAAGCTGATGATAACAAATGTTTGATCTGCTCAAGCTCTTTGCTTAAGGTAATCAAAGAAGTGGCGTTTTTTACTTTACCACCGCTCATCGATCCACCTTTGAAAATGACATCACCATCTAAAGTTACGATCTTATATTGGTATTTCAATAAGCGGTTTAGTTCATTACCATTTTCTAGTTTATCAACGACCAAGACATTATTAAGCAATAAGGCTTTAACAACATCAAAGACCTGCTCATTATCGACAAAATCACTAGCAACCCCTAAAAATCCTTGGTGATTTTGACAAATAATTAGATGATCTTTGTTGATATAGCGCTTTTGACACACATTTAAAGGTAAAAATGTTGCCCTTCCGCTTTGATTGCGCTTTAAAAAGCTTATGGCATCCCTCGCACTTTTTTCGTCTTTGACCACGATGTTATACATGGCTGCTCCTAAAGCCGTGCTGATCGCTTCTTCATAGCCATCATGCGCTTTAAAAACTTGAGCAATGACTCCTAGTACTCCTGGTAAGCTATTTTTATTATCCATGATCGAGCGAACCCCCGCTTGATTGTTGAAAGGTTGCTTGCTCATGTTTTCTAATACTTCTTTACGATTTTCCAAACGCCGATAATGAGCATTGGCTTGTTCGTATTGTTGTCTTTGATCAGAGATCGTCAAAGCGATATTACCTAAGCGTTGCGTTTTTAATTGGATGTCTTTTTCCAAGATCGTCAAACGTGCATTACGATCATCGTATTCTAGCTTAGCTTCATTTAATAATTGTTTCAACTGGGAGATCTTAGCTTGGCGATCCCCTACTTCAATGGTATATTTACGTTTTTCATCGATTTCGATCTTTCGGGTTTCCAAGATCTGGATCTCATGCATATTGCGCATCAATTGTTCTTGCAATAGATTTACTTCTTTTTCTAAGGCATTGACTGTTGAGCGTTGATCATTCAATTCGTTTTCTTGGATCTGGATCGAAGCTTCATACATCGCTGATTGTGTCTCTAGATCAAATAAGCTTCTTTTAGCTTCCTCGATATCATTGGTAATGGTTTGAATTTCCTCAACCAAGACAGCAATTTCGATCTCTTGTAAACGTTGTTTTTTCTCTTTAAAGATCTTGGCTTTTTTAGCTTGTCTTTTTAAAGGGGATACCTGTTTCTCCAATTCGTTTAAGATATCTTGACAACGATCGATATTATCTTTGGTTCTTTCTAACTTAGCTAATGATTCGATCTTGCGCTTTTTATATTTTGATACGCCCGCTGCTTCTTCAAAGATAGCTCTTCGTTCAATAGGTTTTGCTTCGGCAAAGCTGGTAACATTACCTTGAGATA
>JALEMK010000058.1 GCA_022768265.1 Erysipelotrichaceae bacterium
TAAAATTACGCGGATAATTCATGCTGGTGATATCTTCACGTAAGATCCTTACGCATAAAGAGTGGATCGTACTGATAAAACAGCTCGTATTATCATCCTGTAAGATATTTTTGATCCTTTGCTTCATCTCATTAGCGGCCTTATTGGTAAAGGTGATCGCTAAGATCTTATTAGGATATACGTTAAGATCTTGGATCAAATGCGCGATCCGCATCGTTAAAACACGGGTCTTCCCACTACCGGCACCCGCGATGATCCTAATATATTGGTCTTCAGCTAATACTGCTGCTTTTTGATTTTCATTTAAAAAATTTATATCAATCATCTTAAGCTCCCTTTTATAACACAAATATTATATAACAAAATTCTTATTCTTGGCTAAACATGATATAATAACTATAAAAAATGAAAGGTAAAGAAAATGAGAAATATCGCAAAATACTGGCAAGATTATGAATGTATCGATGCTGGCAATGGAAATAAAATCGAAAGATGGCAAGACATCATCTTAAAACGCCCTGATCCCCAGGCTGTATGGAACATGAACGATCGTCAATATCAATTAGACGCTATCTACCACCGTTCTAAAAGCGGCGGTGGCAACTGGCAATTTAATAAAAAGTTACCTGAATTTTGGACCATCAATTATCGTGATCTAACTTTCAAGGTTTCCCCAACGGGTTTTAAACATACAGGCATCTTCCCTGAACAAGCTGTAAACTGGGACTGGATGAGTGCTAAGATCCAAAAAGCTAGCGCGCAAAAAGAAATCAGGATCTTAAATCTATTTGCTTATACTGGTTGTGCTACCATGGCCTGTGCCAAAGCTGGGGCTAGTGAAGTTGTTCATGTCGATGCAAGCAAAGGAATGGTCCAATGGGCCAAGGAAAACATGCAGCTATCACAGCTTGAAGATCATAAGATTCGCTTTATCGTCGATGATGTCATCAAATTTGTGCAACGTGAAAAACGCCGCGGACATACTTATCACGGTATCTTGATGGATCCACCATCTTATGGACGTGGACCAAACAATGAGCTTTGGAAACTAGAAGATCAAATTACTGAATTGATTTCTTTATGTCTTGATATCTTGGATGATGAACCGCTATTTTTCTTGGTCAATGCATATACGACCGGTTTTTCTAGCATCGTCTTAGAAAATCTTTTAAAAGAAAGCGTCTTGAAAAAGTTCCCACATGGTAAAGTTGAAGCCGGAGAAATCGGTTTACCGATCACGCGCAATGATTTGATCTTACCTTGTGGCATTTATGGTAGATGGTCCGATGATTAATATCATATACGAAGATAATCATCTGTTGGTCGTTGAAAAACCATGTAATATCGTCGTCCAAGCCGATAATACCCAAGATGAAGATCTTTTAACGATCTTAAAGCAGTATCTTAAAGAAAAATATCAAAAACCCAATAACGTCTATCTTGGCTTGGTTCATCGTTTAGATCGTCCCGTCGGTGGAATCATGGTATTTGCTAAAACTAGCAAAGCTGCAAGCCGTCTTAGTGACCAAATTCGCACCCATACTTTTAAAAAGACCTATTTAGCGGTGGTATGCAGCGATCAGTTACCAGCCATGGGGCATCTAGAAAATTATCTTGCTAAAAACAATAAGACCAACATGGTCTATGAAGATAAAAAAAATGGCAAATTAGCCATTCTAGACTATCAGGTAATTGCTCAAAAACAAGGATTATCCTTAGTTAAGATCGATCTAAAGACCGGAAGACCACACCAGATCCGCGTACAATTCGCCTTACAAAAGGCTCCATTATATGCTGATCAACGTTATAATAAACAAGCTGCCAGCAAGCAACAAATAGCCCTATGGGCCCATGAAATAAGTTTTATCCATCCAACAACGAAAGAACCCTTACGTTTCATTTTGGATAAACCTGCTCGCTATCCATTCAATCTATTTTAGGGGGTGATTGTAATGACCAAAAAACGGGTAGTAAAGAAAGTCAAAAAAGGACAGCGTCCACCACAAAATCAGATGTATCGTCGCAAACGCCGTAAAAAACGTCGTCGTATCAAAAAATCGGTCTTGATCAGCTTTATTGCCATTGTCGCATTGGTCATCGCTATCTTTGTCGTCCCTGCTTCGATCACCAAGGGCAAATTAAAAGATCTAGGTTATGATTCCAAGACCATCAAAGCGATCCGTGATCAAAAGCTAAGTAGCGAGATCATTGATAATAAGTATTATAGTGATTATCTTGCCCAAGAAATTCTCAATGGCACCATCAAAAAAGATTATCTAGATCTATATAGCGTTAGAACGATCGATACCCCACTAGAAGATAAAGATTTTCTATTATACCATCGGTTGCTCGATCGTGGTTATTCTCGTAAACAAGCTAATAACATATTCAAACAATTACGCTTCTATGAGATAACTCCTTTATTGGTCTTCGATTATCAATTATTAGAATCAAATTATATCAAAGATTGTCTAGATCATCGGGAAACCAATTCAGAAAGCTTTTTTGAATTATCCAATGATTATTATACGGAATATGCCAATTCCTTGCCGGTGGATGATCCAGGTAATGTATCGATGCTGATCAATAAGACCTATTATCTAAATGGCGATTATGCGCCTGCTAGCATCACGGATCTTTCGGTCGTTTATGCTGCTAGTGGCGTTAGCTTGGCCCAAGAAGCAGCTACCGCCTTTGAAGAATGGGTCGATGCTGGCATGAACTTAGGCGTACGTTTTTATGCCGCAAGTGCCTATCGTCCATATAGCTCACAAGAAAAGCTGTATAACGATTACACCGCATCCATGGGGCAAGAAAAAGCCGATGCCTTAAGCGCTCGCCCTGGTTATTCTGAACATCAAACTGGTTTAACAGTCGATGTAGCTTCGGTTAACAGCGATGGTATCAGCGAATATAAAGATACCAACGAATACGCTTGGACCAGCACTAATTGCCAAGACTATGGCTGGATCTTGCGTTACCCTGAAGGAAAGACCCAAATTACTGGTTACGCCTTTGAATCATGGCATTATCGCTATGTTGGTAAAGAGCTAGCACAAGCCGTGGTAGCTTCGAAGCTAACTTACGATGAATATTATTGTTTATATCTAAAACCTTGGAATGATCCAGCATTAGCGTATGCACAAGCTGATCAAAGCCAAGAAGAAACAACTAGTACACCTTCTACTCAAGATGCTCAATGAGCATCTTTTTTATACCATATAAAAAAGCTTGTTATCACAAGCTTATAAGACATATTTATTTAAGTAATTCGCGATGCCATCCTCATCACAGCTATCGGTTATGTAATCAGCCACTGCTTTGGCATCTGCCGTACCATTGGCCATACAAACCCCGATTCCCGCTTCTTGCAGCATCTGGATATCATTGGTCGTATCTCCAAAGGCCAAGACCTGTTGCATATCAATACCTAGTTGCGCACAGATGATCTTGATGCCGATATCTTTGGCCAATAAAGGATGACTAAATTCAAATAGATCTTTAGCGGTCTTAAAGGCCACATATCGCGGATCTTGATGCGCTTGATAATAGCTTTCGATATCTACCATTTTATCCGGTGGCAAGATAAACATCAATTTAGGCTGCGCTCCCTTGGTCAAGGCGCGAACATCGCCTTGAAAATAAGGAGTAGCGGTACGCGTTGCCACATCAATGACATCAGCCGTGATCGTTTGACAATAAAGCCCTGTTTCATCATAGTAAGTAGGAATATATCCCATCGGTTCATATTCATCCATCAATTCCTTGATGACATCCTCGGCTAAAGGATAACAGGTAACAAATTTATCCGCTTGGATATTTAACACTTCGCCACCATTCATCCCCACGATATAATCAACGATATCTTCTAACTTCCACAAAGCAAGCAATGGTTTGATACCACTGACAGGTCTTCCCGAACATATCGCAAATTTGATACCTTGAGCTTTAGCCGCTTTTAAGGCCGCAATCGTTTTAGGACTACATTCACTTTGACTATTGATCAAAGTACCATCGATATCGCTAGCTATTAGTTTGATCATTGGTTACCTCCCCAAAAACGCCATTATTTCTGCTTTTTTTGCTTCCATATCCGCATAACCTAGTTCATAAAGCTTTTTCAAGTTTTCTGGATCACCACTAAAACGTTTAACTGGAATGGTTTGACTAGGTCTGATCAAGAAAGCTTCATTTTTAGCCACTAGATCATAGATGATGTCCATTTGTTTGTTATAGTTTTCGGCCCTAACCTTGTAGTTTTGATAAACTTGCGGATATTTTAAATAGTTCAAGCGCATGAATTCCAACATGGGTTTTCCAGCCGCTTTACGGATATATCCTTCAGGTTTGGTCGTAATGACAAAGTGTTTCTTATTGCCTTGAGCAATGCTTCTTTCGATTGGGATCATGACCTTGATGCCTCCATCAAGATACTTATGACCATTGAAATTAACGATCCTTCCCGCAATCGGTAAGGTACACGCCGCTTTTAAAAAGCGCAAATCATCATCTAAAGATGTTTGATCATAAAAGATAGTTTCTCCTGATTCACAATCAAAGACCCCAAATTCAACCTTGAAATCCTTACAGTTGCGAATCTTAGATACATCATAATGCAAGACATCTTTTAAAAGATGATCAAACATATAATCATAACCTACATAGCGAAACTCTTTTAACAACGGGATGATCCCGACGTTACGTTTATCAGACATATAGATACAGCTAATATCATCTAACATCTGCTTATCTTTTTTATAATAGCTGCAGATATGCATGGCGCCACTAGATATCCCAACGCCATAATCAAACACGATATCATGTTCGATTAACCATAGAAGAGCTCCTGCGGTATATGCTCCGCGCATCCCGCCGCCTTCTAAAACTAAGCCTATATTTTCCATATATTCTCCCATATCATTAATCATTTATCTTATTTTAAGATCTAACTTATTTATTTTAAATCAAAATAATGGTGCAAACAAGTTTAAAATCGCTCTACCAATACGTTTGACCAAATAAACATTATCACAATCATTAAGACTAACTTCCTGACAAACCTTCAAAGTATCAAGATAATCTTGTTTCATCTTTGCGATACATTGACATTTATACATCAATACCCCACATTCAAAATGTAGATAATAGCTACGATAATCGGTATTGACCGTGCCACATACCCCATACATATCATCGACGATGAAGCTTTTGGCATGAACAAAACCTGGAGTATATTCAAAGATCCTTACACCTGCTTTGATCAATGACTTATAGTTATTTTGGGTAATGCTGAAAACATACCATTTATCAGGAATATGCGGTACACATATCCTAACATCTACCCCATTGCGCGCTGCTAAGGTCAAAGCTTTCGCTAGCTCATCGGTTATGACCAAATATGGCGTGTAGATATAGACATATTTTTTAGCTACGCTGATCATATTTAGATGCATGTTCAAGCCCACATCTTCATTATCCGTAGGGCTATCACAATAAGGTTGAACATAACCATCATTACCAACGTTTTGACAAGGCAAAAGATATGGCTTATACACAAAATCTTTTTTCTTGGCTAGATATTTATACATCTGTAAAAACATCAAGGTCAAAGAGGTTACAGCTTTGCCCTTTAACATGACGGCATTATCTTTCCAATGACCAAAACGGACCGTTTCATTGATATATTCATCAGCTAGATTAACTCCACCACAATAACCAACATTATTATCGATGACACAAATCTTGCGATGATCACGATTGTTCATCTGGATGGCCAATGCTGGACGTAAACGATTAAAACGATAACATTCGATGCCTTTTTGTCTTAAGATGACATCATAATTGCTTGGAAGATTTGTCGCACAGCCAAAATCATCATAGATCAATTTTACTTTGATCCCTTCCTTGGCCTTTGCTTCTAGGATCTCAAGGATGCTATTCCACATCTTGCCTTCTTCGATGATGAAATATTCTAAGAAAATAAAATGCTGGGCTTTTGTTAGTTCTTCTAACATGCTGGCAAACTTTTCTTCACCTGAGGCAAAAAAAGTTACTTTGGTATCTTCATATACCCCAAAACCATCAACATTGAAACCATAATTAAACATCTTATAGGCATCACAATCACTGACATATAGTTGTTGCAGCTTATCTTTGGAAGTTTCAAGATCTTCTTTCAAACCTTCGTAATTGATATTCGCTCTTCTTAAAGCTTTTGAAACCTTACGTCCCCCAAATAATAAATATAAGATACCACCAAATAAAGGCACGATCAACACCAAGACACACCAAGCGATCTTATACGCTGAATTGTCTTGGCGATTGATGATATAAATGACGATGATATAGCTAAAAACGCTAAAACATGTATTGATAAAATAACTCGTGCTAAGATCGATGATACTTAAGATGATCAAGCATAGTTGGATCAAGATCAACATAAATACCGTGATCAAGCGATTGGTTAATTGTTTCTTCAATTTATTTTTCATACTTTCATACCTTTATTTCGTATATATTTTTGATCGTTTCACCATTTTTATATAGCCAGTGATCTTTAGGAACATCGGCTACTTCTAAAAGCTGGGCATCCAGTTTTTCGATCGTCTTTCTAGAAGCGATATTATCAGGTGAACAAGTGATCCAAAGCTTTGGCATTTGATGTTGTTTTGCGATATCTAACAGTAATAAACATGCTTTATATGCATAATGATTACCGCGATAGCGCATAAAGACGCTATAGCCAATATTGCCCGCATAATATAATTCCTCGTTATAACCAAATCTTAGATCACAGATACCTACGACCCTATTTCCTACGACCATATTATAATAGATCGTTCTTACCGATTCGATTTCATTAGGTTCAACGATACGAAATACTTCTAACTTTAATGGTGCATCGCTTTTTTTTCGCCAAAAATTAAAAAACATACTTCTCCTTAACAAAAGAAACTGTATATTAATACAGCTTCTTGATCAAATCAATATAAATATTTTGTAGTTCCGTTTTTTGTTCATCAGTCATCTCAGTTTGGGTTGAACCATCAAAACTATCAACTAGTGATAAATGATTACCAACGATCTGACCATCTTTTAAAGCCACAACTTCTGGAACATACATTACTGGTTCACCATCAACGACCTTCAAGATAGCTTCTAGATTTTTGATCAAAGCATTGAATTGCTCATCGCTGAT
>JALEMK010000069.1 GCA_022768265.1 Erysipelotrichaceae bacterium
CTATGCTTTGCGATGATCATTTTCTTAAACCCGTTAACCATAACCTCCATTTCCGTACTATATACATATAATGTTTATTATCGTGCTTTCGATATCATAATCAATCCTTTCACTTGTGTTTTATATATCTTAATAATCTCACAACTATTTCAAAAAATTTCATATACCAAAGCAATTATCAACACATTCCTTGGCATATCAATAATTATCTTTCATTTATATTTATTCATACCAATCGATTCTTTCACTTCTTACGCCTTCCATTATGCCAAAGGCCAAGAAGTTGATCCCATCACGAAATTAGACCCTGAAGAATTAGAGGTTTTACAAAAAATACGTGCTTATGATCTAGTTCCTCAAGATCAACAAATTACAGTTATCTCTCAATTAGAAGGCTTTAAAACTTTCTTCCCTAATACTTACCAAATCTTTGCTAGAGCTCAATATTTTTATCCCGATTCTAGAGTAAATGAAGAATTCTTCCAAATGGCTAAACGTCAATATAGTTGGTTAGAAAGACCAGAAGTCGATTATAGCAAAGCCTGTCAATACACCCAAGAATATGATATCGATCTAGCTATTATTAATTTCTATGAAAGTTTCGAATTTGATCAAGCAACCGATAAATGTATGGAAACGATCATAAAGACAGATAATTATCATGTCAAGATTCCTTATAAACAATAAAAGAAGCAAAACACTCGCTTCTTTTATTGTTCAACCTTTTTTAATTTGAATTCAGCTGATTCAAACAATGTTACACCACAGGCATCACTAGCTTGATCAAACTCTGGATTTTCCCAATATTTAATGATTAGATAATCAACTTCATATCTATCAAGATACATGCAAGTATCTTGATAAGGCGTATCAACATATTCATCCCACGGATAATGTTTACGAACGATTTCATAAAAGTTCCAATCAAGACGATTATAAGGGTAATAATAATCTCTCGCGGTAATCGGCTGATATGCATTAGGAATAAAGGTACGCATACCATTAGCTTGGGAAACAACAATTGGTTGACCTTCTTGCGGATTAGCCATCAATTCACTTTGCAGCTGCTTGATAACTTCATATTCACCATGTTCGATCTTATAAATATGATCAACTTCTTTGCCACCATTAATATAAAAAGTATATAAGCCTTCATCGCTATTAACAAATGATAATCCATGACCTAGCACCACACTACCTAGTAAAATGACACTGATTCCTGATTCAAGATATTTATTCGACCAAGAATCCACAATAAACCACAGAAGCAGAGTTTCAGTAAAAGGATTAAACAAAACTTCCACATTGCGATAAAATACATTAGAAGCAATGGTCGCTGCTAAACCACTGGCACATAATGGATTCAAAAAAACAATGATCATTAAAATAAAAGTAACTTTAAGGTAATTATCACCCTTATTTTTAGCTTTTAAACATATCAACATGATCCCTATCCATCTTATTACATTCAAACAATTATCAATGATCCCTGCATACCTAAAAGTATAGTCCTTGACCATGTCATATTTTTGATGATCTTGCAAAGCATATGCATAATCAATCAACAAATTATCATCAGTAACATTTAGATATAAAGAATATCCCATCAAAATCAACGGCAATAAGACAAAGAAAATGATCTTTGCATATTTAAACAACCACTTTTCGATCCACGCACAAATATCATCAATGATCTTAAATTTATTCAAAGTGTAATAACAAATAAATAAAAGCGCTAAAGCCATTCCAATTACAGCATTGCTCTTATAGAACATGACACTTGCATAAATCGCAATTGGCAAAACAATTATTGCCATATCCTTAAAAGTATGTTCTCTATGGCTAATAAACAAATATGCACTTAAGCAAAGCAATACGGAAAAAGAAATAAACAAAAAGCTACTACTACATGCTAGACCAGCACCAACGATCAATGTTAATAAATACTTATAATTCTCATTTTCCTCTTTAACAAAACGATAACTATAAAACATTAACATCGTAATTAAGATCGTACGATATGTATTGCCATAAAAAGCTAATACTACTCGCCAATAGTAGAAATTACTAAACAATAAGGTAAACAACAAAACTACGATCTTAAGATACCTATTAGACCATTTAAAATAATTAACCACGTTAATGATGATCATCGCACTTAAGATATTATAAAGCAGCCCTAAGCCCCATGTACTAATTGCAATGTTTTCAACATATCCCGTGCTTCCTAATAAATAATAAGGTACATTGATCAACCAACATAAATAAGAAGCAAAGTGATAATAACCTTGATATAAATACAAACCATCCCATTCTTGACCAATTAATCCTGAATATAAATTAAATTTATTTAATGTAGGATTGTTAATATTTTGCGCAATATAATTTAAATACATTGGCGAATCGGAAAATTCAATGTCAATGAAACAAAAATAAAATACTGCTAAAAAGACACATACACTAAGAAAAACCAAGAGCCAGTAACGATTGATCCTTATATCTTTGATATGTTTTAAACCTAAGATCAGCCCTACTATCAACAAAACAGAACTAATTATGATAATAAGATCAAAGGATAAATTAAAAAACTGCACAGGATAATATGCTAACTGTAATAAACTAAAAAAAGCAACAAAGCCAAAAGGCATTACAAACAATTCATTCGCTAATCTTAATTTTTGACTGATTTCTTTGCCATATCCATATAGTACAAACACTAATAGAGCTATTGCCAAAAAGATCTTAGTCATGTTCTTGCTCCTTATTGATGTAATTATTCAAATACATCATAAATAAGATCTGATTTTGATTTTTTAAATAATCCAAGATGATGCCTAACAAAAACATCATAAAAGCAATCACCATGATACTTGCTGCTAAAACAGCTGAAGGAATCTTCGTAATAAAAGCAGTATCTATAAACTCATCTATCACCGGTATACCAACGATCAAGCCTAATATGAAAAACAAGACGCTCAAGACTCCAAAAAACAAAAATGGCCGATAATTCTTAACTAAATCAAATAAGGTCATCAACACTTTAAAACCATCTTTGAACGTGTTTAATTTAGACTCAGAACCTGCTGGACGATCACGATAGGTAATTGGTACTTCGACCACATTCATTTTATAAACTAAGCTAAAGATCGTCATTTCGGTCTCAATCTCAAAACCATCGCTCATAACGGGCATAGATTTGACAAAACGCTTGCTAAAGGCGCGATATCCCGTCATGATATCGTTAATCTGGCTATGAAAAAGAACATTGATTAAGTTTTTGACCAAATTGTTGCCAAAGCCATGAAAACCACGTTTATTTTCTTTAAAATAGGTCCCATTGCTTAAACGATCACCAATGACCATATCTGCTCTACCTTCAATGATTGGTTCAATCAATTTCTCAACTTCATCTGCCGGATAGGTATCATCACCATCAACCATCACATATACATCAGCATCGATATCTCTAAACATCGAACGCACTACATTCCCTTTGCCTTGCCGATATTCTTTGTTTACGATGGCTCCTGCCTGCTTGGCAATTATGCCGGTATCATCTTTAGAATTATTATCATATACATAGATATCAGCTGTAGGTAAAAATCGACGATAATCATCTACAACTTTATGTATCGTCAATGCCTCATTATAGCAAGGAATTAAAACTGCAACCTTCATAATATCACCCCTTATATTTTTCAAGCACTTCTTCAAAATCCCTATATATTTTTTGCAAATTTACATCTTTTCTTAAATTCTTATTTAAACAATTATAGGCATTATCCTGCCATCTTTCATAATTATTTTCTATTTCAACAAATGCATCTTTGATCTTATTAACATCATCAATGCATATGGCACCATTTTCTTCTTTTAAAAAACTAAATCCCGCATTTTCTTTAGGGCAAATAGCCAATACGACACTACCACTTTGTAAGCAATCAATTATTTTGGTTGAAAATGATAATTTTGTGCGTTCTATAAATTTTTTTTCAAATGATTCAACATGCAAGGCTACATCATGTTCATAATATTTTTCAATTAGCTCTTGATATGGTATAGCTTTATAAACTTCAACAATATCACTATTAGCTTCAAAATAAGCTTCATTATTTACCTTAGAATTGGTATAAATATTTAATCGCCAATCTAAACCAGCATTTTTTATAGCCTCCACTAATGTAATTAATGTATTTTCTCTACCTTCATATACTCCACCTGCATATATCAAACTTATCTGTTTATTTTTTTGGTGTTTACGATAAGTAATTAAAGAGCTTTTACGCAAAATATCAATCTTACAATCAAATATCTTTTGGTATTCTTCTTGTTGTTGAACCGTCATTGTATAAACTTTACCATACAATTTAAATGTTTTATGCATACTTCTACGTAAAAAATACTGATAAATCTTTTCTAATAAATTCATCTCATCTTTGTAACTGTACAAATCATCTGAAATTAATGATACCAAAGGCAAAGATGTCTTATTTTTAATATTGCGTACAATCCGTTGCATCCTTAATGATCCATAACTTGGCGCATATACGATGTCAGGAGAAAACTCATCAATAAACTCATACATTGCTTTATTATCAACTTTAACTATTTTCCAAGCTAATTCCCGAAGTAACGTTGCAAATATACCCTTATATTTTTTAGCACCATTCTCAAAATTTTCATCTTTTTGCTTTGTGTTACTCTTTGTATCTAAAATAAAACTTTTACCTATGGTTTTATTTTTTAGCAATTTATTCAATACCATATAATCAGTTACTTGAAAATATTTTTTACAAATTTCATTATTAGGTATTCCACCACTAAAATAAATATTAGCAAATTCCCCATCAAACCCTGAAAAAATATTTGTTAATGTATTGCCCGAATTATTTTCATTAACCCAAACTGGAAGAGAAATTACTAAAATTTTCATATTATTATCCCCTTTTCTTTATATTATAACATTTAAAACATATAATTTATTAATATATATAACTATCAAGATTTATATCAATAGAGTAGAGGGAAAATAAAATATTTTCGCCCTCTCATTGCACCGTACGTACGGGTCTCGTATACGGCGCTACATTTATATGTTAAATTACAACTATCTTAGATAGTATTTAAGGGGATTGACTAGTCCTGGTCGATTCCCTTTTCTTATAGCTAATATATCTTGATTTAGTAAAAAGTTAACGACATTACCATTTGCTCGTTTGTACCATCCAAGTCTCGAATTTGCGACCGAGTATATTTGTTCATCACTGAATTTATATGGGAGCTTTCTGTTTAATAATTGTAGATTCTTTCCTATTCTATTTGGTATCTTCCATTGTTTGATTATGATGACACGTATCTTATGTCTCATCCATTGCCCAAATTCATCAATAAATCGTTTCATCCTTCCTATTCTAAAATAGTTTATCCATCCCTTTACAATTTGATTGATTCGTGTGAATGTTATGATATTACATCTCGCCGTACACATCTTGCGGATAAGTTCCTTACGACATTTATCGATGAGTTTTATCTTACTGCTATTATTTGGTTTACATTCCCATTTGGATGTCGTCTTTAAATACGTAAATCCAAGAAAATTACTATTGGTTGGACGTACAACTTTTGTCTTCGTTGCACTCACTTTCAAGAATAGTTTCCTTTCTAGCCATGATGTCACTGATTTCATGACCCTATTTGCACTCATCTCACTTTTAACGAAGATATTACTATCATCCGCATACCTTACAAATCGTAGACCTCTTTCTTCTAACTCTTTATCAAATTTATCAAGATATATATTTGATAATATTGGTGATAGCGGTCCTCCTTGAGGCATACCGAGAGTATTTGGCTTTACTAAGCCTTTATCCATAATACCTGCTTGTAAGAATTTTCTTATAAGATGCAAGGTCGTTGAGTCATTGACCTTTTCTCTAAGAATTGAAATTAATTTATCATGATTTACCGTATCAAAGTAGGCTTCTATATCTAAGTCAATCACCCATTCATATCCCTCATTGAGATATTCTAGTGTTCTTTCCATGGCATCATGTGCACTCCTATGTGGTCGAAACCCAAAGCTATTATCACTAAATTTATTATCATAAATTTGTGTTAGTACTTGCGCTATGGCTTGTTGAATAACTCTATCTATCACGGTTGGGATTCCTAATGGTCTTTTCTTTCCATTTGATTTAGGTATACATACCCGTTTGACTGGTTGAGGTCTATACTTTTTCTCCAGAATGGATTGTTTAATACTCTCCATGTTCTTTTCAAGATATTCATCAATTTCATATACTGTCATCTTATCGACTCCAGGTACACCTTTATTACTCTTAACTCTTCTAATAGCCTCATTTAAGTTTTCATCACTTAAAATCACTTTAATTAATTCCATGTTGTTGTTTCTCCTTCCATTTGTAAATTTATTTGGAACCATTCCCTCTACCTTCATCCCCATAGAATTACGATTTCTATTTCTAGGACTATCCTCGATTTAGAACTATCCAAACATTGCTTGTGGTGAGTAACACCATATAAACATTAGGTCCTTTGGTATTGGTGAGATACCTACTACGACCTCAGCTGACTTCCTTTAGTAAACCTTTTTTCGACCAATGGTACCATCACTGATTTTAAAGTTTATTGGACTTCATCATCTAAGGGACCTCCCGGGGTAATTCACTAATCCCTCCTCTTTCACAACGTCTTGATTTACTGTCTTGGTTTTACGTTTACCTTTAGGACTTTGGTTTGATTTGCAACCTTATCCACCATTTAGCCTTGTATCAAGTTTCTGTTCGTACGTTCGAAAGAGTCGCTACACCACTTCTTTCATCCTCAACATTACTGTTAACGACTTGTGGGTCACTACACTTGGCGGTAACTGCCTGTGGTTGGTTTATCTCCAACTGAATTAGTGCCATGCCCGGCACACAAAAGAAAAAAATAGATATAATAACATTATATCTATTTTTAAAACTAATATTTACGCCATACCATCTTATCTACTACCCCAGTATAAGATTGGATGATCTTAACTACTTTAGTAGATACATTTTCTTCTACATAATCTGGTACAGGAATACCATTATTACCATCTTCAACCATATCAACAGCTAATCCTACTGCTTGTAATAAATGATTACCATCAATACCTGCTAGAATAAAGCAAGCTTTATCCAATGCCTCTGGTCTTTCAGTTGATGTTCTGATACAAACAGCAGGAAATGGTTTACCAATTGAAGTAAAGAATGATGATTCTTCTGGTAAAGTACCACTATCAGAAACTACCGCAAATGCATTCATTTGCAAATGATTATAATCATGGAATCCCAATGGTTCATGTTGGATAACCCTAGGATCTAATTTAAAGCCTGATGCTTCTAAACGCTTTTTAGAACGCGGATGACAAGAATATAATATTGGCATATCATACTTTTCAGCCAATGCATTAATAGCATTAAACAAGCTTAAAAAGTTCTTTTCCGTATCAATATTTTCTTCACGATGTGCAGATAATAAAATATAACGCTTAGGTTGTAAAGCAAGCTTGTTTAATATATCGGAACTTTCGATTTCTTGCAAGTTATTGCGTAATACTTCTGCCATTGGTGAACCAGTTACATATACCCGCTCTTTTGGTAGACCACATTCATGTAAATACTTACGCGCATGTTCTGAATATGCTAAGTTAACATCCGCAATGATATCTACGATACGACGATTGGTTTCTTCAGGTAAACATTCATCCTTACAACGATTACCAGCTTCCATATGGAAAATCGGAATATGTAATCTTTTAGCACTAATTGCACTTAAACAACTATTAGTATCACCCAAGATAAGCAAAGCATCTGGTTTGATCTGATTCATCAATTTATAACTACAATTGATGATATTACCAACTGTCGAACCTAAATCATCTCCAACGGCATCCATATATACCTCAGGATCTGCTAATTTTAAATCTTTAAAGAAAACCCCATTTAAGTTGTAGTCATAATTTTGCCCAGTATGCGCTAAGATACAATCAAAATATTTACGACACTTATTGATAACTGCAGCTAAACGAATGATCTCTGGTCTAGTACCAACAATGATCAATAATTTCAACTTGCCATTATCTTTAAATTTAACATCACTATAATCTAATCTAATATCCATCTTCTATCTCCTATAAGGGAAAAGTTCTAATGCCAATCACTTCATTAGCATCTAACTTAT
>JALEMK010000079.1 GCA_022768265.1 Erysipelotrichaceae bacterium
TGGTAAAACATTCAAATCTAGAGAAAAGGCAATTGTTTAGATAATTCGCCAATGGAAAATTTCTTTGGTAAGATGAAAAATGAAATGTTTTATGGGCATGAATATAGTTTTAAAACATTAGATGATTTAAAGAAAGCGATGATTGAATATATTGATTATTATAATAACCGAAGAATTATAGTAAAATTAAAAGGACTAACTCCTGCCCAATACAGGAATCAATCCTTAATAACTGCTTAAAAATAAATTTAATTAAGTGTCCAACAAATTGGGTTCACTTCAAGACGGATATCCGTCTTTTTATTATGCTTATTTTTTCTGATAGCTGCCCATGAAAAAGTTAGTAAATTCTTTTAACGCTTGTTCCTGTTCAACATAAACATAAAGCTTTTCATCATCTAACCAATCATAGGCATTGATAGCTACATAACTACGTTTATCTGGATAAATGATAAAAGCATCCGTAGGATATTTATTGCGATAGGCTTTTAAGATGTTAGCCTTTGGCAAGTAGCTAGGTTCACCACTAGCTGATAGATCTGGAATTGTCGGCAAGACAACAATCGTATTTTCGGCTTCATTCCAACCAACTATCAAACTAGTAATCTTAGTTTTTGAGCCATGAACGATACCATAATTAAAACGACTAACATCTTCCGTATAACCATAGATCAATTGATATTTGGCGCCATTATCTACTTTTTGATCAAATAGCTCGCGCATCTTTTGAGCGTTAGATCGACTTTTTTCTTCATCAATCTTTGGCCCTTTAAATAAATTGCTAAATAATCCCATTTTCATTCCTCCTTCTAGATTATTTAATCAAAGCGTAACTTTTTAAAATATGCCTCTTTATGTTAACGCCAACGCAAATTGCTAATTGTTTCATTTGTAAATATGTGTATTGCCTTAACGATGCATTCATTCTTTGCTATGCAACCTACAACAATTTCTTAACACTATCCATCTGGGCTGCAAAAGCGTGACTGCTGTTTTTTTAGTAGGCTATTTTATTTCTTTGCTGCAATAACATTGTAATCGTATCCGCGTTTACTCATCCTTGTTTTTATTGTCAGCATTATCTTCCAAGTGCTTTGGTAAACTTACGACATCCTCTACAATATCGGTTACCAGTTGTCGGAAATCATTGGCGTTTTGAGCAGTAATCACAGACTTTCCCGTTTCTGCTTCAAGAGCCTGGCGCGCGATTCCAGCCACCCTGCCTCCACGTTTGGCCACTTCCTTATTTGCAGAAAAGCCCTGTGGCTTTGAAGCTTTAGCAATATCAGTGGTGGAAGCTTCAGCCAGCATGGTTAAGACCAGCTCCAAGTCGCTCATATTATCCCGAAGATTTTCTTTTTTCAAGCCTTTCAGTTGCTTGTATTGCCGTGTTGTCATACCTGACCATGCACGAGAAATCTCGTCCGTTAAAATTGCATATTCTTTGCCTTTCGCCACGCCACGCTTTTTCCATTCCTCTGTCAATTCATTACGAATGCGAATCGCCAAAAGCCTTTGGTGTACCCACTCTTCACTATAGCCTTTTTTCAGATAGGTTTCCAGCGCTCGGTCAATCGCCTGTTCCGGGTCAATGGTTTCTTCGATCCGTTCTCTACCTACCATTGCCAGCCATGCCTTGAACGGCTCAGCTTTCGCAGATGGAATAGACTGTATGATCCGTAAAAGCTGTTCCGTATTGGCAACATCAGTCAAACGTTTTTTGCCATCCGCAGCTACCATTTTCAACTGCTTACAATTTGTAAGCAGTTGATTCGCGCCTTCGTCTTTCAATCGTTTTTTCAAAACTGCCCAATATGTGCTGGCACTGCGCGGGGTTTTCTGATCGGTCAAAACTGCAATCACATCCACAATGGAAAAGTACCATTCTTCTTGTTCTTCATCCCATGCCGTTCGGATTTTTTCATTTTCAAATAACTGAATCGCATCATTGTTTTTCAATTCATCCATAAATATATACCTCTTTTTCTATATAATTTTGTGGTAAATATCTGCTTTTTATCGATATTTTATTCCCTTAGTTTTAGCTGCGCTTGTTATGATTGAAAATAGAACTGCATCGCTGCTTATAACCTCTAACCTTCAGCACCATTGCACATCCAACTTTAAAAACAGCAGGATAAACGCTTCTTATATAAAACGTTTCCCTGCTGAATGAGTTTTTTGACAATATACATTATTTTCCTAAGCAAATAACGCTTGCATCATTGTTATTTAGAATTAAGATATCTTTTTTGCAGATGACTAACTTCCACGATGTACTCTTCAATCAAGCTATTTAAGAAACTACAATCATCCGTATTTAGATAATAATAATTACGCGTTCCATCTGCACAAACTTCCTTGACATGACCATCGCTATAAAAATAGATCAAGCCATCATTTTCAAGATTCTTAAAAAATAATACGACCTTATTTTCATCAAAAACCGCTTCATCAGCTTTTTCTAATAAACTTGTCTGTAAGGTATCGAAAATATTTTTATTTAACTTATGGGTCAAACCATTGACCTCTTCATTAAAAATATCGATTGGCGTATCTTTGATATTTGTACCACTATTGGTTTGTGCTGGATAACGAAACGAAGTTAAATTAACTTCTTCCCCAAAATCCAATTCACTTGAAGCTCGATAATAGATCATTATTTTATCAGCTTCGACAAAGTCACTCATGATTTTGGGGGCGTTAGCTGTAGCATTTTGACAAGCTGTTAGCATCGTCAGCATTAAGATAAGCATCAACTTTTTCATGAACTTACCTCCCAAATTTATTTTCTTATATGATAACAAATTCACAATTAAAATGCTACAGTAAATTTGGTCATAATTTCGTTTTTAAAAATCAATTACCTGCGTATTTCCATCAATTTATCATTTAATTCTTTTTCGATCTTGATCAGTTCATCTTGTGCTTGCGCTCGCCGTTGTTTACCTTCGGTTTGGATCTTCAAGACCTCATCTAAGGTCGTGATCAATTGTTCATTTGTATATTTCAAGCTTTCGATATCGACGATACCGCGTTCGCTTTCCTTAGCTGTTTCGATCGTTGCCATCTTTAAGGTCTCGGCATTTTTCTTCAACAATTCATTGGTCATATTGGAAACTTCATTTTGTGCTTTCATGGCTTCTTTAGAATGATTTACGCCTAAAGCCAAGACCATTTGTGATTTCCATAAAGGGATCGTATTTACTAACGTGCTTTGGATCTTTTCAGTCATCAAGGTATCATTATTTTGTACCAAACGAATTTGTGGTCCCATTTGTAAACTAACCGTTCTAGTTAATTCTAGATCATGTAATTTCTTTTCAAAGCGATTGATGGCATTGGCTAGATCATTAGCGGCTTGCGTATCTTGGGTCAAGCCGGAAGCATCTGCTTTAGCGATCAAAGCTGGTAACTCATGATTTTTGATATCTTCTAAACGTTTATATCCCGCTAAGATATACATCGATAATTCTTTATAGTTATTTAGATTTTGCTCATATAGCTCATCTAATAAAGCGATATCTTTTAATAAAGTGATCTGATGTTGTTCCAAGATCTTAACGATCTTATCCACATTATTTTCAGCTTTATCATATTTAGTTTGTAAATTTTTGATTTTATTGCCTTGTTTTTTGAAAAAGCCAAAAATTCCTTCTTCTTTTTCTTCGATCTCAAAGCCTTGTAATTCAACGATCAGGTTAGTCAAAGCATCCCCAACTTCCCCTAGATCTTTGCCGCGCACATTTTCTAAGGCATTATCGCTAAAGGAAGCAAGCTTTTCTTGTGCGTTGGCACCATATTGCAAAATGATGCTGCTGCTAGTTATGTCGATCTGTTTGGCAAAATCATCGACCATTGCTTTTTCTTCCGCACTTAAGCTACTTTCATCAAATTGCGCCTGCTTGACAGCTACATTTTCCTCTTCTACCGGTTGGATGGCCTCAGCTTTTTGTGGACTTTCTAAGGTCAAAGTAATTTTATCGCTCATGTTTATTCCTCCAATCTAAAATCTTCTATTTTTAATAAAGTTAGTTTTTCTTCGGGGTTTGTGGCTAAGCGTTTTGCTTGTTGCAAGATCGCGCTTTCCACGATATTACGAGCCAATCTACCATTACCACTCGCTTGTGATCGATCAGCTTGTTTTTGGGTAAAGTACGCTAATAAAGCGGGCAAAGCTTGTTCATCGATCTGATAATCTTGTTTTTGGGCAATGTTTTGGGCGATGGCTAATAGTTGCTCAGCTGTATAGTCATCAAAGTGAATGATATTAGGAAAGCGCGAACGCAGGCCGCTATTAGCTTCTAAGAAGCTTGTCATCTCTTTATCATAGCCCGCCAAGATCACGATCAATTCATCACGATGATCTTCTATTGCTTTTACCAAGGTATCGATACATTCTAAACCATAGCTATCATCTTTGCCCCGATATAGGCTATAGGCCTCATCTATAAACAGCACGCCACCTAAGGCTGATTCCACGACCTTCATCGTCAGCGGAGCAGTATGTCCCACATACTTACCCACTAGATCGCTACGTGTTACTTCCACTAGCTGTCCTTTGCTTAAAGCATTGATCGCTAGCATATAACGGCTCAACAAGCGAGCGATGGTCGTCTTGCCCGTACCAGGATTGCCCGTAAAGATCATATGCTTGCTGATCGGACTGGTCTTTAGCCCTTGTTCCTTACGCTTTTGTTGGATCAAGATATGACTTTCTAAGGCCCATAGATGTTGTTTGACCTTTTCTAAGCCAACGATATCTGCCAATTGCGCTTTGACGCTTTGCAAGCTTTCCTTCGTATCCTCCTTCAAAAGTGAAACATGTTGTTTATCATCCGCGATCAACAGTGGTATCTTTTCCACCTTGAGCGTCATTTCTTTAACTTCATGTTCTAAGGCATATTGGGCAATGTTTGCATAAAACTGCGCTAAATAGCTCGTGATACACGTCATTTGCCTATCATGATCATAATGTGCATACAGCCATTTTTCAATGCTTTCATCGATCGTTAATGCTATCCCTAGCTTATCTTGGACCTTTTGTTGGATCTTGTGAAGTTGGCTAGTGATCAGCTTGCTTATCGTTGCATCATTTAACTTTGTAAAATGGATCTTATCCCTAATGCTAGCTAGCATCGCTTGATCAAACACAGCTTCAACATCCGCATATTGATCATCGCAAAGAAAAACAAGATACTTATCCTGAGCCTTGATAAACGAAACCGCTTCTTTTACCAACCCAGATTGCGATTCGATCAATTGCCCTTTTTGATTGACATAACGCTTGTTTAAGGTAAGCTTGCCCTTTTGGATCAATTCACTTAACATCTGTAAGAAGATCCGATTAGTTGCTTTACAATTTTCAAAACAGATGATCGAGCTTGGATGATTGATCGCACTAAATAAATCTTGTAAAAATAAGCTTTCTTGCGTAGCACTTTGATATAAGCCCATATCTAAGGTATATACTTCATAACTATTGACGATATCATCTTTGCTAAGTAGCTTGGCTAGCTCTTGGATGGCCGTATGTTTGCCTACGCCCTCATTTCCATAGACGATCATCGCATTTTTATGATATTGATATCCCATGACATAGGGACGCCGAAAAGCTGTCACTAGCTCATTCAAAGCTTCATCTTGCCCCATGACCTTTAGCTTTAATTGTGATAAAGCTTGCGTAAAGGGTTGTTTATCATCTTGAAGCTCTTTAGGATAGCTTAGCCCATAATCTTGCTTGATCTCTTCCTCAAAGGTCTTAAAGTTAAAATCATTGATCCTGCGCTTACCTAAGACCTCTTTCATCAACCTTTCCTTTTCTAAGGTCGTCTTGCTTTTTTTATTCATATGTTTATCGTCCTTTTATTTTTGGTAAAAGTTAGCGGCATCCAGTAAAAACTTAAGCGTGCTATGGGGTGCTTGTTGTTGCTCAAGCTTTGCTTGGGCAATAACCTTTTCCACATCTTCATTAGCTAATAAAGCTAAGTATCGGCGGCTATGCTCATCTTGTTTGCGCATCTTTAATGCTTTGATCAAATAATCTTGTTGATCTTGAGCTTTGATCTTGCTTAAAGCTTGCCAATACGCTTCATTGACCACCTCTTTATCAACCATCGCATTATAATCATCATATCCACATTTTTGCGCATACTCCTCTAAACGCTCATCGATCAAAGCGGCAAACTTTTGCGCACTGGTTGCTTCTAATTGGGGATCATCTTGTTCTAATTGTTCAAACATTTCATCAAACAAGGCATAGACATCTTTTTCACTATTCATCTTTAGCACCTGCATTTCTTTTCATGATACCCTCACCAACCAAGCCATCTTTTTTCAAGATTGCTTCTAGGGTGGAGATATCTGCGGATAAATTAATGATATCATCTTCACACAAGGTCGCGCTAAGAGTCTTCATCGCATCATTGATCAAGATGATCGTTTTTAACAACTTTTCTTTGGTTTGTTTAAACTTTTCATTATTTTGCGTTTTTTCTAGATCTTTATATTGATTTAAGATATTGATCAAGATCGGCAAGTAATAATCATATAGCTTGTCTAATTTTTCATGTGATGACACGAAGGTTTCCTCGATCATCTTGATTTGTTTCAATAAAGCACAGCTTTCATATAAGCCATTGCTGATTTCCTCATCCGGTATCGCAATGTTTAATTCATCGATCGTCGCAATAAAGGCCGTAGCTCGTGCTTCTTGCTCATTTTTAGACGCTTTGATCTCTGAGGCCGTATCACTTTCTTTAGTTTTTTGTTTATATAAAGGCTCATCATCCATGGCAAAGCTTAACAATAAACGTAAGATCTGATTATAGGTCTGCGGATATTGATAACCAAATTCTGCCAACGAAGATACATAATCGTTATAACGAAAGACATTTAAGCTATTCAAGCTACGATAATGTTGATTTTTCAATCGTAGATTAACTTCATCCATCACCAACAATTCCTCATGATCTTTAAAATAATCTTTCAAGCGATCATTGATCATTTTCATCTGACGCGTAGAATATTTAACTAGTGGCACTCGCCCTTGTCTTTCACTGGCAAAATTAAAATCCTGATGTTTTGGTGCCTTGGTTTTGGGACGATATGTCTTGGTATAACCAGAATCACTTTTTTGACTATTATATATCAATAAAAATACCCCCAAAGGCATCAATAAGCTCAGCCCTGAAATAGCTCCAAAAACGATCAAGATAATCGGAAATAGCACATTCCCGTTATTTGAATCAAAATTATTATTTGGTCGATACTTATACCCCATGGTCTCACTTCCTTATTTATTGATTATATCATATTTATGTTGGGGTAAAATAAAAACCCATCAGCTTTAGCATTTTATTTCATCGCAATAAAACGCAAGAATTATTAGGCTTTTATTATGCTATAATGCCCTTAAGACAAGGAGTTTTAACATGAAAGATCATCACCAGCAAGCTTACTATGCCCAATTAGCCCGTATGGATCACCAACAGCTTCGCCCCTTTTTGGCAAAGCAGGCTAAAGATAATCCCCAAATAGCCAATAAGCCTCATAAGTACAAATGGTTATGGAATTCTTGGCAACAAGCCTTTTTTAACCCTTTTACCAGTTGTTTATTGGTTTTATCGGTCGTATCGTATATCGCCACCCATAATCTGGCCCATGAATCTTCGATCAACAATTATCTGCCTTTGATCCTTTTTATCACGGTCTTGATCAGTGGCTTCATTCGTTTATTTCAGGAATATCAAGCATATAAGGCCTTGCTTAATTTAAAAGATGTCAAACAAGATCGCTATAAGCTCATCACTAAGGATGGTCATCGCACGATCTATGGTCATCAATTGCAGGTTGGCGATATCATCAGCCTTGATCCTGGCGATAAGGTCCCAGCTGATATCATCCTGTTAGAAGCCCATGATCTATTTATTTCCAATTCAGCCCTAAATGGCGAAAGCAGCATCGAACCAAAACACAGTGATCCGATCGATCCTGCTCACTACGACAATGTCTTAAACTATCCCAACATGCTATTTAAAGGATCGATCATCATCCTTGGCCAAGCTAAAGGCATCATCGTAGCTTTAGAGGAAGATACCCTCTATGGTAGCTTTGCTTTGGAACCATCCCAGCAACGCAACAACTTTACCAAAGGTGCCAACCATATTGCCTTGATCCTTATTCGCTTCATGATCATCTTGATCATCATCGTCTTTGGCTTAAATGCCATCATTCATCACGATCATATCCAAGCCTTTTTCTTTGCGATATCCATCGGTATCGGTTTGATCCCAGAAATGCTCCCACTGGTCATTGCTAGTTGCCTTAGCCATGGTACCCATCATATGCGCAAGCAAAACACCATCATCCGCAATATCAACTCGATGCAAGATCTAGGCAGCATGGACCTGCTTTGCACGGATAAGACTGGTACCCTTACCAACGATCGCTTGACCTTGGAATATTACATGGATATCTTAGGCAATGAATCGATGCAAGTCTTAGACTATGCCTTTTTAAACAGTCATTTTCAACTAGGCGTTGCCAATCCTATCGATACCGCGATCCAAGAATGTCAAAAAGCCCCTTCGACCAGCCAGCACTTTGATAGCTTGCTTCTTAATTATCAATTTATCGACGCTCATCCTTTTGATCATCAACGTAAGTTTTCGACCATTACGGTCTTAAACCATGAAAACCACCAAAAAATGATGATTGCCAAAGGGGATATCCAAGCGATCTTAGAGCGCTGTGATCAGCTAGCATATGCCAACAATCTCTATCCTTTGGACAAGCAAAGCCATCAAAGCGTGGATATCTTATTAAAAGATATGTTCGATGTGGGCATGAAGGTCATTGCCATCGCTTATAAAAATCTCCATAACGCTGATGATCTATCCGAAGATAATTTTACCTTATTAGGTTTCATCGCCTTTTTCGATGCTCCAAAGCAAAGTGCCCAAGCTGCCTTAGCGCAACTGCATCAATTAAAGATCAAGACCAAGATCTTAACTGGCGATCGTCTAGATGTTGCCTTAGCCATTGCTAAGCGTTTAGGCTTTGATGATCCTAAGGTATTAAGCGGTAGCCAACTAGCTACCTTAGATGAACAAAACATCAATATCATCATCGAAAACATTGATATCTTTGCCGAAATGAGCCCTGCCCAAAAAGCTCAGGTCATCGCCCTTTTGCAAGAAAACGGCCATACGGTAGGGTATCTTGGCGATGGTATCAATGATATCCCAGCTTTAGCTAAAGCTGATGTGGGCATCTCGGTCGAAAATGCTACTAGCAACGCCAAAGACATCGCTGATATCATCCTGTTAGAAAAAGATCTAAATATCCTTGGACAAGCTATCTTAGAAGGCCGTAAGACCTTTATCAAGATGAACAATTATATCAAGATCACCGCCAGCTCGAACTTTGGCAATATCCTGTCGATCGTCATCGCCAGCATCTTTTTACCTTTTGCCCCGATGAGTCCGGCGCAGATCTTGTTATTAAACCTTTTCTACGACTGTCTATGCATCGTCTTGATCTGGGATAATGTAGATAGCGAGATCTATCAACAACCACAAAAATGGTCTGGTAAGACCTTATCACGCTTCATGCTGACCTTTGGTTCGATCAGTTCCTTATTTGATATCATCACTTTCATCATCCTATATCTAATCATCGTCCCTTCTTATATGAATGGGCAAGCATTTGCTAGCTTAAATGATCTTGCTAGTCAACAACACTTCATCATGATCTTCCAAACTGGTTGGTTTTTGATGTCGATGTGGACGCAAACAATGATCATTCAGCTATTACGCACCAAAAAGCTGCCCTTCATCCAAAGCAAGCCTTCTAAGCCCATGCTTTGCGGGATGCTTTTAGGCATCATCATCTTTAGCTTGATTCCTTACAGCTTCTTAGCTTCCACCTTCCACCTAAGTGCTATCCCGATCAGTTACTATTTATATTTGATCATCATCGTATTTAGTTATCTGCTATTGACAAGTTTCATCAAGATACGCTATCTTAAAAAATATCATGATTTAAATTGAGGAGGTAATGATGAAAAAAAATGTAACTTATTTATTATTATCTTCCGATATGATCCAAAAAAATATCCAACTTTTTAAAACCATGCCTAGCCATCCGGAACAACAAGAGCTGACCAATGCCTTCATGCAGCTAGCCACACAAGATGATACGACCTTGATCATCGAAAAAAAGGATGATCAAACCACCATCCTTGAACAAGATCTCATCATCAATCCGAAAAGCCGAAAGGTCTTGCTGCATGGCGAAGAAGTCTTTTTGACCCCGAAAGAATTTGATATCTTGTATTTCTTATACCAAAATAAAGGGGAGGTCTTCACCAAAGAACAAATTTATAATGCCGTATGGTCGGAAGAATATCTAATGGCCGATAGTAACATCATGGCCTTTATCCGCAAGCTTCGCAAAAAGATCGAACCAGATCCTGATGCACCGATCTATATCTTGACCCTATGGGGCGTAGGATATAAATTTAACGAAAATATGTAATTGACATTCTTGCTAAATCGCAAGAAAATCGCATGAATTTAGCCATATCAAAAGATATGGCTTTTTATTATCCTATTAGTGTAAAGGAGGATGTGCTCATGCAAGCAAAATTAATTATCTTTGGAATCGTCTTAACCATCGGGGCTTTTTTACCGATATATAAGCCCATAGCTCTAAATAAGATTGTTTGCCAACATTTACGGATCATGGTTGGCAGCGCAGGCACGATCTTTCTCGTTTGTGCCTTGATCAAACCGCTGCAAAACCATTTCACCTTCATCATGTTGGTATGGTTATTATGCGTCAGCAGTGACATTTACTATCTTGAACGCAAAGCCAAGATAGATCAAAGAAAAAGTGAGAAAGTGAGGTCAAAGCATGACAAAAAAAGAAATCATGAAAAAAAATCAACAAACCTTGATTCATGAAAAACTAAACCAAGCTGCAACCAGCTTACCTAAAAATATCTTCAACATCTACAACAGCCATCTATGTGGTCTAGATAATGAAGAAGTCTTAGCTAATCGCAATCGCTATGGCAAAAACCAGATCACCCACGAAAAGAAAAAAAGCTGGTGGCAACAATTAGCCCAAGCTTTCATCAACCCCTTCACCGCTATCCTATTTTTCTTAGCCGGGGTCTCGATCGTTACCGATATCATCATCCCGATCGCCACCCATACGCCAGAAGATGTCAATTATTTGACCTTCATCATCATTACGACCATGATCATGATTTCTGGAACCTTAAAATTCATCCAGGAATCTCGCTCTGGTTCAGCCGCAGAAAAACTATTAGCGATGATCACGACTACTTGTACCATCGATCGCAAAAATCAGCCAAAAAGTGAAATCCCGTTAGATGAAGTCGTCGTTGGCGATATCGTTCATCTAAGCGTTGGAGATATGGTACCCGCGGATATCCGCCTATTAGAAACCAAGGATCTTTTCATCAGCCAAGCGGCATTGACCGGTGAAAGCGAACCAGTAGAAAAAAATGCAGACCTTCAAGAAAGCGACCAAGAAAATGTCAGTGATCTAGCCAATATCGCTTTGATGGGCAGCAATGTCATCAGTGGCATGGCTAGTGGCATTGTCATTGCCGTCGGTGATAATACCCTATTTGGTTCGATGGCTAGCTCCATTGCTAAAGAAGGGGTCGAAACCAACTTCTCCAAAGGTATCAACGCCGTATCATGGGTCTTGATCCGCTTTATGATGTTCATGGTTCCTATCGTATTTATCATCAATGGAATAACCAAACATGATTGGTTGAATGCCTTCTTGTTTGGTATCTCGATTGCCGTCGGTCTAACACCTGAAATGTCGCCAATGATCGTAACAACCTGCCTTGCTAAAGGAGCCGTATCGATGTCTCAGAAAAAAACCATCGTCAAAAATCTTAATTCGATCCAAAACTTTGGAGCCATCGACATCTTATGTACCGACAAAACCGGCACCATCACTCAAGATAAGGTCGTATTAGAATATCATCTAGATGTGCAAGGCAACCAAGATATGCGCATCTTACGCCATGCCTATCTAAATAGCTATTTCCAAACTGGCTATAAAAATTTGATGGATCTAGCCATCATCGAAAAAACAGAAGAATTAGAAGCACAAAACCCTCAATTAAGCGATCTATCTGAATGCTACATCAAGGTCGATGAAATTCCATCTGACTTTACCAGAAGACGCTTATCGGTCGTTGTGAAAGATAAAAACCATAAGACCCAAATGATCACCAAAGGGGCTTTAGAAGAAATGCTAGCCATTTGTTCACACGTCGAATATCAAGGAAAGATCGAAATATTGACCGCAGAACTAAAAGCTAAGATCCAAGAAATGGTCGCTAAGTTAAATGATGATGGCATGCGCGTCATTGCCATTGCCCAAAAAAATGATCCATCGCCTGTGGGTACCTTTGGTGTCAAAGATGAATATGATATGGTCTTGATCGGCTATCTTGCCTTTTTAGATCCACCTAAAGAATCATGTGCGCAAGCTATCAAGGCCTTGCAAAAATATGGCGTAACCACCAAGATCTTAACTGGTGATAATGAAAAGGTCGCTCGTTGTATCTGCAAACAAGTCGAACTTCAGGTAGACAATATGCTTTTAGGTTCGCAGATTGCCCAGATGAACGAAGAAGAACTAGCTAAAGCCGTAGAAAAAACACAGGTCTTTGCCAAATTATCACCTGATCAAAAAGCCCAAATCATCACGATCTTACGCCAAAATGGCCATACTGTAGGCTTTATGGGCGATGGCATCAATGATGCCAATGCCATGAAGGCTAGCGATATCGCCATCTCCGTTGATACGGCCGTAGATATTGCCAAAGAATCCGCAGATATCATCTTGCTAGAAAAAGATCTAATGGTCTTAGAAGAAGGAATCATCGAAGGCCGTAAAACATACGCTAACATGATCAAATACATCAAGATGACCGCTTCTAGCAACTTTGGTAATATGTTTTCAGTCTTGGCTGCTTCAGCATTATTGCCATTTTTACCAATGATCTCCATCCAATTGATCCTATTGAACCTAGTATATGATCTATCATGCACCGCTATTCCTTGGGACAATGTCGATGAAGAATTCTTATTAAAACCTCGCACTTGGGATGCTTCTAGCGTAGGCAGCTTCATGATCTGGATCGGTCCGGTCAGCTCGATCTTTGACTGGTTGACCTATGCCTTCCTATATTTCATCCTATGTCCACAATTTGTTTCTAATGGCATCCTATACAATGCCCTACCGCTACACTTTAGCAATCAAGCTTTAATAGCGATGCAAGATAAATACATCGCCATGTTCCAAGCAGGCTGGTTCATTGAATCAATTTGGACCCAAACCTTGGTCATCCACATGATCAGAACCTCAAAATTACCATTTATCCAAAGCCGTGCTTCCCTACCTGTGACCATCTTAACGATGTTAGGCTGCATCATCTTGACCATCATTCCATTTACCCCAATCAGCACGGCCCTAGGTTTCACCGCCTTGCCATCAGCTTTTTTCGCTTACCTAGTACCATGTATCATCCTATATATGATCCTAGCTACCATCGTAAAAAAAGCTTATATCCGTCATCATCAAGAACTACTATAAAAAAGGGCTACTGCCCTTTTTTCATGATCAATTCATATATCTTATCGATGTTAAGTGGCTCATAATAGTAGAACCCCTGAATTGCATCCACATCAATGTTGCGAACCAAGGCGTTCTCTTGGGCATTTTCTACCCCTTCTACGCATACTTGTTTGTTCAATTGATGACAACAATAAACGATGCTTTCCAATAATTTTTTATTATCTTTAGAATCAACGACCGCTTTGATCAATGAACGATCCAATTTCACGATATCCGCCGGATACTTCAATAACATGGCCAAGGATGAATAAGCATTGCCAAAATCATCCAAAGCAAATCTAATGCCTAATCTTTGACAATCATTGATAAAGGTCCTTAGATGCTCTGGATTCTCATCAATATGCGTCTCCGTCAATTCAATGATCAAGGCCGAACCATCCAAGCGATATTTTTCCAAGGTCCTCGTAATAAAACTAAAAACATTGCCTTCGTATATCTGAATGTAGGTAATATTGATCGAAATATAGAAATTGGGACGATAGCTCCGGATCCGTGCCACACAACGCAGGGCTTCCTCAATGATCCATTCACCAACCTTAATGATAGCTTTCGTACTTTCTAATAACGGCACGAAAATATTACATGGGATATTTTTGCCCTCATACTGCCATCTAAGCAACGCTTCAGCCCCGATGATATCTTCGCCATAGTTCACGATCGGTTGGATCTCTAAGCTAAAATGCTCCATCGCTTTATTAACATCTTTATTAAGTGCCAAAGCTAAACGCGAGTTCATCTTGCTAGTTTCCACGATTTCTTCCGTATACTCCACGAAATTACGTTCTGGAAAATTTTTTACGAAGCCAATGACATTCATGACCTTTTCAATGATCTGTTTTCCAGATTCCTCCTGATTACATCTAAGATAACCAATCGAGCATGGCTCAACCACATTGATATCATAGATCTTATACCAAAGCGATACGATATGCTCAAGCTTCAAGATAAATTTTTTGATAGCTTCCAAATCATCAAATACACCCATCGCAATGAAACGCATACCATCCATTCGATAAAAGTACGCAAGCTTTCCTAATTCTTTTTGCAAAGCAAAAGCAATATCCCTGATCAATGCATCTGCTACTTCTCTACCTAATGCTTCATTGATCTTTCTAAGATCATTTAAAGAGAAACCAATGATATAAACATTATCCCCACTATGGCGAAGCTGGGTCAACATTTCCAAAGCAGCCACTTCTTTAGGAAAATTGGTCAAACGATCCACGATGAAATCATATTCTTGATGCGAGACGCTTCCCGCAAATAATAATGGCTTGCGATGATCTTTGCTCCATTTGATCTTTCCTTGACAATGGATCCAAACGATATTGCCATCACAATCCTTCACGCGATAACGCAGATCATGATACTCACGATGATTTTCCATGATATCATCGATATCTTTATTATATAAGCGCAGATCATCTTCATCACAAATGCGCTTGCTCCATTCAAACAACAAGTTATACACGATATTGCTATTAAAGCCAAACATCTCTTTCATATTATCCGAAATATAGAAAAAATTGGATTGCAGATCCCCAAAATATAAATAATGCGCCGTATTACGACCACCTAAGGAATCCCACATAAATTCACTGTCAAATTGATTATTTGCCAAGTACTTAGCAAATTCCGAATTGTTGCTTCTAGCTTCTAAATTGTCACATGACCGGGCCCGTCGATCAAAAACGCCATAATACTTTCTTTTATCCTCATACATCATGCGATCTGCATTTTTCATCAAGTCATCCAAAGAAGTATTGGCTTTAGCACTATAATCATAGCCAATAGCTAAATGATAGGTGTCTATCTGTATCCTTCTTTTCAAATCATCGATCATCCCTAAAAATGCTTTTTGTGTTACTCCTTTGATCAAGACAACAAACTCATCGCCACCTAAACGATATAATTTACCATTGCTGATCGTCGCTTTTAAGATGTCACACCAATGTTTGATCAAGGTATTACCTTGAGAATGCCCATAATTATCATTTACCTTTTTAAGTTCGGTAATATCGCAATAAATCAAACCTACGCTATCCCAATTCACGATATC
>JALEMK010000114.1 GCA_022768265.1 Erysipelotrichaceae bacterium
GGCTAACACGCCTTCTTTTTTCAAAAAAAGCGGATTATGCATCTGCATAAACCCGCTAGGTTAAACTTTCTTGGGGTGAAATTAACCCCAAATAATTTTAAAACTTTTTATCAGTCGCCCCATCCATTTTTAGAGCGCCGATAAATCTTAAAAAAAACAAAGCCTTTTTAAAGCTTTGTTTTATTCTATAGGTTTTAAATAGAAACCACCAAAGAAATTTTCTGTTTTGAAAGCATTAACGATCACATGAGGATCAACTTCCCGCAATAATTCTACAACTTCTACAACTTCATAACTAGAAACTACTGTATGCAAGATGCTCATTTCGGCTTTGCTATAACCACCATGACCATCTAGACGAGATATTCCATGACGATAGTGTTTGATATAAGTATCAATAACTTCATCTGGTTTGGTCGTTGTAATCTGTAAGGTCATACGTTCATAACGATGATAGAATGACTCAATCGTTTTGGTTGAAATAAATTGGAACAAGATCGAATATCCTGCATATTCCCAACCAAACATTGCTCCAAAGATAACGATCAAACAAGCATTAAAAATAAATACGTAGCTCCAAATTGATTTACCTTTTTTATTAGAAATATATAGAGCGATAAAGTCTGTACCACCTGTTGAAGCATTACCTTTTAATGCCAAAACGGTCATCAAACCATAGCTAAATCCGCCAAAAATGATATTCAACAAAGGATCATCAAATAATGGTCCAAAATGTAATACTTTCAAGAACAAACTAGCACAAAATACTTGTAACAATGAAAAGAAAGTAAAACGTTTACTAATGGTTTTGCTACAAAATAAGGCAACCGGAATATTTAAAGCTAACATTCCTAGTGAAGTAGAAAATGAAAACCCAAAGAAAGTACTAGTGACATTTTCAATAAGGATAGCTACTCCAGTAAATCCACTAGATAAAAGATTCATCGGTTTCATAAAAACCTGAATTATCGCAGCTTGAAAAAACCCAGCTAGCACTACACAAACAAGCGTGTATACTGCACGTGCTTTTTTATTGCTTCTTAACTCTTTTAACATACGCTTTTAACGATTTGTTCAACTAATTCTTTCTTAACGACATCATAGTTATTTTCATTTGGACTAGCTGCATAACAATAATTTACTGCTTTACCAGTGGTAGTTGGATCATTGACCCATCCTTTACAAGAACTATGAACTTGCGAAATACCGGTTTCATCCATCATCTGTTTCGCATTAGTTGCATTCATTCCGCTTCCTGCCAACAATTCAATCTTATCACCATATTTGCTTTGCAAATCTTTGATCAATTCCATACCATCCATCGCTTTTGCTTGTAAACCACTAGTTAATATCCTATCAACCCCTAATTCGATCAATAGTTCAATTGTTGCATATGGATCTTTGACACAATCAAATGCTCGATGGAAAACTACTTCTTTACCATAGCTTTTGATAATAGCGATGATTTCTTTGGTTTGTGCAACATCAACATTACCTTGATCATTCAAACAACCAAACGCAATACCATCAGCACCATTATCAAGCATCGATCTAACATCTTCCTTCATCGTTTCATAGTCAGCTTCGCTATAACAAAAGCCGGCACCACGTGGTCTTACCATGCAGATGACTTTTAGATCTGTATGCTTTTTCGTTAATTTCAAAGCACCTACCGAAGGAGTCAAACCTCCTAGATATAAAGCACTATTTAATTCAATACGCTTTGCACCACCTTGATAGGCTGCCAACGCATCTTCATAACTACCACAACAAATCTCAATTATTCTTTCCATAATTTACCTCTATCTAATTTCGATCTTAAAGCTATATCTAGGTTTGATGCAATCTAATACTAGCTGTTCATCTTTATTGATATGACCAACTAAATTATAGTTTTCTTTAACCTCGATATCTTTCATTACGATCATCAATTCACCACGATAATGTTTCAAATTATCATTTACGATAATTACATCTCCTTTATGGAAATGTTTGGCTTCTACTTTTCGAGGTGCAATAGCCTTATCCTTGAAAATCATTCTAGGCATGCTAGAACGTACTACTAATTCATTGCTATCATCGCGCGAAGCATGATAATCACAAGTAATGATTTCTTTTTCAATATCTGTTGCATGAGGATCAACATCGATCTTCAAAGTGATCTTATTTAGATTTACCTTAGCCATCGCTGCTAATTCTTCTTCACTGGCAAAAGCATTACCAATGAAGAAATCGTTGTCATAACCCAAAGCTACCAAGTGACGTAATTGTAGATCAATTGGTAGATCACGATGACATTCTAAAGTTGGTAGCCCTTCATATACAGGCCAAGGTCCATGGGTATCTTTTTGTTGAGAACTTACAAACGCTGCATTATTTAGACCCAATGGCTGATATAATTCATTCAATTCCTTGAAACGTTCTAAGCCCATGCCAGTATATCTTTGGGGATAAAAATTAGAACATATACACATATTGCTACGATTTGCCCCGGTTTTGATCATCAGATCCAAGCTCATCGTACAACTAGCATTATATTCGATCATGATGTTATATGGGTTTTTGGTAATTTCAATATCTTCAAATTCCCCAAAATGACCATCTAAACGAATGATATCCACGCCCATCTTCGCAAATACGCTTAGATCAAATGGGGTAGCATCTAGTTTTTTAAATACTTGTGGATTGGTATCTACTGATACGATCAAACCATTTTCATGTGCTACTTCACAAAATTTACTGAAGTTTGCAATAATTTCTTCTTTGCTTTCTTTTACCGATAATAAGCAAGTAAACACACGTTTAAACCCATATTTACCTGCTAATGCCATGTAATCATAACAAGCCTGATTACCTGCATGTTCAGGATATACTGATATTCCTAATCTTTTCATAGTCCTCCTTATTTTAAGCCTTGCATCAATTCATATAAGGCATAAGCATAGATTTGCGTATTAGCTTCGATATCACAAATGCGCATCCATTCATTTGGTAGATGACCAATTCCTTTTTGACCTTTAAAGCTTGGACCAAATGGCACGATATTTTTAACAACTTTCGCATAGGTTCCGCCAGTTGTCGTAACCGCGCTGCCATCATCATCCATCATCGTTTCATAAGCTTTTTCTAAGCATTTGATCAAATATGTATCTTTAGGAAAATATACCGGATCGATATTTGAATCTAAGCTTAATGTCATATGTTCAGACAAATTAGCTTTTAAAGCCTTTTCCATATCTGCTAATTTATAGGAAGCCGGATAGCTTGATACCAAAGTAAGACCACAAGTTTTGTCATCGTGGAACATTTCCACCTTGCGCACTTGATTCTTACCAAATTCCGCATCACTATAATCTACTCCTAAACTAACTGCTAGATTGCTTTGATTCAAGATATAGCTATTCATGAATTGATATAATTCATCAACATATTCATTATCAACACTGATGCGATAACAAGCTCTACCTCTTTCAGCATAAACCACTGGATATTTGCAATCTGGGGTAAAACCTAATTTAGGATATGGATGGTCTTTAAAATACCACTTCATATCTTCCATACCTGTTTCTTCATTGGTACCAAAGATGATCTTTACCTTAATTGGAAATTCATAGTGCAGATCGACCAAGGTCTTTAAGGCATATAAACAAGCCATGATCGGACCCTTATTATCTAATACACCTCTTGCATATAGCGTACCATTAATTTCGGTACAAGTAAATGGATCGGTCTTCCAAGTACCATTGATATCTACTACATCAAGATGCCCAACACAAGCAATATATTCTGCACTATCGGGTCCATATGAAGCAATACCAACTTGATTACCAACATTTTCTACTTCAAAGCCTAGATTAGCTGCAAGTTCTAAAGCTTTATTCAAGCAAGCTGTAACACGTTGACCAAATGGCGAATCTTTTGTAGCTACATCTTGTCTTGAATCCATATTACACACGGTCTTGATATCATCGATCAACGATGGCATCAATTCATGAACCTTCGCAATGATCTGTTCTTTCATGATTATTCTTCCACCGGTGCCATTCTTGTTTTCATATAGTTATCTAACCATTCTTGGCTAGCTTCTTCAAATTCGCAATGGCCATCTTCTTTACGGGTTACCAAGTAAACAATTGGGGCAAGATCTGCAGTGGCAACCGAGAAAGAGAAACCTTCAATATTGGTTGCACATCCAAATTCCCCTTTATTATTCATGGCTACAACACTTAGATCTCCTGCTTTACCACGTTTAGCGATCAATTTAGCATCTAATTCATTAACTGCTTTTTCACATGCTGCTTGTGGTGTTAAACCTTCTTTCATCAAGCGCACGATTTCATAAGAGATACAGCCTTTCATTAGATCTTCTCCAAGACCGGTAGCGGTAGCACCTCCAACTTCACTATCCGCATAAAAACCCGAACCAACAAGCGGAGAATCACCAACACGACCACTACGTTTCATAAATAAGCCACTAGTACTAGTTGCCGCGGTAACTGAACCATGATCATCAACACAAACCATACCAACGGTATCATGACCATCATATGGACGCAATTCATCTTGTGCTGCTAATTCTTTTTTCTTTTTACGATAGAAAGCTTTTGCACGGTCTGTTAGCATTTCTTTTTCTTCGAAATGGAATTCACGTGCATATTTAGCCGCTCCTTCGCCTACTAATAAATTGTTAACTTTTTCTTCACTTAATTTTTTAGCAATACTTACTGGATTAGCGAAGTCTTGGATCGCAGCGATCGCCCCAACGCTCATCGTATCCCCATCCATATAGCCAGCATCTAATTCTACGACTTGTTCTTCATTTGGTAAACCACCATAACCTACTGATTTATAGTATGGGAAATCTTCAACGGCACGAATCGCTGTTTCGATAGCTTCTGCAGCACTCTTGCCTTCTTTTAACATTTTATCGCTTTGTTCGATACCTTCTTTGGCCATCCGCCAAGTTGCAATTATTCCATGCATATTTATACTCTCCTTCTTCTTATAATAAATTTTCGTATTTTGCTTTATTAAGATCTTTAACTAAGGCACATAATAATGCAATACAATTTTCTACATCATCTTCATGAATGATACTATGATTGGTATGCATATAACGAATAGGGATCGATAAGGTCATATTGATGATGCCTTCATAGGTCTTATGAATATTACCGCTATCAGTACCTCCCTTATTAAAAACCGCATATTGATATTTGATATCATGGGCTTGCGCAATTTGCTCTACATAATTAACTAACTTACGTGGGGCAATTGAATTTGAATCAATCATTGATAATACGACCCCACCACCTAGCTTACAGATATTTTGATTCATCGGTGTATCTCCTGCCAAGGTCGTATCGATCGCAAAAGCGATATCTGGATGAACAACATGCGTAGCTGTTCTTGCTCCTCTTAATCCTGGTTCTTCTTGAATCGTATTAGCTAGATATAGCCCTTCATGTTTGATCCCTTGCAAACGACGGGCAACTTCTACCATGATATAGTTACCAATACGATCATCAAAAGCTTTACAGCTAATGTATTTAGGATCATTCATCCGCTCAAAACGTGCCCAAGGTACCACCATATCACCTATATCGATGCCTAGATCTAATACCGCTTGTTTATTGCTAACTCCAAGATCTAGATATACATCGGCAATATTAACAGTTTTATTACGTGCTTCAGCTGGAAGCCCATGGGTTGCCATGCTACCCATCAAAGCATTATATTTTTTATGATCTTTTGTAACGATCGTAAACCATTGTCCTAAGACCATATGGCTCCACCAGCTACCTATTGGTTGAACATAAATAAAACCATCATCAGTTATTGCTTTGACCATGAAACCTACTTCATCCATATGAGCAGCAATCATGATCTTAAGGTCTTTATCCTCAACATCCTTATAGCCAATCAAGCTTCCCAAACCATCAAATGATGTAGGAATATCTAGCTTTTGATAAGCTTTTTTTATGATTTGTGCCACTTCTTCTTCACACGAAGAAATACCGCTAGCACAAGCAATCTCTTCCATCAATTTCCAATCAGTCATTTTCATCACCAAATCCACAATTATCGATGATTTCATTATTCAAATGATGTAAATATGCATATAAACCATCTACTACAGCATTGACATCAGCTTTCGCCACCATTTCATTTGCGCTACCCATGTTAATTACAGGCATACCTACGCTAACACAAGGGGTACCACCCAAGGTCTTATGGATAAACGAACCATCATTACCAGTAAAGCCAAAATAAGCTTTTGGTTTTAATTGTGAACAAATATCAGCCAATAGACGTTTTGAAGGCAACATTTGCTTATCATAATAGCCAACGATGACCCCATCACCTAAAGTTACATCATTATTAGCGCCATCAAAGCCAGTTAAAGCAATTGCCATATTTGGTTTGATCACATAAGTAGCTGTTTGTGTACCACGATAACCAATCGTAGATTGCGCAATACCACCAATAGCGATATTAAAATCAAATTCTTCATCTTTGATCTTTTCAAGCAAGCTCATCGTAACTTCATTCAAGCTACGAATTGCTAAAGCCTTACCCATCATGATATCGCCATCAACAAAGTTAGGAGCATACCCAACTAAATCCCCTGGTCTTACCATTTCCAAAACTTTTTCTTTTGGCAATGCACATTTGATATATAGATCATCTGCTGTTTTCACTTCACATTTATCTTCAATAACTTTCTTCTTGCTGCAAACAACGCCATGTATACAATTATTATCTCGTGTTAAAACACACACGCGTTGATTCAGCAAAGAAGTTAAGGCAAAACCTTCTAATTGAATAAAAGCCAAGCTACCATCTTTTTTAACTTCACTAACCATACAACCAAATTCGTCTAAGGCTGTTGCGATCATCAATGTCTTAGCTGAAGCATTTTTACTAGCTTTATATGCAAAAACTGATCCTAAACGATCTTTCTTGATTGAAACATCTTGTGCTTCATAATTTTCTTTTATTGTTTTAGCAATCGCTTCTTCTGCACTGCTTACCCCAAAAGTTGCGATTAATTTTTCTAATCTATCTGTATTCATATTTCTCCTTTTAATTTAACGTTTGACAGATTTTGCCATGCTCATATACGTATGTCTTGCGCCACGAATAGCTAAGCCATAATGATAGATATTGTCAAAACGTTCAACATTTGCATCTCCGATATGATGAATATCCGTTCCGCTCATCTTGCACATCAACGCTATTTGATTTATTGTTTCCTTGCTAGCTCCTTCTTGTGAAGTGCCAATGGCTGTCATTGTCAAAGCCCCTAAGGCATGAGCGTATTTGACCATTTTTTGGATATAGTCCAATCCAATACCAGGAACTGTCCCCGGTGATGGCATGCAGATGATATCTGCGCCAGCATCTACAAGTTCTTTGATAAGCCCTTCATTAATGATATTTTCTCCAGCATCATCTACGCTACCTGCTGCATGCATCTTACCTGCCATCAATATTATCTTATCTTGGCAAAGTGGCTTGATCTTCTTTAAGGTTTCTACAATTTTTGCATTGGTCACTCCTGTTCCTGGATTTCCCGTTAATAAAATTATATCTGCGCCTAATTCAATAGCTCTTTCAACGGTCTCAACAGTAGCCAAACGTCCTTTAGCAATTTCAGCAATTTCCCCCATTGCTACAACTTTGGGATCGACCGGTTCTAAGTTTACCCCCACGATCCTCCCTGTAAGTTCCTTAACACGTTTGATAGCTAAAGACTTATCTGTAACATCAAGACCTGGAATCATTGGATCAAATACATCTAACCAATTATATAGGATGATATCTGCGCCAAATGCACTCTTAAGTTCGGCATCTGTTATTCCATGTATTACTGATGTTGGTGAAATTACTGTTGATTCAGTAGCAATTATCCTTCCTTCACTTGCTCTAATGCTTTCAAGCATCTCCTTAGGTGTCATTTTTGCTATTTGCGAAGCATAACAATTCAATAATCTTTTCATGATAACCTCTTTTTTTTCTAAAAAAGGCCTTATTAAATAATAAGGCCCTTTTGGTTAATAACAAACTTCTGCTTTGACTTTTTCTAGATCAGCGGTGTTATTTACAGTATTATAGATCAATTTACATAAAGCACTATAGCTATCATTTAATCCGGTACCACCTTTTTTAGGCATGATAACAATTGGTGTCTTATCTTTATATTCCTCGATAACCCCAGCATTTTCTTTGGACATCATCGCACAAGATTTCACAGTAGTTTTTGATAATATGTTAGCTGAAATCATTGCAGCCATTTTGGCATAATCAGGGAAATTGAAGCAAGGGCCACATACCACAAAATCCGGATTCAATTTTTTGCACATTGCCGTCATCTTGGTAACTACTTCTTCTTGATTATTTAGGAAATATTCATTTCCGCAATATAAGGTTGCAACTACTTCAGCTCCGATTTCTTTAAAATGCGATTCCATCATCAAAGCTGAACCGATTCCGCCTTTAGCAGCATTTAATCCCACATTAGGATTTGATTTTCCACCAGCGCCTGCTAAACCCTGGTCAAACACTAACACAATTTTCATAATAATTAATCCAAACTTAGATCGTCAAATGACAAATCATCTAATTCATCCACAGTATCACTTTGTTTGCTTTCATCTTCTAGATAACGTTTATCTAGTAATTTGAAGAATGGATAGTAAATCAACAAGTCAACAATTAACATTACTATTTGTACGATCGATCCCATTACCGATCCTGTTACAAGATAACCAGAGAAGACGATTGGCGTGGTCCATGGTAATTGAACTCCTGATGTAATAGGCATGATACCAGTAATTGTTGCAACATAACCAATAATCGTATTAATACATGGTGTCAAGATAAATGGAATGGCCATCAATGGGTTTAATACGATTGGCAAACCGAAGATGATTGGTTCATTGATACCAAAGATTGCAGCCGGTAATGATAATCTTCCTAAGTTCTTCAAACGGTTTGATTTACCTAAGAATGCCATCATGATAACTAGACCTAAAGTAGATCCGCCACCACCGAAGTTACAGAAGAAATCAGAGAAACCAGCCGTGAAGATGTTGGTCATTTCTAAACCAGCAGCTGCAGCTTCATAGTTTTCTAAGGTCAATGCTTTATGGATCGGACCAAAGATCGTATTTGTAACAGCTGGTCCGTTGATACCGAAGAACCAGAACAAGGTTGATAAGAATTGATAGATTACTTCAAAACCAGAAAGTTTACCTAAACCAACTAATGGAGCCTGTAAGATTTCATAAATGAAGTAATGAGCATATTGATATGGCGTCATTGAGAAGACGATACCTACCACGAAGAAGAATGTCATAGCAATAGCTGCTGGAATCAATGAAGCAAATGAATCCATTACTGCTGGAGGCACTCCATCAGGAAGTTTGATTACCAAGTTTCTCTTAGTAGCCCAGCAGAACAATTTAACAGAAATGATTGCCACGATCATCGCTAAGAACATACCAGCTGTTCCTAAGAAAGTAAAACCTAAACCATTGAATTTTGCAGCTTCAGCAGCCCCCTCAACTACAACTTCCATTCTTTGAGGCGTAATGATCAAGAAAGATACTAAGGCAACAATACCACCAGCAATCTTATTTTCTACGCCTTGTTCACGAGTATAGCAATAACCAATACCTAAACAGCTTAATAATGCAGTACAGTCAAAAGCAATAGCACTAACTCTGCCTAAATATGCATCCCATCCTTGTCCAAAGATCGAAGTCATCATATCTAAGAAACCTTGAACTGGGAAATTAGCGATCAATAAGAAGATCGACCCTACGATTGTGATTGGTACTGTTACTAAGAAACCATCACGAATAGCAGACAAGATTTTATTTTTTGATAGCACGTTGGCAACGGGCATCAAAATTTTTTCCAGTTTATCCATCATAAACGTTAATTATTCCTTTCCTTATAAAGCTTCAAAGCTTTTTTCAACACACGTTCACCATCTACATTTCCATAGTCAACGCTGTCAATGACTGAAACAACATGGCTACTACCATATCTTTCATTCACTTTTTCGTACAAATGTTTAACCTGTGGCCCCAATAAAATTACTTCTGGGTTAAACTCATTCACGATATCTGCCATTTGTGAGTCAGGGTAAGCTTTGATCTCAACAGGCAAATTGTTCGCATCTGCAACTTTTTGCATACGACTAGCTAATAAACTAGTTGACATACCAGCATTACAGAATAAATAAAATCGTTTCATCTATATTCCTCCTTTTTATACATTAATGATATCGATTTTATGATTGTTAAAGAAATCACTTTTTTCCTAATAGTCAGGAAATCTTTTCCAAGTTTGTTACTTTTGTATGAAATAAACGATCATGCAGCATCCTAAATTCCCGCTTTTTATCCAGCATTGCGATTAAAATGCTGACACACCCTCCTGCAATCATCGCAAAATTAAGTACCTGCAAACCTATTTGTAAATTAGGGAACATGATCAGCAATGCGCTACGCACATTGCTTGATGGAATATAAAACACTCCTTCACAAGTCATGCAACCAACAAAATAACGCAAAAATAATTCTTTTCTTCTTACTAATGAATCATCTTCGTTAACGACCTGAAGGTACATTGCTCTTTTCATCAGTGTTTGACCTTGCCATATTTTCGTAGGTACAAGCACAAAATAAATATAAGCAACAACTAGCGAAGAAATAATAATAGCTACATATATCCCATCTTTAAATAGCAATAACTTGCTTAAGCCATTTGTTAACAGGTTGATCAAAATAGCAGAAATATACCAATCTGCCCCAAAAGCAAAAAATCTTCGAACTAAATAAGCAAAAGCTTTCATCTTAATTTATTTGTTTTTATACAATTCGATCAATTCTGTTGCTAAGATCTTGATCGTTTCTGCTGACATCAATTGGTCTTCAGCATGCATCAACAATAAGCTGATTTCCGTCTTTTCACCTGAAGCTTCCTTTTGGATCAAGCCTGCATGAGCATGATGACCATTGACAAATACGCTTTCTCCATGTTTGATTAGCTCTTCAGCTTTTGTAAATTCACCTTTTTTTGCCGCTTCAATTGCCGCAATGTAATCACTTTTAGCCTCTCCTACCGCTGAAATAATTTTAAAACATAATAATTCCATATCTTCCATTGCACTTAACCTCCTATTCTGTCGTTGTTTCTACGACCATGCTATGGGCAATAATATCATGAATAGCTCGTTGCTTCTTAATTACCATGATGCAGGAAACAACAAATAAAGCTAGCATCCCATAGGTAATAAAGACGCCTACTTCTGGAATTGTCAACATTCCTATCATTTGTGCAATATAATTTCCTGCCAAGATAAAAGAACTCTCAGCTATCATAACCCCTAAGATCTGACGAATGGCCAACGCTTTTGTCGTTAATTTTCCGCCTTTTTCATCAATAATTTTGATTCCAGTAAATTTTTTCCCTAATGTTTGACCGTTATTTAATAAAGGGAATACGAAATAATACAATATTCCAAACAAAACACCTAAAATTCCTGCAAGAAATGCCTGATTACCTGCAAACAAGGTTATATCTGTATTTATTTCAGTTTTTTGTGTCGTTATCGTCCACATATAAGCTACCGGAATAGCTGTAAATACCCACCCTAGATACCAATCTAATAAATACGCAAAGATACGTTTGCTCATTGGGGCTGGTTTTAATTTTTTTCTGATTTCTTTTTTCATCTTATGAATCCTTGCCTTTAATCAAATCAATAAATTGCTCCGTTGTTTTAGCTTCAGTAATATTAGCCATAAGTAACGCATTATCACTAATATCCCCAAACCAATCAAAAAATATTTTCAGCAAGTTTTTTTCATCACTTTTAAATGCAAGCAACAATACAAATTTGACCATATAATTTCCCCATTTTATTGGTTTTTTCAAAATTGCGATTCCGATCGTTGATTTAATCGTTGCATAGTCCAACGGATGAGGAATAGCAAAGCCATAGTTAAACGAAGTATAGGCAATCTTCTCTCTTTCAAAAGTAGATGCTTTAAATTCGCTTGTAACGCGCTTTTGCTCATACAATCTATCGCACATGATATTAATTACTTCGCGATAATCATCACACTCTAAGTTATAAAAATAGCACTCATCACTAACAAGATCCCTTACGCTTCGATAAAACAGATCCCTATTACGCCTACTGTCAAGTTCATTGATCGCTTTGGATATCTTATATTCATCATTGCTATTAGCAAACATGCTGATATTAACGATCGGAATATTTAAATTAGAACTAAGATGAACCGTCGTTAAGATCAGATCCAAACTTAGCCTTTCCACCAGATTATCCTCATAATAATCCGTAACTTCATCAATGATCAAGCGATCGCCAAACTTATCATTGATCTTCTTATAACATATATTGGATAGCATCCTCCCATTAGGCTGAATCAAGATGGCATGATAATATTGCTTGGTATTCAAGCGATCATATGCTGCCCCGATATGAATCGCCAAATAACCAAATTCATCTTCTTGAATCGCGATATTCATCTTTTCCTCAATGATCCGACCAATAAAAACGCTCATTTCAAATACTAATGGATAATTTTTCTTGATGTCATTCAAATATACATTTGAAACATCCACACCATTTGCCATTCTTTCCAACAAATTTTGAATATGGATATTCAGTCCATTTTGAAAGAAGGTATCACTTGAAAAATCGATATCATATTGTGAAATGATCCCTTCGATGATCAAATTGGTTAATTCTTCTGCCTGCTTAACATAAATCTCACTGGTAATAAACTCTCTAGCTCTTCTGCCCATAAGCAAGCCTGCAAATAAAGCTACCTCATTTTCATTTATTTCGATTCTTAAGAAACTTGCCAAACGGCTAAAAAAAGCATTCGCAATATGATATTCAAGCGTCTGCTGAATCTCAACCTTCCTTTTAACATCGATATAATTGGCATTCATCATTCGTTCTATCGCAACACCAACATGAATCATCAGCATTGGATACGATTCTTTTCGAACACTGTAATCATATTCATGCAGGATCTTCTCTAATTCATCCTTAACACGAATCAAATTAAGATTTGGAAATAATTCATCGATCTTATTAATATTTGCAAAGTCTCCCTGGGTTTCAGACGCCAACATCTGTCGATATAATCGACGCTTATCCCCTTCAGATCCAACCAATGAAATATAGTTGCCATCCTTGATCAATTGAAGATTATCATACCCTTCTATCGTTTTCGATATTGCCTTTAGATCATGTTTTAATGTAAACTCACTAACAAAGATCTCATCTTGTAAATCTAATAAATTAATTCGATTTTTCTTAAACAACAATTCTATGACGATATATTTATAACGTTCTTGTGCCGTTTGTGGAATATCGCTTTTCATAATAATATTGGTTTTGACCAATATCTCTTTTTTAACGCAGTAACCATTGCGCACATGAGATATTATCAGCCCAGGATATTCTTTATTAATGGCTTCTATATCATTTCTGATCGTGCGATCAGAAACATTTAAGATCATGGCTAATTCCTTGCCTGTTATCCATTGCCCCTTTTCATTTAATTTTTCAATAATTTTATATTGTCTTTTATTCATACTTATATCTTATTAAAGTTTATTATCCTTTTTATCCCATAGTTTTTCCTAACAGCTAGGAAAAATAACTTCATTATGCCTGCAAAAGATTTTTTCTTAGCATTATTCGCTCTATATATTGCTTTTTACTCAAAAAAAAGACATACAATCTAAATTTTTAAGTCCAAGATATCCTAAAAAAGCAAAAAAAATGGATGCTTTCCATATGCTATAAAGAAAAGCATCCATATTCACAGATAAGATCACATCATTTATGATCTGACAGCAAATATTTTTTATGCAGCTGACATCTGTTTGATCATCCAAATATTCTTACCAAATTGTTGGATGTAGTTATCCATCAAAGATGATATGCCAAAGTTTTCTTCTTGATCAGCAAGCTTCTTGATCGCCACAGCTGAAGATAACAAGTATTCAAAATCTTCTAAAACAGCTTTGAAAACTACATCATCACCAATGTATTCTTCTTTTGCTTCTTTGATTTTAGCAGCAGCTAAGAATGCCTTGATATTAGCTAATGGTCTTCCACCATTGATCAAGATATTTTCAGCAACCTCATCGATAGCTTCATTGATACCATCATATAATTCTTCTAATTTGGCATGAATAGTAAAGAAATTCTTTCCTTTGACATACCAATGGAAATTTTGTAACTTATGATATTCAACCACAAGATCTGCAAGATAATTATTCAATAATTCATTCATATTTTAACCTCCTGTTAGTCTTAGCTAACTTATGGCTATATTCTATCATATTTTATGAATGTTGCAATCATAACGCTCTTTTTTTCTTAACTTATTTATTTTAGAAAATAACACGCAACCTAAAGCAATAACCAAGCCAACTAAGCTCCAGCCAATGCCAAGCTTATAAAATGGCAATATTGCACAAAGTTCATACAACGCTGATAATGGAACATTTAATTTTTCCAAAGCATATATCACGCTAATGATACCTACGCCCAATATCACTGCAGGATAAATGTATGGAACATCTTTGATATGATCATCACACAAACCTAGGATGATCAAAGCAATTGAAATTGGATAAATTGCATTTAAGATCGGTACCGAAATGCTCAATATCGTATTTAATCCCTGATTACATACAATAAACGAAAAACCGGCAATGATAAAAACAAATTGACGATAATTAAATCGTTTAAATAGCTTAGCAAAATATTGTGAAATAGATGTGATCAAACCAACACACGTCGTTAAACAAGCAAGGCTAAAGATCATCGCTAAGATAATTGCCCCAGCTGGGCCAAATACATCTTCAACGATACAACGCAAGGTCCATGCTCCATTTTCTTTGATAGCGTAAAGCCCTGAAACTTGCATACCTAAAAATGCTAACATCAAATAAATGGCTGCCAAGATCAAACCTGCAAAAATACCACAAAGCAAGGTATAGCGCATGACATCCTTCTTTTTTTGAATATTGAATGATGCAATCGTCGTGGCAATGACCAAACCAAAATTCAATGCTGCAATCGTATCCATCGTATTATAGCCCTCTAAAAAACCTACGATTGCAGCAGAGCTCTCATAATCACCTTGAGGAGCACCAACTTGCATATGCCCCTTAAAAACAAAACTAACAAATAACAAAACGATCAAGATCAATAAACTAGGTGTTAAAAACTTACCGATTCTTTCTACCAACTTATTTGGTGTCAAAGCCAACCATATTGCCAAAGCAAAAAAGATCCCTGAATAGATTATCATATATAAGCCAAGGGGGCTGCCTGGTGGTAGATAAGGTGCTACCGCCATTTCAAAAGGAACTGATGCTGCACGCGGTATCCCTAATCCAGGTCCTATGGATAAATAGATCAACAATGTAAAAACAAGGGCAAATTTAGGATTTACCTTCGTAGCCAATTTTTGTAAACCATCAAATTTAGCTACTACTACAACTCCTAGCACCGGTAAAGCTACGGCTGTAACTAAAAACAATAAAATTGCCATTGGCGCATTGCTCCCTGCATTTTGTCCTAAGAAAGGTGGGAAGATCAAATTTCCCGCACCAAAAAACAGGGAGAACAACATAAAGCTGATCATTACTAATTGTTTCTTTGTTAGTTTCATAATTACCTCCTTTAAAGCCAAAAAAATCGCCCTTATAAAAGGACGATATATCTACCGTGGTACCACCTAATTTCCCAAGGATGCTTGGCTTTACACATCTAACAATGCTCATCATCGCTAACGGGACTTGACACCGGCTTCCTTACTTCATTCAGGTTGCTTCTAGAAGATGATTTGGGATCACTACCGTTTTGATCGTTTGCACCACCCACGACCTCTCTACAAAAACCTATAATGTCTTACTTATTCTTCATCATCGAATTTATACATCTATTCTATAAGATCAAGGAAAGCTTGGCAATCTTTTTTTATAGCGAAAGATAATAATATTAATGTTTAGTAAATCAAGAACCTATCAGCAAAACGCTTATTGATCCGCTAAAAGTTGCATTTCGTTAACAAAGGTTCCACCTTCTAAGATCTTGACATTTTGATAACCTAGAGCCTTTAAACGATTATATAAGAAATATGCTCTTTTCCCTTTGGTACATACTAACAACAGCTTTGCATCTTTGTTAAGACCTTCCATTTCTTTATCAACAGCAGCTAGATCGACCCATCTTGCCCCAGCAATATAGGGTCTTGGTTGGACATCGATGATATGATGATCCTTGCATGAGCCACGAGCAAACTCCCAAGGCGTAACGCTATCCAAGCGACCTTCTATTTTATTTTCAAGAACGTAACAAGCATTTACCAAGGGATGAATAGCTGTCGAAAATGGTGGGGCATATGCAAAATCAAGTGTATCAAAATCATGCAACTTAAACTTGGCACTAATGCCCATGACCGCGATATCCACCATCTTATCTACGGCATGTCCCCCGATGACTTGTAGCCCCAACAAACGTTGACTCGTACGATCGGCAATCAGCTTGGTAACAAAAGTTGAAGCATCTTCATAATAGTGAGCCTTATCGTCACCAACCCAAACCACACTAACCACATCATAACCCTCAGCCTTGGCTTGAGCCTCAGTTAGTCCTGTACGTCCACAATGAAGGTTAGCTAACAACTTAGCCACGCCGCTTCCCATACAACCCAGATATTTAACTTTATGACCCACACAATTTTGAGCAACGACCCGGCCAGTAAGATTAGCTATCGAACCCATAGCTGCCCACTGTGGTTTATTGGTCAATGCATTTTTCACCAATGCACAATCGCCTACTGCATAAACATCCGCAACATTGGTTTCCATATATTCATTAACCACGATTGCTCCTCGATCCATAGCTATGTCACTACCAGTAAGAAATTGGGTAGCAGGTCTGATCCCAATAGCCAAAACTACTAGGTCGGCATCTAAATTTCCTTTAGCACTAACAACGCCCTGTACCCATTTATCACCTATGATTTTATTGATAGCGCAAGAAGTAAGAACCTTGATCCCCGCTACTTGTAATTGGCGTTGCGCAAAAGCTGCCATCTCTTCATCAAAAGCATTAGGCATGATCTGCTCAGCCGCATCGATGATGGTAACCGCTATATTACGCGCATGCAAGTTTTCCGCAACTTCTAAACCAATAAAACCAGCCCCACAAACTACAGCCTTCTTAACTGCATGTTCTTCAATATAAGAGCGCATAGCGATAGCATCCTCCGGCGTACGCACCGTAAAGACTCCAGATAAATCTGTTCCTTCCATTTTAGGCACAAAAGGATATGCACCACTGGCAATGATCAACTTATCATAATCCTCATCATAAATTTCATCATCTTTTGCCACCTTCACAATCTTATGCACCGTATCAACCGCTACCGCTTCCGCTTCACAAACCACTTCCACTTGCGTAAGC
>JALEMK010000116.1 GCA_022768265.1 Erysipelotrichaceae bacterium
ACAATGAATGTATCCCCTTCAAGCATACAATCCAAGATTGCAGTGCAAGCTGTTTTTAAGTTGCTTACCCCTGCTTCAATTTCAGTCAATAAATCTCCAGCATTAACTTCAATATATAGCCAGTCCATGTTATGTGCTTCCCATTTCTTCCAGTTGATCACATCAATATAATGTTGTAAAGACTTCTTTTCTACAGCTGGTTTCTTTGGAGCAGATTTCTTAACTGATTTTTTCGTTTCTTTAACTTCAGCAGCTACTTTTTCTGTTTTTACTTTTTTAGGTGCTACTGCTTTCTTTGTTGTTTTCTTTTCAGCCATGACTTACCGCCTCCCTTATTTATAATTCTATTATAAAATTTTTTACCAAACATGTAAATGATATTTAAAATAAAAAGTTTTATTGTTAAAATAATTATAGGGAGATTTAGACATATGATCGCAGATGTAATGCAAATAAAAGCCATGGAAGCTAATACAGCTATGAGTACCTTAGAGTTGATCGATGAAGTTGCTAAAGGCTTATTCAACGCTATTGTTTCTAGGATAGCTTTATCCGCTAAGATCTTGATCGTTTGCGGAAAAGGCAATAATGGCGCAGATGGCCTAGCTTTGGCTGCTTTATTAGCCCAAAATAATTATGATGTGAAGGTCTATCTAGTTACAAACCAAAAAGGTTCAAATGAAAACGCCTATTTGCTAAACAACCTTGATCAAAAACTTATAACGACCAAAATTGATGATGCTAGTTATGATGTTATCATCGATTGTATTTTTGGTTTTAGTTTCCACGGACATATTCGCAATAGCGAAAAAGCTTTATTTGACCAATTAAATAATTTGCCTGCTTTCAAGATCAGCGTAGATATCAATAGCGGATGTGAAGCTGATGATCCAGCTATAGACATCCATGCTTTTAAATCGGATCTTACTTTAGCTTTAGGTTGCTATAAACCTTTTCATATGTTTAAAAAAGAACATCAAATGTTCAAAGAACTAGCTTTGATTCCTCTACCTTTAGATACTAGCAATGCTCATTTTTATCAAACGATGGATAAAAAGCAATTTTTACATCATTACCCCAAGATCAAGGTAAATGATCATAAAGGGTGTAATGGTAAAGCTTTGATCGTAAGTGGCTCTTACGGCATGGCTGGTGCTGCCATTTTAAATGCTATTGGTGCTTTATGCTGTGGCATGACATATTTACATCTAGCATGTGAAGATACAATTTATCCAATTTTAGCTAATAGGTTCAGCAATGTTGTTTTTCACCCTTTTGATCGTAACACCTATAAAACAAGCATTGAAAATATCATGCACGATGTCGATGCCATTGCTTTTGGCAGTGGTATGGATCGTCTGCCATATCGTAATGATATCTTAGAATTACTGTTACAATACTCTTATAAGACCGTTGTACTAGACGCTCAAGCTCTTCGACTTTTGATTGATAAATTATTTGTTTTAAAATTAAGCAAACCGCAGCTTATCATCACCCCTCACATCAAAGAATTCGCTGATTTGATCAATCGCCCAATTGAACAAGTTAAAGCTCACAAAATAAGCTTAGCCAAAGAATTTGCCAAAGATTATCATACGATCGTCGTGTTAAAAGATACCAACACCATCATTGTATCTCCTAATGGTGAAGTATATATCAATACTAACGGTAACCAAGCTCTAGCGCGTGCAGGCAGCGGTGATTTATTGACTGGCTTCATCGTAGCAATGTGTGCATTGGTCAAAGATAATTATTTGGCTTGCATCATGGCTGTTTGGTTCTACAATCATCTTTGTGAGCAAATTACCCAAAATACCAGCATTACTTGCTTTAATCTTGAAAATTATTTGAGCTATGCCGATAAATTTTTCAAAGATGAAAATATGTGATTGCATTTAATATAATTATATTGTATAATATTTGAGCATGCCCGAGTGGTGAAACTGGTAGACGCAATGGACTCAAAATCCATCGGTAGCGATACCGTGCCGGTTCGAGTCCGGCCTCGGGCACCATTGCTTAAATTTTAAAGCCTTCAATATCTGAAGGCTTTTTTTTGTATTTATCGTTCATTTTCAATAAACCCTTGCATGGCCCTCACTAAAAAGATCACCGCAACGATTGCTTCTAAAATCGCTATGCTAACACTGCTATGGAAATAGTTTACCACAGAAAGGACAGCCCATAGCATACCTCCTATCAACCAAATCATTCCTGCTACATTTTTTCTCATTAAACTCCTCCTTCCAGTTACTTGTGATTTTAATTTTTGCCATATCAAAAAATCTGACAGTAAAACTATCAGTTTATAATCAACAATAAATTATTATCACCAAGGTTAGTTTTTTCTAACTACATATAGTATACAAGATATCTAACTATTAGTCAAATTTGGCATTTACTTCACAATATCCGATAAAAAAAGAAGAAATGTGTATTTTCTTCTTTTTTAGCTATTTATGAGCAGCTATACCGTCAATCGTTTTTAGTAACTGTTTAAAATCTATCGGCTTAGAAATATGTCCATTCATTCCCGCCGCTGATGTCGCCGCAATATCTTCAGCAAAGGCATTAGCTGTCAAAGCAATGATCATGACGGTTTTAGCATCGCTTCTATTTAATGAACGAATGGTTCTTGTTGCACCACAGCCATCCAACTGTGGCATCTGCATATCCATCAAGATCAAATCAATTTCATTAACTTGTGATTTAGTAAAGATCTCAACAGCTTCCAAGCCGTTCCATGCTTCTTTGACATTAGCGCCAAACATTTCCAACATCTCTTTTGCTATTTCCATATTGATCTCATTATCTTCAACCAACAAGATATTCTTACCTTTTAGATCATATTCGATTTTTGCATCATCCGCCACTTTAACTTCTAAACGTTTGTTTTCTGCAATTTTTAATGGTAAGGTAACAGTAAATTTCGAACCTTTACCTACTTCACTTTCTACTGCGATATCACCGCTCATTTGTTGAATGATACCTTTAACAATAGACATACCTAAACCTGTACCTGTTACATTGGTAGGTCTAAACATCGTTTCTTGAGCAAAAGGTTCAAAAATGATCTTTAAAAACTCTTTGGTCATACCGATACCGTTATCTTCCACGATGATCTGATATTTACCAATATTGCTTTTTTGCTCAATTTGATTCAAAGTAACTTTGATAGATGCATTTTCATAACTATATTTTATAGCGTTGCTAATTAGATTATTGAGCACTTGCTTCAATCTAAAGTCATCGGCAAAGACATTAAGATCTTTCGCATGACATTGATATTCCAAATGTTTGTTTGATTGACTACAAGTATCTTTAAATAAACTAATATTTTCTTTGATGCATTCATCTAGATTGATTTGTTTATAATTAAGTGCATTTCCCCCACCTTGTTCCATCTTAGAAATATCTAAGATATCATTGATCAAATTTAATAATTGATCGCCTGATTTAGAAATCTTTTGTAGATAATCTTCAACCTTAGCTTGATCATCCTTATGTTCTAACGCTAAATTAGATAGACCAATGATCGCATTAAGCGGTGTTCGCATATCATGCGATACATTGCTAAAGAAAATATTTTTCTTGGTTGTGGCTTGTTTAGATATTTCTAAAGCATTCTCCATGATTCGATATTGATCTAATTTTTTTCTTTTTTCAATATCAACATTTTTAAAACACATCAATACTTCATTGATTCCCAATTGTTGACTATAGATAATATGGATGCTTACCCAGTGATAACCATCTGCAAACTTACGTTGGAAATCTCCCCCAAAATCATATACTTCTTTTGCGATCAAACTCTTGATATTTTCAATAGAGAAGCTACGTTCAAACTCTTCATAGGTTCGCTCTTCAACTTTGCTTTTGATAGCTTTGATCAAATCGCGATAATGCCCACGAGAATTGATGACCGCAACCATATCGTTATTACATTTTATCGTTTGATAAGTTTCATTTTCATAATTGATACGGTAAATGGCATAGTAAGTATTACCTAAGATCTTCAAGGTTTCATTGATGTAGCGATTACGTTGCTCTTTAAAAAAGTTATATATGATCAAGCCTGCTAAACCAATCAATAAGCTAGCGGACATCGCAACCAGCATATACATAACGCTGTCCATATCACCATGCAATAAACGATCGGTTGGAATAGTCATGACAGCTGCCCAACCATTATCTAAAAATGCATAGTAAACCCCTCGTTTTTCACCGTTGGTATCCATAAAAACTGCATCATATGGATCATAAATACCATTTTTGACATCAATATAAAGCTGATCAATGAAATCTTTGTGTTCGATCTCATCAAGCAAACTATTGTAATACATTAAATTCCCACTAGCATCATATAAGAAGAAGGAAGCTTCTTCAGGCATAGAGGCACTATCTTTTTCAGCATGGAAATTATCGTTGATGATATCAAAAGCCAATATCTCTCCATCACCTTCAA
>JALEMK010000127.1 GCA_022768265.1 Erysipelotrichaceae bacterium
CTGACGATCCTTGATAACGCTGGTTGATAAACCTGAAATATCATTGCCATCGACATATATATCATCGGTTTGGATTCTTTCGTTGGATTTAAAGCATTCTCCATTGCGTAAGATAATAGGATCACCATTAGCGCAGATAAAACAATTTTTTGCAGGGATACCAGTTTCGATAGCTGTCAACATATGACGCTTTTGCATTTTATATTCACCATGCATTGGCATGAAATATTTAGGCTTAATTAATTGCAACATTAATTTTTGTTCTTCTTGTGAAGCATGTCCGGTCGTATGTAGGGATGTTAAAGGTGAGTTAACTACAACATTGGCACCTACACGGGTCAATTGATTAACTACAGCATTAACGCTAGTACCATTACCAGGTATTGGATTGCTTGAGAAGATGACCGTATCTCCAGGGATGATCTTGATAAAGCGATGTGTTCCATTAGCGATTCTGCTTAAAGCTGCTAAAGGTTCACCTTGCGATCCTGTACATACGATACAAACTTTGTTAGCTGGTAGGGTATTTATTTCATTTGGTCCAATGAAGCTCGATTCTGGAATAGTGATAACTTTTAATTTTTTCGCTATTTCAACAACATTTTCCATGCTGCGCCCAAAAACAGCCACTTTTCTGCCACAAGCCACAGCTGCTTCCAATATTTGACCTAAGCGCAAGACGTTTGAAGCAAAAGTTGAAACGATCAAACGACCAGGGGTCTTACGCATTTGTTCTAACAAACTTTGAGCTACTTTCTTTTCAGAAATAGAAAAGCCACTAACTTCAGAGTTTGTTGAGTCACTTAATAATAATGTTACACCGATCTGACCGATGTATGCCATTTTTTGGTAATCAGAGTTTTTGCCAATAGGAGTAAGATCGAATTTGAAATCACCAGTTTGGACGATCCGTCCATTTGGTGTATTGATCAAGACTCCTAAAGAATCGGGAATCGAGTGAATCGTATTGAAAAAGCCGATATTAAAATGCTTTGTTTCGATTCTTGAATCACCATTGATCTCTACTAATTTGACATTTTTACTTAATTTTCTTTCTTCCAACTTTTTATTGATCAAAGCGCAAGCAAAGCGCGGAGCATATATCTTATCAATTTTAATTGATTGAATGAAAAAAGGAATGCCACCGATATGGTCTTCATGACCATGAGTGATGACAACGGCTTTTATTTTATGCTGGTTTCTGATCAAGTATGAAAAGTCCGGAATAACATAGTCGACGCCAAGTAAGCTTTCTTCAGGAAATAAAATACCAACATCGATAACGATGATCTCATCATCGTGTTCAATGCAATACATGTTCTTTCCGACTTCACCAAGACCACCTAAAGCGTATACCATGGTATCAGTTTGATCATTATATAAATTATGGTTTTTATTTCTTGTTGTTACTCTTGGTGGATTTTTTAAACTTTCTTTCATTTTAACCTCTTTCTAAAATCACCAATATTAGCAACAGTATTATAACAGTTTTATATTTCAATTGCATCATCATTTTTCATAAACGGATCATTTTTAGAAATATGATCATAATATAGGGTTCCAGAGAAATGATCGATCTCGTGCTGTAAAACGATTGCTAAAAAGCCTTGGGCACGAATGGTAATTTCTTTATTGGTTAAGGTATCAAAGCCTTTGACCTTGATCCTAGCACTGCGATAAACATAGCCTTTATGATCATCTTCAACGGATAAACAGCCTTCGCCATTAGCTAAATAAGCTTTTTGGATCGAAGAAGAGATGATCTTTGGGTTGACCAAACAATATTCATAATTGATTTCATTACCATCTTTATCAATATCGGTACACACAACTGCGCACATTTGCTTGTTGATACCAACCTGAATGGCGCTGATACCAACGGCAGGACGTAGATCCTTTGCTTCGGCGATATCGGGGTCGATGCTTTCTTTGACATATGTATATAGATCTTTCATCAAGGCTTCATCTTCTTTTGATAAAGGTAATTGGACCGGCAAAGATTTTTCACGAATCTTGGGATCAGTATCCTTGATGATCGTTTGTTGATTGATTATCATTTAAAATTTCCTCCTATTTTAATAATGATAACAAATTTAATAAAAAAGTACAAAAAATTTGTTTACATGTTAAAATATAAAATATGAAAAATAAAAGAAGAAGATTTGAGTATTTTAGATTACCTCTATATATTGATAAACCTATTTATTATGCGATCATGACCTTAGCAATCTTTGGTTTTATCATGGTAGTTTCCGCAAGTATGGGTTTGGCTATCGGTGATAATGCATATTTGATTGCTACAGGAATCAAATTGATCTTGTTTACATTGGTTGGATATATCGGTATGGTCTTTATGTCCCGCTTTTTTGATTTTAAGATCTTAAGCTCCCTGATGGAAGCTTCGATGGTAGTTACGATCATTTTGCTGATGGCATGTCTAGGCTTTAGTGGAGCAGGGGGTGCCAAAGCGTGGATTCAAATCCCCATAGCAGTTACAGAAGTAACTTTCCAACCATCAGAAGTAGCCAAGATCGTCTGTGTCTTATGTATTGCCAATTATTTAGGTGATAATAAGCGTATTTATCGCAAACCTTGGAACTTGATCAGATATCCAGCGATCTTTGTTTTGTTATGTGCTTTTATCATCTTGGTCTT
>JALEMK010000128.1 GCA_022768265.1 Erysipelotrichaceae bacterium
TGCAGATAAGGAAGGCTTCTTGCGTTCTTATCGCTCATTGATCCAAACGATCGGACGTGCAGCGCGTAACGCTAATGGTCAAGTTATCATGTTTGCGGACAATATGACCGATTCGATGCAAAAGGCCATCGATGAAACTAATCGTCGTCGCAGCGTACAAGAAGCATATAACCAAGCGCATGGCATCATTCCTAAAACGGTCAAAAAGCAAATTGCTGATGCGATCCATGGTAAAGAAACCAAAGAAATGGCGATGCAATATATGAAAAAGAAGACCAAGGCTTCAAAGAAATCCCGCGAAGAATTGATAGCTTCTTTGGAAAAGGAAATGAAAGAAGCGGCAAGGGTCTTAGACTTTGAAAGAGCTGCACAATTAAGAGATATGGTATTTGAACTAAAAAGTGAAAATTAAGAATTTTGTAAGAAATATCATTTTTACTTAATACCATTTGTATGATAAAATTTTAACATATGAGGGAGTAACACAATGGGAGAGAAAAAAGATTTTTTAAGCTCAATTGCCCAAGAAGTAGCAGATACTAAAAAAGGGCGAACACCAACCAAAAAAGTAATGTCTTTCGAAGATTATAATAAACAAACACCATCTAGACATGATGATAATGCTATCTTGGAAGACTATCCACAAACAGCTAAAACAGCAAATACCAGTAAAAATCACGCTTCATATCAAGCAGAACCAACATTTGAACAACCACAATATGTGGAAGAAGAACCGGTTGAAGAATATGAAGAGTATGAAGAATATGAGAATGAAAATTATATTTCGCAAGAAGAAGGTTTCAATGCTGGGGATCGACCTCGCAGCTTTGAAGAAGAGCAATTAGTAAAAGTCGAAAAGAAACCAGTGAAGATCGATAAGAAAACGGCGATCATCGCAAGTGTGATCGCGGTATTGGCGATCATCGGAATCTATTTCTTCTTCTTTGCACCAAAGATTAGCTTACCAGATTTTACAGGAAAAGCTAAAAGCGAGCTAACAACTTGGTTGAGTCAAAACGGTATCCAAAGTTCCGTAGTAGCTTTAAGCGAAGAATATTCGCTGGAATATGATAAAGATATCGTTATTTCACAACAACAAAAAGCTGGAAAGAAGATCCATAAAGATACACCGTTGAACTTTACGATTTCTAAAGGACCAGATCCTGATGAATTGATCGAATTCCCAGATCTTAAAAATATGGATTATGACAGCGTAACGGCTTGGAAAAATGAAAATAAGCTGTTGAATACGAAGATCAATACGGTTTATAACGACAATGTACCAGAAAATGCGGTCATTGATTACAATCTAAAAAATGTTGCAGAAAATAACTTTACGCGTGGTACCAACCTAACGATCAATATTTCGCGTGGTAAAGCACCAGCAGGCCAGGTAACGATCGATGATCTAAGCGGTAAGACTTTTGAAGAAGTACAAACTTGGGCTAAAAACAAGAAGATCACCCTAACCAAACAAGAAGCATATAGCGATACGATCGATATCGGCAAGGTCATTTCTCAAAGCGCTGCGTCAGGAACAACGATCAAAGAAGGTGAAGAATTGATCGTGGTCGTATCAAAAGGTAAAGCAGTTATCATTCCAAACTTAGTGGGCTATGATGCCACGATGCTAGAAGCATGGACTAGTGATCCAGACAATAAAGTAACAGTAGTAAAACGTGAAAAATATAGCGATCAAGCACAAGGAACCGTAATTTCTCAGTCCATTCCTGAAGGAAGTCAAGTAGATCAAGGAACGGTATTAGAATTAGGTATTTCCTTATACATGCCTGTATTACAAACCAATAGCCAAGAATGGTATGGTAAAGATTATTTAAGCTTGGTAGCAAAAGTTGATGAATGGAACGGTAAAGGAGCTAGTATTGCTGCTGGGGCTTGGGAAGGAGAAGAATGTAATGATACCTACTCAACTCCAGGTCAGATCATTGATTACCACTGTTTGGATGCAAATGGTAATCAATTGCCATATGAATCAAATGGTTGTGCAAGACCATTGCCATTAAATGCCAAAATTTCAATGAAGATTTCTACTGGTGGTTGTACAGTAGCACCACCATCATCAAGTGATGTTACGGTTCCAGCTAATGTACAATCAGAAAGTGATTTTAGACTATGGGCTAGCCAAAATGGTATCAAATTAAGCGATACTACTGAAATTAGCAATACTGAAGGTTGTGTGCTTCTTTCTGCTGACTGGAGCAAAGAGCTTGCAAATTCATCTAATTGTTCATTCACTGGACTAAGCTTAAAATCAAACGAAACTTATATTTTGAAAAAATTTGTTAAAGAGCCAACTCCACAGCCTACCTCAAGTAGTGCTACCACCAACTAAAAATAAAGTATCATTAAGGAGGTACAAAGATGAATTTTTTGCATCGAGCGATCAAGAATGTTCTTAGAAGACCTACAAAATCCTTGTTATTGGCCCTTACCTTTTTTGTCATCGGTAATTTGGTGATCGTAGGTCTAGGTATATCTAGTGCTTCGGAAAATGCTAAAACATTGACGCGTAAACAGATGCGTGCTGTAGTAAGTTATGAAGTAGATTACAATAAGTTTTATGAGGATGGGGATAAGATCGAAAATGAAGATGAACGAACTGATTTTTATCGTTATCCCCCAAAACTTGATAGTGAAGTGATCACTAAGATGATGAATGATGAAAGAGTGGCTACAGCTAATAGTTTTAGCAATTGGACCACGATGTATTCCACTACGGCAACCGCTATTCCTAACCCTTATGCTGGGGAAAATAATACAGGTGGGGTTACGATCACAGCTAGTGGTAGTGAAATACCTTATACTGAACCTGGTTTTAAGATCCAAGCGAATAACTATCCTAGTCAAATTGAACTATATGAAGGAACGTATGAAATTATCGAAGGGCGTTATTATACCCAGGAAGAAATTGATAATGCTAGTCAGGTCTGCTTGATCACTGATGAATTGGCGCAAGCTAATGGTTTAAAAATTGGCGATCACATTATCTTTAGTCAAATGGATCCAAGCTCAAATTCAGACTATGCACAACGTCTTGGTGTTCCCGAAGAAGATCTGTTGTTAGATGTCGAAATAATTGGGATCTTCCATAATGGTAATCAGTTAGATCCAAATGATCAATCAACACAATATCGTCAAACATTTGAGGTACCAGCCAATGTTATCTTGATGCCTTCTTCAGCTTATAATACCTTTACCTACTATACCGGCAAATTATACTATGATCAGTATTTAGAGCAGATGCCGCCAGAAGATCGGGAAGAATATATAACTTTTGAAGAGCATTCAGCGGTTGTTAGCACGGTGGTATTGTTGAAAGATCCATTAGATGTGGAAAAGTTTGAAAAAGATTATCAACAATATATGGGTGAATATACAAAGTTAAATGCGAACAATGCAGAATTTAAAAAATTAGCACGTCCATTGGATACGATGTCATTTTTTGCCAATGTAGTAGTTAGCATCGTTATATTTACGGCCATCGTCATCATTACCTTGGTTACGGCCTTGACCATGAAGACACGTTCTTATGAAATTGGTATCTTACTATCTTTAGGGGTTTCTAAGATCAAAGTTGTCTTACAACTATTTACGGAATTGATCATTATTGCAATTTTAGGCTTTAGCTTAAGCATTGCTAGTGGTTATATGATCGCTGGTAAGGTTGGGGATGCCGTTTTAGAATATCAAACGGCTACAGAAGATAAATATGCTAGTGATGAAGATAATTTCCATTATGTCGATCCAAATAGCTACTTCACAACGATCTCCCAAGATACCTTGATCGAACAATATCATGTAACGATCGGGGCTTTGTTGATCGCAGAAATCTATGTTGTGGGCTTAGGGGTAGTTTTTGTTAGTATCTTGATCCCATCATGGATGATCATGCGCTTCAATCCAAAACAAATATTGATCAATACTTATTGATAGGAGGAATAGAAGATGAATTTTTTAACAAGAGCAATAAAAAATGTTATTAGGGTTCCTTCCAAATCAATTTTGTTAGGCATCACCTTCTTTGTGATTGGTAATTTGGTAGTTGTAGGCTTAGGATTAACTAGTGCTTCACAAAATGCCAAGACCTTGACCCGTCAGCAGATGCGGGCCGTGGTAAGCTATGAAGTAGATTTTAATAAGTTTTATGCAGATGGTGAGAAAATTGAAAGTGAAGAAGAACGTGATGAATTCTTTAAAAACTATCCTAATATCGATCTTGCTTTGAATGAAAAAATGATTGCGGATGAACGAGTAAAAGCGGTGGATGCTTTCTTTGATCGTATCGCTTATGCTGATGGCATTGAATATCTAAAAAATCCATATGCAAAAAATGACGATAGTTATGGCTTTACTTATGATCAAGATGGTAATCAGATCGAATATCGTCCACCTAATTTCAAGATTCAAGCTAATATCTTCCCAATGCAGATTGCTTTATATGAAAAAACTTATGAGGTCATCGAAGGAAGATTCTATACGCAAGAAGATATCGATAATGAAAACAAAGTTTGTTTGATTACCGATGAATTGGCACAATTAAATAATCTAAAAATTGGTGATACGATCACGATCAGTACGCAAAGCTCATCAGAGCTTGCAGCGATGAGCAAAGCGGGAATCGATACATCAGAACTTGATATGGATCTAGAAATCATTGGGATTTATCATAACAATAAGCAATTAGATCCAAATGATACCAATACGCAATATTTGCAACCATTCGAAGTTCCAGGTAATACAATTTTGATGCCATCAACGACCTATACGCGTCATCTTTATGATACTAGCTTGATCGTTAACCCATATTATCAACAGATTTATGGTGGTCTTGAATCTATGGAGATGCCTTCATATGAGGATTTTTCTAAGATCAATTCAGCTTACTATTTATTAGATGATCCATTAAATGTGGAAAAATTTGTTAAAGATTATGAGGGTGAACTAGGTCAATATCAGATATTGAATGCTAATAATGATGAATTTAATCGTATGGCTCGACCATTAGATTCTATTTCCATGTTTGCTAGTTTGATCTTGTTGATCGTGGGGGTAGCATCAGTTATCATCATTACCTTGATCGTTGCTTTGACCTTAAAAACGCGAACTTATGAAATGGGAGTCTTGTTGTCGATGGGAGTGAGCAAGGCTAAAGTCATTCTTCAGATGTTTGTTGAATTGTTGATCGTTGCGGTGTTAGGCTTTACCTTAAGCGTTATCAGCGGAAGCTTGATAGCGGGCAAGGTTGGAGAAGTCGTTTTAGATTATCAGGTTGAAACGGAGAATGAATATGCTTCGGAAGATAATAATTACATTAGCTTTAGCGGATCTGATAGCTACTTTAGTGAAGTTACCCAAGAGCAGATCTTATCACAATATGAAGTTAAGATCAGTCCGATGATCATTGCGGAAATTTATGTCTTAGGACTTGGAGTCGTCTTTATTAGCATCGTTATTCCAGCGATGATGATCATGCGCTTTAATCCAAAACAAATCTTGTTGAATACCAATTAGAGGAGGAAAAAGATATGTCTAGTATTTTAAGACTTGAAAATATTAATTATGGATATGAAGATGGGGGATACCGTCGTCAGATCCTTAACAATCTTAGTTATGATTTTGAAGCAGGTAAATTTTATACGATCTTAGGACCTAGTGGTAGTGGGAAGACTACGCTATTGAGCATCATTGCTGGTTTGGATAAGGCTGATAGCGGCGAAATTTATTATGAAGGTGAAAACATCAATAAAATGGGTCTTTATAAATATCGTCGTAACAAGATCGGTATCGTTTTCCAATCATATAACTTGGTAAATTATTTGACAGGTTTTGAGAATATTGAATTAGCTATGACAGAAACGGACAATAAGATTCCGAAAAATCATAAGGAAGTTGCTTATGCTTTACTAGCTAAATTTGGTATTGGAAAAAGCAAGGCTGATCGTTTGGTCAACCGTTTATCAGGGGGAGAACAACAACGTATCGCAATAGCTAGAGCGATAGCTTCCAACGTTGATTTGATCTTTGCGGATGAACCGACCGGAAACCTAGATAGTGCGACGGAAGAAGAAATCATCAAGATCTTTAGAATGTTGACCGAAGAATTCGGTAAGACCGTTATCGTTGTGACCCATAGTAATGAAGTAAGTAAGTTGAGCGATCATCGTGTCTTACTGCATGAAGGTATCTTAAAAGAAATCGAATGAGCAAAGAATCTATAGTGAAAGCTATAGATTTTTTATTAGGATCGCGATATCTTGTGCTACAATAAAGGATAAATAGAGGAGGGATAGATCATGGATGATGTCAAATTATTAAAAATTTTAGAAAAAGATCCAAGGATCAGTACAAAAGATCTAGCAGATATCCTAGATGAAACAGAAAATAATGTCTTAGAAGTTAAAAATCGCTTAGAAAGAGATAAAGTCATTTGTGGTTATCATACCGTGATCAATTGGGATAAGACCAATTGTGATCGTGTGCAAGCCATCATTGAAGTAAGTGCTAAAACCGAAAGGGACAAGGGCTATGATGATGTTGCGATGCGTATTGCTCGTTTTCCAGAGGTTAAAAGCTTATATTTAATGAGCGGTAAAAATGAGTTCATGGTGCTTATCGATGGTAAGACTATGCGAGAAATTGCAGATTTTGTTGGTCAAAAATTAGCACCATTAGAAGGCGTAATGTCAACGGTTACTTGTTTTGTGCTTAAACAATATAAGATCGAAGGGGTCGTAATTGATGAAGATCGTTTTGAAGATCAAAGGCAGATCGTTACGCCATGAGCAAATATCTAAATCAAAAGATCCAAACGATCGAACCATCAGGAATTCGTAAGTTTAGTGAATTAGCTTCAAGTGTAAAAGGGGTTATCTCCTTAGGGGTAGGGGAACCAGATTTTATTACCCCATGGCATATTAGGGAAGAGGCTATTTACGCTATTGAAAAAGGTTATACTTATTACGCACCTAATCTTGGGTTGCCTGAGCTAAGAAAAGAAATTTGTAATTATTATCAACGTCGCTTTGGTTGCCGGTATGATTGGCAGCATGAATGCTTGGTTACTGTGGGCGCTAGTGAGGGCATCGATATTTGCATGCGCACGATCTTGGATCCAGGTGATGAAGTTATCTTATTGAGCCCTTGTTATGTAGCTTACACGCCATGTGTACAATTAGCAGGGGGAAGCGTGAAGTATATCGATCTTAAGGAAGAAGATCATTTTAAATTGACACCAGAGGCTTTAGAGGCTGCAATTACCCCTAAGACCAAGTTGTTGTTCCTTAATTTTCCAAGTAATCCAACAGGGGGAGTCATGACCAAGGAGGATTACGCTAAGTTGATCCCGATCATCAAAGCCCATGATCTAGTGGTCTTAAGTGATGAGATCTATGCTGAACTTACTTATGAAGGTGAGTTTTGTTCAATGGCCAGCTTTGAAGAAATCAAGGATCAAGTGATCGTTTTGAATGGTTTTAGTAAGGCTTATGCCATGACGGGCTGGCGTGTAGGATATATCTTAGCGCCAGCAGATATCATTGCGGCGATGGTCAAGATTCATCAATATGGAATTATGTGTCCTAGCATCATTAGCCAATACGCAGCGATCGAAGCAGCTAGACATGGTGATAATGATTGTTTGATGCATAAAGATTCTTTTTTGGCCCGACGTAATTTTTTGGTAAATAACTTGAATCGTATTGGGTTACCATGCCATATGCCCCAAGGTGCTTTCTATGTCTTCCCAAGTATCAAGCATACCGGCTTGACCAGTGAAGAGTTTTGTGAAAAACTGCTTTTTGAAGCAAAGGTAGCGGTGGTACCAGGTAGCGCCTTTGGGAAAAGCGGCGAAGGGCATGTGCGTATTTCTTATGCTTATAGCATCGATTTGATCAAAGAGGCCTTAGCGCGGATTGAGAAGTTTCTAAAGCAATTTGAGTAATAAAAACATTTACAATCAAGAAGTTTTTTGGTATAATACCACAGCGGAAAGATAGATAACAATCTGTTTATTCCTTGCTATTTGATAGCCGATAGACCAAAAGGAGGTAAAAACATGAGAAAGTATGAAGTAATGTACATTGTTAACGCTTCTTTGGAAGAAGAAAAACGTGTAGCTTTGATTGAAAACTTACATGGTATCATTACTAATGGTGGTGGTAGCATTGTTAAGGTTGATGAATGGGGCTTACGTGATTTCGCTTATCCAATCGAAGATATGACAAAAGGTTACTATGTTGTAACTACATTCAATGCTGATAACGAATGCGAAAAAGAATTTGATCGTTTAATGCGTATCAATGCAAATGTTGTTCGTTACATGATCGTTAAATTAGACGAAGAGTAAGAGGTAAGATATGATTAATCGCGTGGTTTTGGTTGGTCGTGTGACCAGAGATGTTGAAGTTCGTAAAACAACTTCGGGCTTAAGCGTTGCGCAGTTTACCGTGGCTTGCAACCGTCGTCAAAGTGCTAATTCGCCTGAAAGACAAGCAGATTTCATTAACTGCGTTGCTTGGCGGCAAACAGCTGATTTTATGAGTCAGTATTGTAAAAAAGGTTCTTTGGTTGGGGTTGAAGGTCGTATCCAGACCCGTAATTATGATAATGCGGATGGTCGCAGGGTATATGTTACCGAAGTAATCTGTGATTCGGTGCAATTATTAGCTCGTCCTAATCAGACAGGAGCTCCTGTTGCTAATAACACGCAGCCTAGTATGAACAATACTTATCCTGCTGATGATTTTGCTAATAACGCATTTGATGATAACGGATTTGATGATTTCACTTCGGGAGTATCATTAGATATTTCCAGTGATGATTTACCATTTTAATTGAAAGGAGATTGTTATTATGGCATTTAAGAAACAAAGAATGGGACGTAAAAAAGTTTGTTACTTTACAAAGAACAACATTACGTACATTGATTATAAAGATGTTGAATTATTAAAGAAATTTATCTCACCTAATGGTAAGATTATTCCTAGACGTGTAACAGGTACACGTGCAAAATATCAACGTATGTTAGCAGTTGCTATTAAACGTGCTCGTCAAATGGCATTGCTTCCTTACGTAGCTGACTAATTTTATAAATGAACCTCCTTATAACAAAAGGAGGTTTTTTGTTAAAGAGGTGAATTATGGGTAATAATGTTAGAAAGCTTACGGATGGCGCGTTGATGCTGGCAATTGTTGGTCTTTTTGTATTGTTGGATCTGCAGATGGCTGGGATGTTGACGGGGTATATGCCGTTTTTGATTCCTCTGCCTTTTTCGTTATTTGGGGCTAAGTATGGGCTTAAAAATGGGCTGATGGTCTGGAGCGCTGGGGTGTTGATGACCTTTATCTTAGGTGGTTTTACCAGCTTTTTCTATGTCTTTTGTTATGGCTTTTGTGGTTTGTACTATGGTAATGGGGTGAAAACGCATCAAGAAATGGCGAAGGTCATCATCGTTACTTGTTTGATTGCCATCTTTGTCAATGCGATCGTGACGGTAATCTTTGCCAATTTCTTTGGCTATGATCTAATTGGCGAGATCGCAACTTTGAATGCATTATTGGAGCGGATGGATTTTGCGGATATATCGGGAGTTACCGATATCACGGCGATCATTAAAACCATCTTGATTATCTCAACGATCATGTTAGGGATATGTGAAGGTATCATCATTCATTTTAGTAGCTTGTTGTTATTGACGCGACTTAAATACAAGGTTGCTAGACCAAATTTCAAGTTCCTTGAAGCTAGTAGGATCAGTGGTTATCTTGCTTTTGGTGGTTATATCGCTTATCCGCTATTATTTAATTTTTTAAATGAAGCTTGGATGATTGATGGCTTGTTCATCCTTTCGATGTTATGTGCTTTATTTTTGATGTTTTATGGTACCATTATTACCAATGTAGCGTTGAAGAAATATTTTGCTATAAAAAATCCTCTGTTACGCGGTATAATTATTATAATAGCGTTACTGATATTTAATATGCTGATAGCAATTGTAGGCTTTATGTATCTGACGACGGATTTGAAAGAAAGGATCAATACAGATGCAACAAATAGATAAGTTAAAATGGCAAATATTTTCCGTAATGATGTTACAAGCTTTTATCTTGATCGTTATTTACTTCTTTTTTGATACATTGGTGATCATTCCTTTGATAATTACCGTGTTAGAAGGCTTGATCGTATATTATGTCATTAATTTTTGCCGTAAAGAGATGGAAAACTACAGCCATGGGGTTGAGAATTATCTTGGTAATTCCTCAAGGGAAATCTTTTCCTTTGGGCAAATTGGCATCGTTATGTATGATGAAAATTATGTTGTTACCTTTATGAGCGAATTGTTTAATGACAGCAATATTGACCGTGTTGGTAAAAAGATCTTAAGCTGGTTGCCAGAAGTTGATGAATTGATCAGCGGTAAAAGTGAAACAGCGAAGATCATGTTAGATAATCGTTTGTATGAAGTTAAGCGTAAGGATGATGAAGCGGTCTTATTGTTCCGGGATATAACTTCGCAAGAATATTTTGAAAATTGTTATAAAGATGAGCAATTAGTTATTGGATTATTGAATTTAGACAATTATGAAGAATCGACCCAATATGAAGATGAGATCGAAGTAAGCAATATCAATTCTAATTTAAGAACCTGCATCAATGAATATGCAAAAGAGCATGGCATCATGCTGAAACGTTTGAATAGCTTTCGTTATTTAGCCGTTTTAAATGAAAAAATATATAAGGAATTAGTGGAAGAAAAGTTTAGTATCTTAGCAAGGATCAAAAAAGAAGCGCAAAAGCTTGATGTACCTATTACCTTGTCGATGAGCTTTGCTAGAGGATCCAATGATGTGCAAAAATTAGATGAAGTCAGTGTACAATTGATGGATCTGGCGCAAACCCGAGGAGGAGATCAAGTTGTTTCTAAAAAGATCGGTGAAGATGTAAAATATTATGGAGGATCAAGTGAAGCGTTGGAAAAACGAAGCCGTGTTCGAGTTAGGGTCATGGCCAATACGATTCGTGAATTGATCCAAAAAAGCAATAATGTCATCATCTGTGGTCATAAGATTGCGGATTTTGACTGTATCGGGGCGGCAATCGGTATGTCGCGAATCGTTGAATGTTACCATAAACAAGTGTGTATCGTAGCGAAAACGGGTGGCTTGGAAGAAAAGATCAAAGCGGCCATCGATGTGAATGCTAAGCAGCTAAAAGATCGTGTATCTTTTGTTACGGAGAATGAAGCTTTGAATCAATTGCGTGATAATAGCTTGGTGATCATGATCGATCATCATAATCTATCCCAGTCCAATGGACCACAGATCTTACAAAAAGCTAAGCGTATCGCGATCGTTGATCATCATCGTCGCAGCGCAGAACTAGAAGTTAAACCGATGTATGTCTATATCGAAAGTGCTGCTAGCTCGAGCTGTGAGCTAGTCACAGAATTTATTCCATATATCAGCAATCGCTTGGATATCAATGAGACCGAAGCGACCATCATGTTAGGTGGGATGACCGTAGATACCAATTACTTTAGACGTAAGACTGGTTCACGTACCTATGATGCAGCAAGCGTATTAAGAAAACTAGGTGCTAATCCGCTTGTGGTTGATGATTATTTGAAAGATACTTTTGAAGAAATGCGGATCAAAAATATGATCGTAGCTAATAGTTATCAATTAAAAGAGGGAATCGTCATCTCTTGTAATGATATGTTGATAACTAGAAGCTTGATGTCCCAAGGTGCGGATAAGATCATGATGATCCAAGATATGCGAGCGGCTTTTGTCATTGCAAAAGGTGAAGATGATCAAACTTGTATCTCCGCTCGTAGTGATGGCAGTGTCAATGTTCAGATCATCATGGAAAAGATGCATGGTGGGGGACATTTGACCGGAGCGGCCTTACAACGTAAAAATACGACGGTAGAAGCGTTGAAAGAAGAATTGATCACGCAGATCGAGGAATATTTTAAGGAGGTTCAAAATGAAAGTAATATTGAAAACTGATGTTAAAAAAGTAGGGAAAAAAGGAGAAATCGTAGAGGTTAGCGATGGCTATGCTCGTAATTTTTTGATCAATAAAGGTTTGGCAGTGCAAGCAACCACGAAAAGTTTAGAAATCTTAGCTGATCAAAAAGCTGAAGCTGCGGCGCACCAAGAAGTTTTGAAAAATGAAGCTATTGAATTACAAGCAAGGCTTAAAGATATGGTTTTGGAGTTTAAGGTCAAAAGCGGTAAAGAAGGAAGAGTGTTTGGTAGCGTAAGTACCAAGCAGATCCATGAAGCTTTAAACGCTAAAGGAATCAAGATCGATAAAAGAAAGATCTTGGATACGGCACCAATTACATCATTAGGCACAACCATCGTTAAGGTTGAGCTATATAAAAATGTCATTGGTGAAATTAAATGTCATTTGAGCGGTCAAGAATAATAGGAGGTTATGATGGTTAAGACGATGCCTTGTGCCCTTGAAGCTGAGTCTAGTTTATTAGGGACGATCATGTTATATAACAGTGCTCCAAGGATAGCGATCGAAGAAGGTCTAAGAGATAGTGATTTTTACTTAGACGCAAATCGTAAGATATTTGGGGCTATCGTTGATATCTATAATGAAAATAAACCCATTGATATTACGACCGTTAGTACTAGATTGAACGATCTTAATTTATTGAATATCGTTGGTGGTATCGATTATTTGGCTGGCTTAAGCGAAGCAGCGGTAACTAGCGCTAATACGAAGATGTATGTCGATATCATCAAAGATAAAGCTTATATGCGGATGATGATCGAAGCTGCTCAAAAGATCCTTGATGAAGGATTTGGCGGTCAAGTTAATATCGATGAATATTTGGATGAAGCAGAGAAAGCCGTTTTAAATGTCAGTAGAAATCGGCGAACTAGTGAATTTTTAACCGGAGCTGAAGTTATTGATAAAGTTATCGATAATATCCATAAGATGGAAGATAATCACTCCAATGTTACAGGGGTGGCTACCGGCTTTAGAGATCTAGATTATGTTACTCATGGGTTTCAGCGTTCTGATCTGATCATCTTAGCGGCCAGACCTTCAATGGGAAAGACAGCTTTTGCGCTTAATCTTGCAATGAACATGGCGCAATTGCAAAATAATGAAGCTGTAGCGATCTTTTCGTTAGAAATGCCGGCTGATCAATTGATCTCCCGTATCTTGAGTGCTAAAAGTCATGTGCCAGGGGATAATCTTAGAACTGGAAGATTGAATAATAATGAATGGAGCTCGATCAATGAAGCAGCGACCGAATTGAAAAGCTGTAAGATCTTTATTGATGATAAAGCAGGAGCTAGGGTCAATGAGATCTTTGCGAAATGTCGACGCTTACAAAGCGAGCATGGTTTGGCTTGTGTGTTGATTGACTACATCCAGCTGATCACAGGTAATGGTAAAGCTGGGGATAATCGTCAACAGGAAGTAAGTGATATCTCTCGTGGACTTAAAGCTTTGGCGCGTGAATTAAATGTGCCAGTTATCGCTTTGTCCCAATTGAGCCGTTCGGTTGAACAGCGTAATGATAAGCGTCCAATGCTGAGTGATTTGCGTGAATCAGGAGCCTTGGAACAAGATGCGGATATCGTCATGATGCTTTATCGTGATTCCTACTATAATGCTGAATCAAAAGAGAAAGCCAATGAAACAGGTAGTGAAGTCATTGAAGTCAATATCGCTAAGCATCGTAATGGTGCTACTAAAGTTGTAGAAATGGCTTTTGAAGGCCGTACCAATGCATTCTACAATATCGATCATAGCAAGGAGTAGAAGATGAAGAAGTTTTTACCAATCTTTTTTATGGCCATATTAGCGATCGCTATCACTGTTGCGACCAATAGTGCTAAGATCTTTTCGGAAGCAGAAAGTGGCGCGCCGATCGTTTCGAAAGTCAACGAAGCAATCATTGAGCAAGATATCATCGCAGTATCTTCGCAAGAACATATGGTATATAAATTGTATGATGCAGGACGTTTAGTGGGGATCTTGTCTGATCTAGATCCAATTTCGGATGTCTTAAAAAGCGTCTATGATGTGGAGTTTGCGGAAATCTTTCCGGATAAAGATATTTATTTAGGAGAGGATCTATATATTGCCCAAGAATTATCTTATTATGAATTTGAAGATGTTTCAGCACAGATCAAAGAATATATCCAAACCCGAGATGTTTATACGGTGCAAGCTTATAGCGTAGAATTTGCCGATAGCAATGGTGTATACGCCAATATCTTTGTAAACGATTTAGATATCTATGAAGAAGCGCTAGTGAAATATTTAGGATATTTTATCGATCCCGAAGCTTTGACACTTTTAAGAA
>JALEMK010000152.1 GCA_022768265.1 Erysipelotrichaceae bacterium
AAGCTGTTAATTCAGTTAAATAATTAGAACTGCCTAAGCAGTTCTTTTTTTTCATAATAAAAGCTTTTGAAAGATATCTCTCAAAAGCTATTTTTTTATATTGGCTTGATGAAATCTAAGATCAAAGCTATGATCAAGCAACAAAATAAGCCAATAACTCCAAGCAATAAAGGTTCAGCTAAAAATGTCACATTGATTAATACCACCCTTAACAACAAACAAGCCAACAATAATATTGCCACCATCTTCGTTCTTTTCATAATTGTACAAACCTTTATCTTTCTTTGTATTATTATAGCAAAATAAAAACTTCCAAGCTATGATTAGCTAGAAGTTTTTCATTAAATATTTAGCACTTTTTCATATAAAGCAATCTTGTCTTGGATGAAAGCTTTTTTGGCATCATCGTTAGTGATCTTCGCTAAGATCATTTTATAAGTTGCCAATTTCTTTTGGTTATATTGCATAAATACTTCATCTTTATTTTGCAAAAGTTTTGGTCCAAACTCAATAGCGATTTCATCAAGACAATCGGCATTATTTAGGTTGAATTTGATAATGGTATAGTATTTGCGGTCAAAGACGATCTTTTCTTCGATGATCGTATAGCGATGATCGCTCAGCCATTTTCTAAATAGCTCAACATCGGTATTGATCTGTACGATGATACTTTGCATTTTCATCAACCTGCTCATTGCAGCCTCTAAGATTGCGATAGCTGTATGATAACCCATGCCCGCTATGATCGCTACATCGACATCGTCAGGGATATTCGCAAAACCATCACTTAAAAGACACTCAATTTTATCAGTTAATTGCGCTGATTTGACATTTGCTTGGGCAATACTTAAAGGGCCAGATGCGACATCAGTTGCGTAAACTTTCGAACATTGCTTGTTTTCAATCAGTGATATCGCTAAGAAAGCATGATCACAACCAATATCAGCAACAACATCACACTTATCGACCATCTTGGCAACTGCTTGTAATCGTTTATTTAACATTATAATTTTTCTCTAAAATCTTTTAAACGTTTAGATCTTGTAGGATGTTTCAATTTACGCAAAGCTTTTGCTTCAATTTGACGAATACGTTCTCTAGTTACGTTAAACTCTTTACCAACTTCTTCTAGCGTACGCGTACGACCATCGTATAAACCAAAACGCAAACGTAAGACTTTTTCTTCTCTTTCAGTTAATTCAGATAAAGCTTTATTGATCTCATCTTTCAATAATTGATTATTAGCGTATTGATCTGGGCTCATTGCATCTTTATCTTCAATGAAATCACCTAAATGGGAATCATCTTCTTCCCCAATAGGCGTTTCTAATGACACAGGATCTAAAGCAATCTTTTTGATTTCGCGTACTTTCTCTGGCGTTATACCTTCCATTTTTTCAGCAATTTCTTCTGCTGTAGGATCACGCCCTAGATCTTGGACCAATTGACGTTCGATCCTTGTTAATTTATTGATCGTTTCTACCATATGTACTGGAATACGGATTGTTCTAGCTTGATCGGCAATAGCTCTGGTGATTGCTTGACGAATCCACCAAGTGGCATAAGTTGAAAATTTAAAACCTTTACGATAATCAAACTTTTCAACTGCTTTTACAAGCCCCATATTTCCTTCTTGGATCAAATCCAAAAATAACATTCCACGTCCGACATATTTTTTAGCAATGGAAACTACTAAACGTAAGTTACTGGAAATCAAGATATTCTTAGCTTCTTCATCGCCAACTTCGATCCTTTTGGCAATTTCTAATTCGTCATCTGGTTTTAATAACGGCACACGCCCAATTTCTTTAAGATACATTTTGACAGGATCGTTGATCTTAACCGGTGTATTGCCAATATCGATGCCCAATAAAGAATTATCTAGGATACTAGTATCGATTTCTTCTCCTGAAAGATCTTCATCATCAATAAGATCATCTAGTTCTGCTTCATCAACGTTTTCCACGTCGATATCTTCATCTTCCGTCAAGGTAATACCTATTTGACTAAACCATTCATATAGATCTTCGATTTGATTTTCTGTTAAAACCAATTTATCAAGAGCTTCCATGACATCAGCTTGATATAAGACCTTATTGGCATTATATGCTTCTTGGAATTCCTCTTTTAATTCATCTAGGGTCTTGATCTGTTTGGTCTTACCTTTTCCTTTAAAAGTTTCAAACTTGACATGCCCTGTTTCCATTTTTTTCTCATCCGTTTTCTTCATCATAAAGTTTTCTCAACTCCTTAAAATTACTATCTAATTGCTTCATCAATTCTTGCTTCGCTGATAATTCATGTAAAGACCTTAGTTGTTTCTTAAGCTGTTTGGTCTTATTTTCTAGCATATTAATCTTTATTTTTTTGATGGCTCCTTTAAGCCTATCCTCATCATATGCTTGGTCGACCTCACTATTTATCATCTTGATCAACAACGACCTTAAATTATCATCAACGATATCATCGAATAATTTAGAAGCATCTACTCGTTTATTTTGGCGATATTCATCAATGATCATCATCGCTAATAACTGACAATTTTCATCTGGTAAATATCCTAGATCTTGTAAGAAGATCTCAATTGCATCAAAACTTTGCAATAAGGCATTTAAGATCTGCATCTGTGCATCATATAAGCCATCACCTACACGTGCGCTTTTGATCTCACTTACCTTGACTTCTTGTTTGGTTTCTACCAAATTGCCGACGCTAAAGCCGGTAATATTTTCTAGTTGATGCTTAAAGTTCAAACGATCATATTCATCTTTAAGCTTGCTGATCTGTGCAATCAGCTCATTAGCGAAAGCTTTGCTTTCACTATATACATCTAGGTTATATTTTTTTTGCAGATATGCAAACAAGAACTCCATCCAGGCATAAGCTTGGTCGATCGTTTGCTGCAAATATGAAGCTCCTTTATTTTGGACTAACTCATCAGGATCTAAGGTCGTCAAATTACGATAAACGCTGACATTAAAACCTTCATCAACAGCCATCAGCCCTGCTTTATATATAGCGTTTTGCCCGGCATTATCTCCATCATAAGCAAAAACAACATTCATGCTGCATTGCTTGATCAAATGCAGTTGCTTAAGCGTCAAGGCCGTACCTAAGCTAGCTACGACATTATAGATTCCCGCTTTTGCAAAGGCTATGACATCCATGACCCCTTCCACCACAATGATCTTGTTGGCTTTTTTAGCATAGCTTTTAGCTCGATGCAAGTTATAGACAAAACTACCTTTGACATATATCGGGGTTGTTGAAGTATTGATATATTTACTAGCATTTTCATCTAAAGATCTAGCTGTAAAGCCAATAGGATTACCATATTCATCATGAATTGGAAAGATGATCCTTTTAGCAAACACATCATT
>JALEMK010000187.1 GCA_022768265.1 Erysipelotrichaceae bacterium
TAATTAATAATTTTGAAAAACTAAAAAAAGCAATTTTTTATTTTGATGACCTATGTAATAAATATTCTGTAGCCTGGAAAGCAAATGATATTGAAATTGAGAAACAACTGTCTGATCTTGTTGGAAAATCTAATAATCAAATTACTAAATCTATTTTCTCATTTTATAAGGAAAATGATTTTAATAAATATAGAACTTGCTATGATACGCTTGTTTATGCAATAAAAAATACTGAGAAGCGAGTGGAATATGATCGTATACTCGATGATTTAGATAGACTTGTACCTGAATGGTCTAACTTCATTAGGGATAATGAGCCTTTAGCTTTTAAGTCATATGAAGAAATGCAAAGTATTTGGTTTGCAAAGCAGTGTGAAATTTCGTATCAAGAAAATTTTAGTGAAGATTATGAGTCTTTGTTAAAGAAAATTAAAAAACTTTCGGAATTATTACTTAATTTAGCAAAACAAATTGTGGTGAAAAAATCCTGGTATGAACGTGCATGTACAACTGCTGATAATAAAGCTGTACATACTGCGTTGGCATCGTGGGTAACATTAATTAAAAAGATTGGCAAAGGTACTGGGAAAAGTGCTCCAATGTACAGGAAGCAAGCTATGGAACACTTATCTATAGCAAAAGATGCGATTCCTTGTTGGATAATGCCTATTAATAAAATTTACAATACTATTGATCCTTCAAGTATGAAGTTTGATTTAATTATTGTAGATGAAGCAAGTCAAGCGGATATAAATGCATTACCTATTTTAGCGTTGGGCGATAAAGTTATTGTTGTTGGCGATGATAAACAAGTTAGTCCTTCTGGTATTGTGAAAATTAAAGATGAAGAAATACACTCATTACAAAGTAACTATTTAAGTGCTCTTCAAAATCGAGTACTATTTGATTTCAAAACATCTTTATATGAATTTGTTAGACCATTGTCACGGCAAGTACTGCTAAAAGAGCATTTTAGATGTGTTTCTGCTATTATTAACTATTCTAATAAATATTATTATGATAATACTATTATTCCACTACGTGATGATAGTATTTCACCATTAAAAACTCCTATAGTTCCCATATATGTAGATGGTTTTAGAGCGGATAGTAGTAAAATTAATAAGCATGAAGCTGAGTATATTGTAGCATCTATTGAGGCTTGTTTTAATAATTCAGCTTATGATGGTTTAAGTTTTGGTGTTATTTCTTTGCTAGGAAATGAACAGAGTGATTATATATATAAGCTCATTATAGAACGATGTGATCCTGCTGATATAGAGAAGCATAGTTTAATTTGTGGTGATGCAGCTCAGTTCCAAGGTGATGAGCGGGATGTAATATTTCTATCTTTAGTGGATGCAAAACAGATTGATTCTGATAATGAATTTTTACGGAAAATTGATAATTCTAACATTACATTTAGGCAGCGTTTTAATGTTGCTGTTAGTCGTGCTAAAAATCAGATTTGGGTAATTTATTCTATGCATCCTGATTCATTAAGAGATGATGATATCCGTAAAAATTTATTGTATTATTGTGAAAATTATGGCAATATAGAGTTTCTAAAAGATGAAATTAATAGTTTGTCAGAATCACCTTTTGAGTGTGAGGTTGCAACATATTTGATAGATAAAGGATATAGTGTTAAGCAGCAATATCCTGTTGGTAATTATCGATTAGATATGATTGTTGAATATGATAACAAAAAGATTGCTATCGAATGTGATGGAGAAGCTTATCATAGTACAGAAGAGCAAATAAGAAGAGATTTAGAACGACAAACTATATTAGAACGTATTGGTTGGAGCTTTATACGTATTAGGGGAAGTGAATATTATAAATCTAAAAATAATACATTACAGGCTCTTGATAATCGTTTGAAATCAATGGGGTTCTATTCTGAGAAAGTTAAAGGTGACAATATTGTTAGTGATTCTGTAGTTGATACTATAAAACAAGAAGCCACGAGATTACTTTCTATTTATGAAATGAAACATAAAAATGAAGTAGAGCAACTAAATCTTCCTGAAGAACTTAAATTTGATTATAAAGAGCCTGATTCAGAGGTAAAGTCTATTAAAGATAAAAGTATTGACACATCTAACTTGTTTGAAGTTGAAGAGGAATTTATTGGAGAAAAGAATAACTCTGGAGATGTACTTAGTAAGGCGTTAACACTAGATAGGCTTAATAGAAGGGCAGCTAAAATTAAAAGTAGTAAAACTGATAATACTGCTAAGATACCAAAAACTAAAGTATCAAATGCGAATCTGGTATCAAATTATAGAGGGACAGATGGTGATGGACATAATCCTTATCCTAGACAAATAAAAGATACCTATGAATCTATAATAAACTCAGTAAAACCGATTAATAAAGATGTCTATATATTTGGTAATTTAGGTTATATTACTAAACTTGAATATAATGATTTGCTGGCTGAAGGTCAGAGAAAAGCAAGTGGAAAACAAAAAAACTTTTTTAATAATAGTATGATTAAATTAGGTGCAATGGTATATAATGCTAAGTATGGTGTAGGAGTAATTGATACTCTTGATAAGGCTCAAAAGTATGTTAAAGTTATTTTTAGTGAAGCTGATAAACATGAAACGTTTATTAGATCTACATGCTTTACTCAAGAGAAATTAATTTTATTAAGAGGTCGATTACATTCGATGCCATAATGAAGGAAGAAAATCAAATTATTCCTTGATTATGAAAAGAATAGAGGGTGAATTATGGAAATTGTATTATATGAACCAGAGATTCCTGGTAATACCGGTAATATTGCACGCCTCTGTGCGGCAAACCATATGACTTTGCATCTTATCAAACCGCTAGGCTTTTCCATTGACGATAAG
>JALEMK010000078.1 GCA_022768265.1 Erysipelotrichaceae bacterium
TTGCTGTTGCTTATAAACAATATTGATAATATGCTACCGACAGATAGCGATCAAACTTTTGGCCAACATCTAGCAATCTGCCAACTTCTTTAAAACCCTGTTTTTGATGGAAAGCCAAGCTTGCCTCATTTTCTAAGGTTATAAGCGATATGATATTCTTTTTACCTAAAGATAGAGCTTCTTGCTTGATGTGCGTCCACAAGATGCTTCCTAACCCTTTCGCACATTGATCATGAGCTAGATATAACGATAGATCACAAGTTATATCATAAGCTTCACGCTCATTAAATGCGCTTAAATAAGCATAACCTAAAACCTTATCATTTTCTTTAAGAACCAAAAAAGGATAATCTTGACAGATCTTTTCGATTCTGGTTTTAAAGGTCGCTAAGCTTAAAGCTTCTTTTTCAAAAGTGGCGGTGGTATTAAGGATATAGTGATTATAGATTGCTAAGACCTGAGGATAGTCTTCTTTAGCGATCTTGGTAACGATCATATACAACTTCCCCATCAAAAATGGTCATGATGACCTTGGTATCAATGATCTTATCTTTAGGAATCGTTTCTAGATTTTGATCCAAGATCACAAAATCCGGCTTGAACCCCACTGCGATCTTTCCTTTATCATTATCCTCCAAAGATGTTTTATAGCCATTGATGGTAAAGGAATCAATAGCTTGTTTGACACTTAAAGCTTCTTGAGGATTTAATGGTACACCATTAGCATCACAACGGTTAACCGCTTTATCGATCCCTTTGATTACATCTGGCATTTCAACTGGACAATCACTACCGTTGCTTACTGTGGTATTTTCATATAAGGTCTTAAAAGCGTAGCTGCTATCGGCCAACTTTCCTACCCTTTGTTTGAGGATCGTACCATCATAATCGATAAAGATACTTTGGATATAACAATGTAATTTGTTGTCAATGATTCGTTGCAATTGTTCCGGACGCGTTATTTGCACATGTACCAAACCATTAGGTAAGATATTATGCTCGATCTTCACTTTGTCATAAACATCTAAGACCATATCCAAGGCTTTATCGCCAATTACATGGATTGCAAAAGGCATATTATAATATTGCGCTAAGCTCATATAAGCTTCTAGCTCTTTGGCTGATAAACAATTAAAACCATTGGTACTAGGATCATCTGCATATTTTTGCGATAAGTAAGCCGTACGTGCGCCTAAAGAGCCATCCATGATCAATTTCAAAGGACCAATGCGAAAATAATCATTCCCAACATCATAAGTGTAACCATCATGTAAAAAGCGTTGGAAGTCTTCGATGGTATTAAAATGTGCTTGCTCATTGACCCTTAAAGTTAGCTTTTGTTGGAAAGCCAGCTTTTCAAATGCTTCTAAAACTTCATCATATTCACTAGTGATGGAGATGAAATCATCACTGCCCACGGCTGTAATCCCATATTCATTACATTTTTTACAAGCTAGCATGATATATTCACTGATGCTTTTAACAGTTTCTAATGGCCAAGCCATCTTAACATCCTCAATGGCATTTTCACTAACTAAACCACTTTCGATATCCACCGCATAACCATTTGCCTTGATATCTTGATCAAAGCCACTGCGTTGAAGAGCTTTGCTGTTACATACCATGATATGGCCACAGCAACGCGTCAAGCAAATAGGTTTATCATCACAAATTTCATCTAATTCTTTTTTGGTGATCAGCCTTTTTTCCTTTAGCTTGTCTTCATTGAAGCCTCTAGCAATGATCCATGGATATTTATCATCATTGATCCGCGTTGATAATAAGTGTTTGATATCTTCAAAACTTTTACAATCTTTAAGATCGATATTAGAAAGATAAAAACCTAGTCCTAATAAGTGCATGTGGGAATCATAAAAACCTGGATAAACGCTCATCCCACAAGCATCGATGCTTTCATCGACCACAAACTTTGAGATATCATCTCCAATATATATGATGCTATTATCATCATAAATGATATTATGAAATTTGCTGCCATATATATTGGCATTAATAATTGCTTTGATCATCTTACTTACCTTATAACTATCCTTTCTATCTGCTTACTAGCTGACTTATTGCCAGATGATATCATCAAGATCTTCGATCAGCATTTTCAATTGTTTTGCTACTTCATCCTTTTGATAGCTTAGCTCTTTATTGATGATATATATTGGCTTGCTATCATCCTTGCTTATAGCAATGATATAACCTTCAAATTGTTCTAAGATAGTATCTTCGTTGACGATGATACACTCTTTAACATGTTCCCCATCCAAGAAATACCCGCGATTTAAAACATTGATCACATCTTGATATTCATGTAAAAATCCCAAAGGACGATCGATATAAGCCTTAACTTTTTGTTTTAACCAACGCTCATTACCATCATAGATCAAATGATAAATTTCATTATCTAAAAATTTATCAATGCTATTTGTCTTAAACCCTAATGACGCTAAGATCTTTTGATATTTAGCCGTAGCATTAGCATTGATAAGATATTTACCTTGTTTTAAACAATGATCTATGAAATTAGTCAAAAGCCCTGATAGCTCACTGCCTCCCATGATGATTATCTTAGCTTGGCTTTGATCAAAAACCAAATAATCATCCCCTTGTTTATAAACTTCAATTGCTTCATCTTCATAATTATTACATAAATAGTCTTTGATCAGCAAACTGGCTTGCTGATTTAGATCTGGGATATCTAACGCTTTGAAGAAGGCTAATTTATTCGCTTTATCACTTATTTTATCCATGTTTGCTCCTTTAAGATATCTTGTTTACAATATTTTAGATTACTATCGTCTTTACTGACGATCACAAAAGGGATATTTTTTAATTTATCCTGCAGTATTTTGTGCAATGCTCTTTTGATCTTATTAAATTTCAAGCCATCTACGATAAAACAAAAATGCAGGATATCATCTTGGACATTGTTTAGTAGATAACAAGCTTTAAGATCACGATTGCTGTTAGCATACTTTCTGATGGCTTCGATTGCATCATGAGGATAAATATTCAATGGCGATAAAGCTGTTTGCTTATTGCTAGCTTTATGACCAAATGTAGCAACCATCGCCTTATCGATGATGATATTATCGCTATTTAAATTCAAGACGATTCCTTGGGCAAAACAATCATCCTGACAAAATAATTGATAATAGTCATGCAAATTAAACACCAATAGCGTTTTTTGGATGTCTTGAGCCTTATTGTAATCGGTATAAGCTAAATAATAACTTTTATGATCATTATCAATCATTCCTAACCGCAATTGACTATTTTTATCAATTTGATAATTGCCATTTTCATCCTGCTGCATGCCTTTGCTAAATTGAACCGGACATAACAGCTGACACTCTTGCAATAGACGATAGGCATCGATATCATCTTGTTTAAATTTTAAGATCATTTCTTCACTTTTTTTCATCTTATCTTTTCCTTTTTCATCTATTATATAATACGCAGGGTTCGCCATGAACCTTTTTTCCATCTAATCACAAAAATAACAGCTCTTAGACATTCATCCAAGCACATGGCCAACCAGATACCTACTAAGCCAAGTTTAAAGATATCAGCAAAAATATACGAAAATAAGACCGCGATGCCCCACATGCTGATCATCCCGATAACAGCTGGAGACTTAGTATCTCCACAAGCTTGCAAAGATCTAACCAAAGTCATATTTACAGCTCTGCCCGCTTCTAGAAAAATCTCGATGAACATGATCTGTTTTGCTAGAGCCAACATGCTATCTTCGATAAACCATCCAAATACGATATCGCTAAATAAGTATAAAACCAAGGAAACCCCGCTGCCAATCAATACCGACCAGATACAAGTTTTCTTTACAACTTCATTTGCATGTTCCAAGTCTTGGGCACCAATATCAAAACCCACGATGATCTGGGCAGCTTGTGAAATTGCTGAGCCAAACATATAAGAAACATTGGCAAACATATTTGCAAAACTTCGGGTCTTGATCACAAGATTACCAAAAGTATTAACGATCCGTAAGATCGCTAATTGGCTGATATTATAACAAATGCTTTCTGCCCCTGCTGGCAAACCGATATGCATGATCTTCTTGAATAAGTGCATATCAAAATGTTTGATATAACTAAAGTCAAGCTTGATCTCACTATTTATCCTAAAATAACCCGCTAACAAAAATAAGCCTAAGGTCTTAGCTAAAACACTAGATATTGCCGCTCCAGCTACGCCCATCCGACTTATCAGCAAGTTATTACCAATGATGTTGATGATATTCATCAACAAGGATATAAACATCGTTTGTTTCATCCAGGCCTTGGTCCTAAAGATAGCCACATAGGTTGTATATAAAGCTTGAATGACCATACCGGCATTGATGATATTAAGATAGATCAAAGAATCATCAAAACATTCACTAGGCACTTTCATCATCGTAAAAAGCCAATTGCCACTAGCAAAAATAAGCAACATGATGATCAAACCAAAGATCGTATTTACAAAAAGGCCAACGCTATAGACCTTGGCAACTTCTTGTAATTTATTGCTTCCAAAATATTGGGTTGCAATGATGGTTATCGCTAAACTAATGATCGAAAACGTGATCAAAAGGACAAATAAGATCTGATTAGCGTTAGAAATTGCACTAACGGCCGTATCAGAAACTCCGTTTACCATGATCTGATCCACATTCCCTACAAGAAATTGTAAGATCAGTTCAACGAAGATCGGCCACGTATATTGAAATAAGTTATATTTTTTTTGCATAAAATTCACCGATAAATAGTATAATTATCTTAGGAAAAACTTGCAATATATTTAGGTGAATATCATGAATTTTATCAAAAGAATCAATTATAACGCTCCTGTTACCCTTACCTTTGCCTTCATTTGTTTATTGGCAACCCTGCTTGATCAACTGACCTTAGGCTATACCACTTATCACATTTTTAGTGTCTATCGTTCTAGCTTATTGGACCCTTTATTTTATGTGCGCCTATTCGCTCATGTTTTTGGTCATGCCGATCTAGCACATCTAACCAGCAATATGACCCTATTTTTACTATTAGGACCACTTTTAGAAGAAAAATATGGTTCTAAGGCCATGATCGAGATCATCATGGTCGTCGCTTTAATTACTGGCGTGATCCACATCATCGTATCTAACAATGCCTTGCTTGGAGCAAGCGGTGTAGTATTTTGTTTCATCATCCTTGCCAGCATCACGGGTAAAAACGAAGGAATTCCTTTGACTTTTATCATCGTTGCCATCTTATATCTAAGCAATGAGATCATCACTGGTATCGTTAATCATGACACCATCAGTCAAATGACCCATATCATTGGTGGCTTGTGTGGAACTTTTATTGGCTTGAAGAAAAATGTTAAATTTATGTAAAATCTATTTATTTTTTTGATTTTTAACATAAAATATTAAGTATGATATACATTTTAGAAGATGATTTAAACATTCAAGAGTTAGTTATATATTCTTTGAAACAAACTGGTTTTGATGCTGTAGGATTCACAACAGCTACAGACTTTTTTGGTGCTTTAGAAAAAAATACATGCGACTTAATTTTGCTTGATATCATGTTACCAGATGATAATGGTATTAATGTCTTGAAAAAGTTAAAAGCAAATCATTATTATAAAAAAATACCAGTTATTATGCTTACTGCAAAAGCAAGTGAATATGACAAAGTTCTAGGATTAGATTTGGGAGCTGAAGATTATGTAGCTAAACCTTTTGGTATCATGGAACTAATCGCTCGAATAAAAGCTGTATTACGAAGAAATGCTAATCATTCAAACATATTGCAATTCAAAGACATAACTCTCGACAATTGTGCTCATAAAGTATATGTAGACGAAAATGAGATAATCCTGACTTTGAAAGAATACGAATTATTAAAAAAATTATTAGAAAATCAAGGAATGGTCTTGACACGTGAACAATTATTAGAAGATATCTGGGGGTACGATTACTATGGAGAGACCAGAACCGTAGATGTTCATATTCGAACACTAAGAGCTAAGCTTAACGACAATCAAAATTATATAGAGACGATTCGTGGTGTTGGATATAAACTAGGATAAAATGAAAAAAAGAATATATTTCACAATTATTACAATAACCAGTTTAGCCCTACTTTGTTCAAACCTAATGATTTCAAGCTTTATAACTTATCTACTTGCTGAGAATGTAAAAGATGAGGTTAAAAAGGAAACCTTAGAACTAAAAACAAAAATTAATGAAAATTTCGATATAAACAACAATGTTTTGACCCGTGCAAGAATTACGATCATTGATGATACAGGTGAAGTAATTTATGATAGCAAACAAGTCGAATTAGAAAACCATCTTAACCGCCCTGAGATACAAGAAGCTATTAAAAAAGGCCACGGTGAAGCTTTAAGAAAATCTGATACCATTAATCAAAATATGTACTATTATGCTTTATTATTGGACAATGGACATATCCTAAGATTATCCATGGAAACTTCTAGTTTCATCGGCATATTGATTCCTGCAATCATTTTCTCTTCATTTGTTCTTTTAGCTTTTATAGTCATTTGTTTATTTATCGCAAAATGGCAAGCTAACTCCATTGTTAAGCCAATCAATAAACTAGATTTGGCCAATCCTAACATTAATGATATATATCCTGAGCTTATCCCCTTGGTAAACAATTTACAACTTCACAATAAGATGAGAAAAGAATTTAGTGCTAATGTCTCTCATGAATTAAAAACACCACTTACATCAATCAGTGGCTATGCTGAAATTATTGCAAATGGAATTGCTCAAGAAAAAGATATTAGAGTTTTTGCCCAAAAAATTTATCAAGAATCACAGAATTTAATAAATAAAATAAATGATATCATAAAAATATCCAAATTAGATGAAAATAGGATAACTTTAGAAATTGAAGAAGTAAATTATGATGCTATAATTAGCAAATGTATCGAAAAGCTAGATAAGTTCATTTATGATAAAAAAATTAAAATTATATACCACCACAAAAACATATATGGTCAATGCATAGTTTATGTAATGGAAGATATTTTATACAATATCATTCAAAATGCCATAAAATATAACAAACAAAATGGAACTGTTTTTATAAATCTTGATGAAGATAAAAATGACATCTTGATTAAAATTAAGGATACAGGTATAGGTATCAAGGAAGAGGAATTACCGAGAATATATGAACGATTCTATCGTGTAGACAAATCACATAATACAGCAATTGAAGGATCTGGGCTAGGATTATCAATAGTCAAACATGGTGTTGGATTACATCATGGAACAATCAGTTGTGATAGCGACTTTGGAATACAAACTACATTTACTCTCAAGTTCCCCAAAACCTTTTCTAGATAATTAGAGAGTGTAAAATAAACTGTGTAAGTTAAGAGTGCGCACAACTTAACTTGTCACAGTTTTTTCTTTTAGAAGATATGATAAAATTGGGAGGT
>JALEMK010000088.1 GCA_022768265.1 Erysipelotrichaceae bacterium
GCGCAATTTCTTTTTCATCAATATAAATGCCTGCTGGTACCCCATCTAAGGTAGCCCCAATGGCTGCTTGATGCGATTCACCAAACAAAGTGATCGCTAAATTATTTCCAAAGGTATTTTTCATAACTTAATCCTCATCTAAATATGCTCTTAGCTCATGGATATGACAGGTTTTGATCTTAGCCTGACCTAGCGAAGATATTTCAACGATATCGATCAGATCATGATCAGCTTTTTTATCACTTTTGATCAGCTCCATGATGTGGTCATGATCAGCAGCACATTTGGTTGGCAAAGCCAAGCGTTCTAAGATGCTTGCTAAACGCTTTTTTAGCTCAGCATCTTGGATGATCCTCATCATTCCCAAGGCAACACATTCACCATGATAATAATCTTTTAATTGATAGTAACTTTCATAGGCATGCCCAAAGGTATGCCCAAAGTTTAAGATCTTGCGTAAGCCATTTTCTTTTTCATCTATTTCCACGACCCTTTTTTTCACCAACAACGAACGATAGATAATTTGCTCGATATCTAATGTAGGGGCTTCAAATAATGCAAATAATTGAGGATCGCCAATCAATCCTGCTTTGATAGCTTCAGCTAGTCCATTATGATAGTGTCTTGCAGGTAAACTAGCTAACACCAGTGGATCGATCAATACCAAATTTGGTTGATAAAAAGCGCCAACACAATTTTTGATACCTTGCATGTTGATCGCTACTTTTCCGCCGATGCTCGAATCAATCTGCGCTAAGGTAGTCGTGGGAATATTGATAAAGCCTATTCCTCTTTTATAGGTAGCTGCCACAAAACCAGCAAGATCCCCAACGACCCCACCACCTAAGGCCACAACTAGATCTTTACGTGCATAATTCAATTCTAAAAGCGTAGATAAACAGTCTTCATAAACTGCTAAGCTTTTAGCTTGTTCACCATGCTTAACGATCTTTATATCTACTTTTGAAAATTGTTTTTGTAAACATTGAATATACTCTTTAGGAACCATATCATCGCTGATGATCAAGATTCGCCGGTCATCCCCAATATATTCCTTGGCTTTTTGCAAGCACCCTTTTTCGATGATGATCGGATAAGTGCTGCTGCAATTAACATCAATACGCATCTTCTTGCCCCTTTCCTTAACACAAAAAGCTATATAGACAATATCTACATAGCTACCATATTTCATCTAATAATATTGTCATGATCTAAAAATATATCATATCCCTAATTATATGGTGATATGTTACAACATATTAGCTCAAATGTAAACAAAGTTTTTAATTTACTGAAAGCAGTTACATTTTGTATGCTTGATAATGTCCTAAAAGTTTATGATCTATGCAATATTTCATCGTTTCCTGCAGTAAATTAGCCAATTCTTCCTCATTTAATCGGGCTTCAAAATCTAAATAAAATAAATATTCGAATTGATGTTGAGGCAATGGTCTAGATTCTAGTTTCAACAAATTGATTCCGCGCTTTGCAAAAACTTCTAACAAACGATACAAGGAACCTGCTTCATGTTTTAAAATGAACATCGTGCTGATCTTATTTGCATCTTTGATCTTTTCATAATGATGGGTTATACATAAAAAGCGTGTTGTATTATGATCGCTATCCTGAACATCTGATGCCAAGATTGCCATATCGTAATATGTTGCCGCATTGACACTAGCTAAGGCTGCCTTGCTAGGATCGTTGCAAGCTTTGACATAAGCAACGCTAGCAGATGTATCCTGATAAGGAATCTGCTTGATATGAGGATACTTAGCAAAAAAGTTAGCACATTGCCCTAGAGCTTCAGGATGTGAATATACTTCTTTGATCTTTTCGATATCACTATTTGCTAGACCAATCAATTGTTCTTTGATTGGAAGACATATTTCTCCTACTGCATATAATTGATGCTTAAAGAAAAAATCATAGGTACGACTGATGATCCCCGTAGTCGTATTTTCTACAGGTATCAATGCATAATCTAACTTGTTATTTTCGATATCTTCAACGATACTTAAAAAATTGGCATAATTATATTTTTGAATTTTTTGCTTTGCAAAATATAAATCAACTGCTAAATCGCTATATGTACCATTTTTCCCTTGAAATCCTACTTTAAGCATTTATCTTTTCCTTCTTTCTTTGCTATAATTTTAGCATGAGAAAAACAATTTTAAAATTCATCGGCTACTTTTTAATTCCTATTTGTTTATGTTTGGCGGGTTATCATTATCAACTTAATGTCGCAAACTTTACTTCGATCATGCATTTTTTTCATGTCAAGATCGTTGCTTTTTTGATCTTAAGTTTCTTTTTCTATTTATTAAGTACATACGATTTAAAGTACGCTCGTATATTTGCCATATTAACTTTGCTGGTCATCTTAATTCCTTATGACCTAGATTTGATATTTTCTAGCTTTTGCCATGTCGTACTGGCATATATTGCCCTATTTATCTTTAATTATCTAATATTTAGTCATCTAGGTCATCGTGAAATCAAGATCTATCTTATCATTATTGGAATATGTATCTCATTGATCTTCAAATACGCTTCTATTACCGGTCTTTGTGAGATCATCTATATCAGTTGTTGCTCGATCATCTTGACCAAAGAAAAAGCCTCTAGATCTTAGAGGCTTAATTTTGTACTTCAGAATATTTTCTTCTAGTTTCACTCAAGTTATC
>JALEMK010000141.1 GCA_022768265.1 Erysipelotrichaceae bacterium
AGGTCGTTCAAAAAATTGGTCGTACCATCATCCTATACCGTCCAAGCAAAGAAAGAAAAATTCAATTACCATGATCATTTTAAAAGATCGTTTTGATCCGGTTTTAAAAGAGCATTTAGCTATCATCAAACAATATCATAAGATTGGTTTTTATTTGGAAGATGATGGTATCTTAGATAAAGCTTCGCGTCGTTATTTGTTGCAAGTAGCACTAAAACCTTATCATCATGCAGTTATCGTTGATAAGATCACTGCTGATGATATCGTCATCACCCAAGATAATGCTGCTACATATGCCTTGATCCAACAAGGGCAGCTGCATCTATTAGCGAAAAATACACGCAAGATCATTTTGGCTAAGGGTTGGTATCTATCTACTATCTTAGAAGCCCACAATCATGGCAAAAGACTAACGCATGTTCGCTCGATGACCAATTTGGCATTAACGCTTGCCAAATGGCATCATGTTGATCAAAATAAAGTAAAGATCTGTGCGATGATGCATGATATTTGTAAGCAGTTGGCATATGATAAACAGAAACAATTAATGGAAAAGTATTTTCCAGCATATTTATCTCAAGATCCTGCTTTATATCATCAATATCTTGGAGCTTGGTTTTTACGCCATTACTTAGGTATTTACGATCAAAAAATGTATGATGCCATCAAATACCATACGACTGGGGAAGCTACAAGCAAATTAGCAATGATCATTTTTATTGCGGATAAGCTTGATCCTTCGCGAGGCTATGATATTTCAAAACAGCTGCAGGTGGTAAAAAAAGATTTAAGGGCCGGATTTGCCCTTGTAAAGGCGCAACAGATTGCTTATATTACAAAAGTGGAGGGGAAAGAAATTGGAACTATTGGAAATCGTTTATAAAGCTATCGAAGATCGATTAGGTGAAGATATCGTCATCATCAATTTAGAAAAAGTAAGTCCATTTAATGATTATATGATGATTTGTTCGGCGTCTAACAGTCGTAAGGCCATGGCTATCGTTAACAATATCAAGGATGAAGCATATAAGAATGGCTATGATGTTAGAAGCATCGAGGGCGATGAACAAAGCGATTGGATCTTGATCGATCTTTATTCGATCGTGGTACATGTCTTTGTTAATAATCAGCGCGATGTTTATAATTTAGAGAATTTATGGTTAGATCAACCAAGGGTGAAATTGCCATTATGATCTACGATCGTTTAGCTTATTATTATGATGAATTAGTTAAAGATGATGAAGCTACTTTAAAATGGTGTGATTTTGTCGATCGTCACAGCAAAAAGCGAAAGATCTTAGAATTAGCTTGTGGTTCAGGAGAAATAAGTCATGAACTAATGCAAAGAGGATATGAGATCTTAGCGACAGACATATCGGCAAGCATGCTAGCAAGATTAAATCAAAAATATCCTAATATCAATACCAAAGTATTAGATATGAATGAATTTAAGGTCAGCCAGCAATATGATGGTATCATTTGTTTTTGTGATAGCATCAACTATCTTGAGAATTATCATCAAATGTTCGCAAGTGTTCATGAGGCATTAAAAATAGGGGGAACCTTCTTATTTGATATGCATAGCAAGGACCGTTTAGAAGAGTTTAAAGAGATGTTTATCGAAGAAGGGTATATCAATGATACGCCATATCAATGGACCATTGTAAGCGACGAAAACTGCATCCACCAGCATTTTACCTTTTATCAACCTGAAGGCATGATCCAAGAACAACATGTCCAATATGTCTTTGAACCTAAAGAAGTTATGACATATTTAGAAGCGCTAGGTTTCAAGTTAAAAGTATATACTGATTTTGACCAAGAAGGTATCCAACCAGGTGAAAAAATATTTATAGTAGGAGAGAAATTAAGATGATTGCAATTATAGGCGCAATGGAAGAAGAAGTTAAAGCAATATTAGAGCTAACCACAGAATGCAAACAAAAGATCATTCATGGCATTGATTTTTATGAAGCAAAGTTAGCACAACGTGATGTCGTCATCATGCGCAGTGGGGTCGCAAAGTGCGCGGCAACTTTAAGTACGACCATTTTATTTGAACATTATGATATCGAAGGTGTCATCAATATTGGTACAGCAGGTGGGCTAGATGATACGATGCAAGTCTTAGATGTTGTCGTATCTACCCATGTGTGTAATTATGATCTTGATGTTCCTGGTTGGGACAAGGATATTCATAATCCAAAAGTATCTTTTAAAGCTAATGAAGCTTATGTTAAAAAAGCTTTGGAAATTATTGGCGAAGATGAACATGTGCATGTTGGTTTAGTGGCAACAGGGGATACCTTTGTTCATGAGCCATGGCAGATCAAACGGATCAAAGATGCTTATCCCGCTGCTTTATGTGCAGAAATGGAAGGTTCAGCTATTGGCCAAGTTTGCCAGCATTATCAAAAGCCTTTTGTCATCATTCGTTCGTTATCAGATGTCTGTACGCAAGGAAATAGTGTTATTTCTTTTGAAGAATATCTAGCTAAAGCAAGCGTACGTAGTGCGATGTGGACTCAGCAATTTGTTGCAAGCATATAAAAAAGGATCATAGTGATCCTAAAAGGTCTTTTAATTTAAAAATTTCTAAATCACAATCAACCTGTTGTTTTTCTTGGGGATGCCGATTAAAATAACAGGTTTTTAAGTTGGCGGCTCTAGCTCCAATGATATCGGTAGCAGGATTATCACCGATCATCATGATTTCTTGAGGCTTGTAACCGCTAGCCTTGATACAGTATTCAAAAAAAGCTTTAGAAGGTTTGGCATGGCCAACTTCTTTCGAACAAAAAATCGCTTGAAAGTAATCTTTGATACCGGCTAGTTGCAAGCGTTGGCTTTGTAATTGGTATTCGCTGTTTGAGGCTACAAAAAGGGTATATTTTTGGCTTAGATCTAAAATAGTCTCTTTAGCCCCTTCGAGCAAGAAAGCATGTTTTGCGATTTGCGATAAGAAATGATCATTAAATGGTTTGGCATCAAAATCTTCGCCAAAGACCAATTGATGACGCTTTAACATCAATTCATCGCGACTTATCAAGCCTTTATCATGTTGTTGCCAAAGCTGACGATTGATCTGTTTATATTGTTGATATATCTCGTTGTTAAAAGTAACCTTAAAATATTCGCAAGTTTCAATATAAGCCAATTTTGCACTTGGTTCAAAAGCTAATAATGTATCATCGACATCAAAGAAAAGGGCTTTGATCATGGAACCAATACCTCTTCTAAGATTTCACCATCATATTGCCCATTTAATGCTAACCAATTCAAGATATCAATGGTTCCCATTGGATTTGTATCATCCCATACTAGACTATTATTGATGGTTAATTCGCCATAATTGTTAGAAACGCTGATGAAGGCTGGAAAGTTATTGATGCCCCAATCACTGCTTAAACGTTCGATAGTTCCTTCATCGATCAAAGGTTGAATATCCACAAATTCTACGATATCATCGATGCGTTTATTTTTTAGCTTATTGTTCACATCGGAATATAAGGTATTTAAGACATATTGGCAGTTATTGTTTTTAGCAGTACAAAAGAAAAAATAGTTGGTTGAAGAAATACCGCTACTTAAGGCGTATTGCGCTACGCCATCATATTCAATGGTCACATCATTTGTATTTATGGTCGCATGGGTATCATTAGCTTCGTAAAAGCGATATAAACCTAAACCAATGCTCCCAATGGCAATGATGATCATAAATGTATATAACAATCTTTTAAACATCTTAACCTCCAAAATCACATAAAATGATAACATTTTTGTGGGGGATATGCAATTTATAACCCAAGCAAAAAAAGATATTTTACCATAATGATGAACAATAATATGGTATAATAGCAAGCAGCCAATAGTAGAAAAATAAGGAGAATTAGGATGAAATGGTATAAACAAAACTATGTTAATCGCCGTGACTGGATCTTAGATAATTTAGAAAATTTACAGTTATCACATTTTGAAGCTATCGTCGTCTTGTTGATTGATTTTTGTAATGTCAATAATATCCCGATCAATTTAGAATATCTAGCAGCCAAGTGTAATTGTGATACGGCCGTCATCGATAAGGTCATCAGTGTCTTATGTGCCAAAAATTACTTAGATATCAAAGCAATCAATAAGAGCGTCGTCTTTGATCTAAGTAAATTATTTGAAGCCGATATGAACAAACAACAAGCCGAAAACTATGCTTCGATCTTTGAATTATTTGAAAGTGAATTTGGTAGACCTCTGGTGGCTGATGAATTGACCAAGATCCAAGAGTGGTTGAAACGATATGATAGCAAATTGATCATCTATGCTTTAAGACAAGCTTCGATGTATCAAAAAGTCAATTTTGCATATATACAAAAAGTATTGGAGAATAAAGATAATGAATGCTAATGAAATTGTAGATATCTTAGAAACGATGTTTCCGGATGCTCATTGCGAATTGACTTATCGCAATAGTTTTGAGTTAGCAATTGCGGTGATGCTTAGTGCGCAAACCACTGATAATGCGGTTAATCGTGTGACCCCGGCTTTATTTGAACGTTTTAAGGATCCCCAAGCTTTTGCACAGGCGGATGAAAAAGAAATTGCTAGTTATATCAAAAGCATTGGGCTTTATCGCAATAAAGCTAAAAACATCCAAAAACTTGCACTTAAGCTTGTAGAAGATTTTGATGGCATCGTTCCTAGGACGATGGAAGAATTAACGAGCTTGCCTGGGTTGGGACGTAAAAGTGCTAATGTCATCCTAAGCGAATGTTTTAATGTTCCCGCGATAGCCGTAGATACCCATGTAGAACGAATAGCTAAGCGTTTAAGGCTTGCATATAAAAATGATAGTGTTTTGGTAGTTGAGAGGAAATTGCAACGAAAGATTGCTAAAGAACGCTGGATCAAAGCCCACCACTTATTTATTTTCTTTGGCCGTTATAAATGCAAGGCCTTAAATCCTGATTGCGCTGATTGTCCATTTGCTAGTTTTTGTCGAAAGGATGTTTTAAAACAGAAGTAAGATCATGTTGTCATGATCTTTTTTTATGGTTAGATCCACAAAAAAAGTCCTTTGGTTAACCAAAGGACTAATCGTCTGTTTCCGGCTTTTCGGTTTCACCGCTATTTCCACTATCTTTGGCGGTACAGCCTTTGATAGGATCACCTTCATACCCATCATTACATTTACATGCGCCATCAACCAAACTAGCATTAGCACCACAAGTAGGAGCTGGTGGATTGGTTGGTGTAGGAGGGGTAGTTGGTTCAGGTACTTCTGCGATGTATTCAATAAAGACAAAGCTGATATTAGCAAGTTCAGATTGTTTGACGCTAATGGTCTGACCTGAGACGTTTTGACCATTGAACTGTACTTCGGTTTTGCCAGCTTTGCTGTTGTCGATAACTTGCTTAGTTTCATAGCGATAGTTATTAGGACCTGCCCAGTTGGTTAGATCCACTAGCTTAGCATCAGCACTAGGTATCGTGATCTTGACTTCAGCATCGACCATTTCAAATTCACTACATATTTCATTAGAGGTCATTGGCATAGATTCAAATGCGTAGTAACCACAAACTTGGATGTGACTACCTGGGTTTAAAGCAACTTGACCACTGAAGTTTTCGGTTTCACTGATGATTTCTTGTACTTGTTGACCATCTTGCATGATGCGTGCTTTATAGCGAATAGGGCCATAGATCCAAGTGTAATCAAATAAGCGTTTGCCCCAAGCTTCTACATAGGTATTACCAACGCTTAGCGATAGATCCATCGTATCAGGCGCTACGGTTAGTTTGCTTGCATCAGGATAAGGTGCCCAGTTGATATTTAAGGTGCCATCTTGTGCCAAATTAGCATTGAAGCTACCTAATTCAGCGATCTCCGTCGTTTCTGGAGAAGCAAGCTTAGCATTATCTTTTTGGATATAACCAGTGGTTAAATATGCTGGATCCATATTTTCGATTGGAGCTGCATATGGGAAGGTAGCTAAGATGTGGGTAATGCTAGTTACATCATCTGGCTGGGCGACAGCAGCAGGATTTTGATCGTCTGTTAAAGAGCTTAAGATCAGGCTACTGATGTTACCAGGGATGTTCATTTGGCTTTTAGCACTATTGAAATATGTTCCAGCATCTTTAACCCCTTTTTCATATCCCACCCATACAGCCGTGGTATACATGGAAGTTTCTGAGACCATCCATTTATCTTTGATCGCACCTTGAGGAATATTGTATTGTAAACCTTCTGTTCCCCAGTCGGTCGTACCAGTTTTACCATAAACAGGATAGCTACGTTTCAATACTTCCATATAGTTGAAACTAGGACCTTCAACGGCATAGCGCATTAGATCACTGATCATAAAGGCTGTTGAAGTAGAGATAACTTGGTTTTTAGCATAATTGGCAACATATGGTTCATTGCCGTTATTAAATTCGATCTTGGTAATTGCATGAGGTTGAATATAATAGCCACCGTTCATCATGACGCTATGAGCTGCAGCTAGCTCTTCACAGCTAACGATGAAGTTAGAACCCCCGATAGCATATTGGATATCAACTAGTTCTGGATTGTTTTTAACGCTGGAGAATCCTAAGCTTTGCAAATAAGCAGTCACGGTATTCATTCCGGCTTTATTCACAACTTCTTGTAATGTCGTGATAGCAGGGGTATTCAATGATTTTTCTACAGCTTCTTTTAAGGTTATCTGACCAACATATTGACCATTAGCGTTTCGAATGACAAAATCTGTTCCAGCATAAATGATCGGTTGGTCGACGACGACATGGCTTGTTGACCAGCCTAGATGTTCAAAAGCTAAAGGATAAGATAAGACGGTCTTGATACTTGAACCTGGTTGTTTATATTGATCGGTGGCATGATTCAATAACATGCTACCGCCTCGACCATAGTTACGGCCACCACCAATAGCAACGACCTCACCAGTTTGGTTGTTCATGGAAAACATCCCAATTTCCATTAGATCATCTGGAAAATTGACACTTTCTTGTTCACCTGCTTGGATGCTATCCATCATTTCTTGGGCATCTTTATCCATGGCCGTATATATTTCCATCGAAACGGCATATGGGTCTAAACCAGTAACTTCTTGAGCTTCTTTGACCACATAATCGATATAAGATTGATAAGCATATTCATCTTCGCCATTGGCTTCTTGTTTGCTTGGATCTACTAATAGATCTTCAACCAAGATGCTTGAATATAGATCGTATTCGCTTGCACTGATATATCCATGATATTTCATCATGCTTAAAACAGTATTACGACGATTTGTTGCATAGTCTAAATGTTGGTGAGGATTGAAAAGGCTAGGAGCATTGACAATACCTGCTAACATCGCACTTTCAGCGGTGTTTAAAGCTCCGACATCTTTACCAAAATAATATTGGGAAGCTTTTTGGACCCCACGGATCCCGCCGGTTCCGCCAAAGTTGATCTTATTTAAATATAATTCTAGGATCGTTTTTTTATTGATCTTGGTTTCTAATTCCATTGCTAGCGCAATTTCTTGCACTTTACGTTCGATCTTTTTAGGAGCACCACTTCCTGTTTCATCATTGACAAAGTAAGTGTTTTTTACTAACTGCATCGTTAAGGTCGAACCACCTTGAACAAAGGCACCAGCTTTTAAAACTTCGATACCTGATTTAGCAAAACGGGCAACGTCAAAACCATTATGCCCAAAAAACCTTGAGTCTTCGATTGAAACAAAGGCATCGACCAGACTTTCAGGTAATTCATCATAAGTGATGTTAGTACGAATTTGGTTACCAACATCGGCAATAAGCTCACCATTTGCATCATAGATCCTGCTTGATTCAGGAGAGATGAAGTTATCGACGATGAGCTCTGGTTTTCCTTGCAGCATATTTGCCATGACGATCAGGCCGATAGAGCCAATTACGACACAGCTGGCAGCGATACAAGCGATGATGATCGTAAATAGATTTTTCTTGTTGATCTTTTTCTTATGCTTTTTCTTTGGCTGCGTATGAACTTTTTTGGTTGTCATATGTACCTCCTTTTAAAAATACAATTTATCGATGATTTGCAGATAATCAACAGGTTTTATAAGATTATACCCAATGATTATACCATTTTCTTCAAACCAAGCATATGGTATGGATTTACGTTTTTGTTGTTGATAAAAGGCAATGATCTTTTCAGCAGCAACAAAATAAGTCTTATCTAGATGGGTAAAGCGAAAGATAACAAAGGCGATGGCCCCATGCTTGATAACGCTTGTTAGATGAGTAATCTGATGGGGATGGATCGAAGCTAGGGGAAATGCGGTTTTGCTTGCACATTCTTTAGCTTCAAAATCGATGGCCTTTCCGCGATATACACCGTTATAATCGGTAGTGCTTGGAACCTTGAAATATGCTTCAACGATCTTTGCTTTATCTCTTGCAGGATAATCTACCTTAACAATCTGGATCGGTGTAGGTTTTTTGTGGATATTGGCAATATCACAAGCTAGATAATATTTGTTAGTTTTGTTGATATCATCTTCTAGGCCCATTCCACGATTAGAAGCACTAGAAGTGATGTGATTTAAATTAGTTTTCTTTCCA